>BFAS01000285.1 GCA_008974985.1 bacterium MnTg02
CCATGACCCGCCTACCGACCTCCTCCACCCGGAGAGGCCCGTCGGCGCTCGAAGTTCTCATCTCCAAGATGAACGCGCACACGGTTGCCAGCAAACGCTCATCAAGAGAATCGAGCAAGCTGAATACACCTCGAAGCCGGGCCAGGGTTTCAGGGCAGCCTGCTTCAACTTTCATATCCTCGCTACATTCGCCGCCAAATGACTGAACCAGCGAATATAACAAGCCTGATCGATGAACATCTCGGTAGAACGCTTTCGCGAGAGCTTCCTCATCCGGCGTGATTTGACCGGATTTTCCGAGTGATCGAATAGGCTCCGGAAAGCCAATATCTTCACATTCGTTCATAAGGACTACCTTGGTTGCCCCCTGTCTGCTCATCTCTTTTCCGGATTCCTGGCCTTTTCCGGATACCCGGCCATTCCCGGATACCTGACCATTCGCGGATACTTGGCCATATCCGGATGCCTGCGCGCCCGCCGGCTCTTTGCCCGCTGTTCTTATCCCCACTTTAAAACTCCCCGAATCATATTCCGCCGCTACAGAGTCTAAATTTTAAGGCGTTAAGCGCAATAGGCAGGCGATAAAATACTAAAACACTCACTTTTCCACAATCTTTGCGCGGCCTGGTTAAAATTATTGGGCAGATAGTTCTAGGCCGGACAAGCATTTCCTTCGTTTGTTTCTGGACGAATTCAACGATCGGCGCCAGCCTGTCCAGGCGCTCGCCCCCGCAATTGCTCATTTTTCATCTTGGCGACAAATTCACGGACCACCCGGATAATCTTATCGTCGGTCGTGATGGGGATCTCATCATAAATCCGATCTCCCGCTAATCGCCCATCCCGAAGAACCACCTTAATGCACTCACGGTTAGCCAAATTTATCTGAAAAAATTCCCGCGTACTGCGCTGACCCGCACCCTCCGAGGACCGGCCGGAGATAATACGATTAATGCGATCCCAGAAACTCCAGCGCCAAGGCGCAATCGTGTTCCACATCCGGGTGTAGAAACGAAGATCCTTTCCGATGGCCACTTTTTGCAGCCCAACCGTGGCAATATCCCGGTAGAAAAATTCAATCGTTTTTTCATACACCCGGTTGCCGGTCAGCAGGTCGACAGCTCCCTCGTAGGACACCGCGACATCCTCCGTAAAGCAAAGCACCGTGACCGCTCGCGGCGTAAAGCGCAGAACATTGTCTTTGCCATACAGACTGCCGCGAAATGTATTTCCAATCCGGTCGATATCGGGAAAGCTGGTTAGAACGATCGGATCCGCAAGCAGCTCACGCCTGTCCAAATCTATCAACTCCAAGGCGCGCGTCTCCAGCACTTTCAAGTCCTCAATCGTCCATTCATCGACACTCTCATCGGTTGGCCGCCGGACGTGCAAATAGCGGAAAAACAAACCCAATATAAGAACGGACAGTCCGGCAAAGAACGCCCGGTCAAATGAGAGCTCAAACCCGTAGACCGAATGAAATTGCGATGGATTGAAGATTAGAAAGGCCCCGGCGATTATTGAAACCATTGTCCATCGGGGATGTTTGCCGAAATAGGACGCCATGCGCCGCCGGCGTGTTTCGTCATCTTCGGATCCGCTATCGCGCCGGGGTGCGGATTGAGCAATGGACACTTCCGAATGGTTTCCAGGCTCCCCATGAACCGCGCGCCGAACATTGGCGTTTCGGCTTCCTTGCCCGGTCTTCGGGAAAGGGCCCGTCTTCTGGTAAAGGCCGGGCTCCTGGTAAGGGCTCGGCTCTTGGTAAGGGCTGGTCTCCTGGGAAGGGCTGGTCTCCTGGGAAGGGCCGGTCTCCTGGAAACGGGATATGTCGGCGTCCCGCGGCAAACGATCGGGTTTGCCGGGCGGCCGTGTTCCGCTGCGATCCATTATCATATGGCGATAAGGCGCGGGCATGCGCCTCTCCGGCGCGCTATGCGGGGCCAAAAATTCATCCTCGGAAGCAAAACTTTCCTCCACCGGCACAATATTTTCAACGGCTCTGCTGTCTTCAGACAAACGCATAAACCGCGTGCTTGGAGCCGTTTGGGATGGCGGGCGATTCTGTGGTTTTGGCACAAACGGGAGCCTCGCTGCAGCGCCCGACAGAGGTGCTGCTTTTGACGATGGCTCTGCCTGTCCGTCAATTTGCCCGCGCGCGGCTCTTGGCTTGGCGAATTCTACAACATTGTGTGTGCGCGCCGAAGTTTCGTGCGCCGAGGCATATTGCAGAAGAGCATCGGCTATTTCTTCCGCGCCGGGGACAGCCAATGTCGCACCATAAGACGGGTCAGAATTGTTTAACCGGCTGAGGTTCCGCTTAATCCGCCGGTGTCCCGGCCATCTTCGATCCGCTGTCAATTTTGCCCCCTAATCCCCTTGGCATCACATCAACGTCTCGGTAACTGCCGCGTTTGTTTGACGGTGCCACATCCGCCAAAAGCACATACGCACGGAACGGAATAGCCCACATTCCTAATAGCTTGCCACGCGTACTCGCGCGCAAACTCACACGCGTTCAAACTTACTGGCCAACTTACTGGCAAACTTACTGGAAATGACTGCACTAAGGAGCGCGCCCCCGCGACACACCCAGCCTTTAGGTTCGCCGTTAATGAGGCGATTGCCTCTAAAAACGTAACGCCGCCTAATAAAAGGCAAAAACACTTCTATCCGATTCGGTATGATTGCCGCAGACATCCCGTAGGAAAACGTCCAATAGGCGCACGGATCCCGCAAACATGCGCCTTTTGTGGATATCTTCGGCCGCGGCGCGCCGGGCGAACCGATGAGGCAACGATCGCCTAAAGCGTTTCCGGAAAAGTGGGAACCGGTTTTCCGATAAAAAGCGCGGCAAAACACAAAATTAGAGCGGTTGAGCGACTCAATTAAAAGCGAAACCGCTCTAGTCAAAAAGGAAGTTAAACAGCGAGCGCGTTTTGCGCCGCCGGCGATTTTTTTTGCGTGGACGGGAACGGTTATTCCATGCCGCCCGCGGCGGACGATCTACCCATCCATCGTTTGCCGACTGGCCCCACCACCATCCGGTAACATAGGGCCGCTCAGGCTTGACGACGGGCCGCCGCCTGCGCAGCCGAACGCTGTTCACCGTACCGTCCGGATCCGTAACCGCTACGGCGCCGTCCTTCCATGACCAATCCGCAGGTTTATCGCCCCACTTAAAAGGTTCGATTGCGGCAACCTTTTTCGAATAAAGGTCGACGATCGCGATATATTCCATTCGGTTGCCATCATAAGCTTTGCTGTCGCCGGCAAAATAGCGCAACAGACCGATCCCGTTAAAACGGTTCTTCAGTCTCGACCATTCAAGAATGGCTGGCGCTTCGGATCCATACATTTCAAGCTGAACGCGGAGCTTCTTATATTTGTCGTTCAATGCCACATAATTGCCATTGGGCAATTTCTGGATGATCCAATTGTCGACAAGCTCTCCCACCTGTTCGCGGTTGATTTCGGCTTTGGCGCCTGTCAGGCGCTGAATACCGTCCTGCGCCTTTTTTGATTGATCATCCAAATCGAGCAATCTGCGGTAATCTTTCTCCGCACTCTCGGCATTGCCACTCGTTTCATGCAGCAAGGCACGGATCTCATAGCCCTTCATATTGTTTGGATCGAGTTCAACCGCTTTGTTGGCATCCGCGAGTGCGGCTTCGGGATCCTGTAATTTATTGTGCACCACGGCGCGTATGGCATGGGCATCGGCAGAGTCGGGATCGAGCTTCAACGCGTGCGAGACATCGGCCATAGCCCGCTGATAGTCTTTCAAAACCGTGTAAATTTCCGCCCGAACAGTAAAAATTTCCGCGTTCTCCGGGTCCACCTCAATGGCCTTAGATAGGCTCGTGAATGACTTCCTATAAACTTTGCGGACGGCAAAGGATTTGGCACGCGCCAGATGCAAACTCAGATTTTCCGGCTGTGCGTCCGCCGCTACCGCGAAATCACTTAAAGCCTTTGAGTGATTTTTGATTTCTGAATAGGCTTCGGCGCGATTTGCGTAAGCGGTGATATATTTGGCATTCAATTTGATTGCGCGAGAAAAATCACGCAAAGCAGCATAGTTTCTATTGAGCGCACTCTGCGCTTTGCCACGGCCATTAAATGGAACCGGATTGGTCGGTATCAGCGAAATGGCTTTGCGGAAATCGCGAACGGCCTCCTCATAACGGCCTGCGCTCAAATAGGCATTCGCCCTGTTGTTAAAGGCGGCCGCGTAATTCGGTGACAGCATTATGGCCCGGTCGAAATCCTCAATCGCGACTTCGGAATGACCGAGTTCAACGAGAACATTGCCGCGATTGTTATAGGCGGCCGCATATTCTGGATAGAGCTCTACAGCTTTGTTGAAATCCTCGATCGCCTCTTTACGCCGGGCGAGGCGCCATTTGGCCACGCCGCGATCGTTGAAAACGCTTGCCCGGCGAGATTCCGGTAAGCTTTCCGAATTCAGTGCTTCATTGTAGTGCGCTAGGGCCTTCGCAAAATTGCCGCGCAAAAGGGCCGCACTGCCCTCTTGAACCCGCAACAGCGTCTGCTGCACGGCTCCTTGTGCAGGTGCTGAAGCCAGAACAATAGCAATTATGGCGGCGGTAAGAATGCGCATGTTGGCCTGTCGTCCGGTTCGCTGTCTCAATATCCCCAATAGGGCAAACGTTAAAAGAATTTGCGCTGAAGCACAGCATACAAAACGAATATGCTTGATTCATCGCGGCAAACGACTCAACTGCCACATTATTTTGCAAGTTTCGTGGCAAAAACGCCTTTTTGCGCGCCATCTTCTAAATCAATTTTAAGCGTGCCAATACAAACACGCAAACTCTAAGTCAGTAGAAACTTAAAGCGGCTGCCCCTTGAACAAGACAGTTTTGGTCGCTCAGCCGCATGGCGAAAGCGCGGCGACAAGCCGCCGGAGAGCGATCAAGACGCGCACCACCACACCGTCCCAGGCACGGTATTAGGACCTATTTGCTTCAGAATTTTCGCTCAGAATTCTGCCCGCATAGGTAAGCGCAATGGCCAGAAATATCATGCTGGCCGCGAGACTTGAGACATACCAGGTCTGCCACATGCCCCAACTAAAGGCCGCAAGCACAGACATGAGTGTGAAGGCCGCGCAAGCGAAGGGGCGCAAGACTTCTGAAATCCGCGAGAAAGAGCGCAGGATAAGCACTCCGATCATCAACAGAAAGACGGCTCCGACCGCACCGAGCTCGTACCAGGTCTGCAGATAAATATTATGCGCATGACGTCCGGTGCTCCTTGGATAGATCTGCCCGTCCGGCGCGGTGGTCTTGTTCAAGTCTTGCGCGTGAAGACCCTGTGTCGACCGGATCCCGATCCCCAATATTGGCGCTTCAAGAACGCGCTCCGCTGTGACGTCCCAAAGGACAATCCTTGCTCGCGCGGTTATCGGCAGCCAGTCCGCCTGATAAAGTTTCGCCTGATGGGCAAGCATGGCGGCGGGAACGACGAGTACGACAGATGCGCACCAAAAAGCGATCAGCACCCGCTGTCCGATCAGTGGCCAAGCCCGGCAAATCAAGAAAATCGCGAGACTTGCCACTAAAGCGATGAACGATGTCTCATGGTATGAGCTGAAAGCGATCAACGCCCAAAGCGCTGCCGATCCGGCGATCGCAAGCGCGAGCCTCTTACCCGAAAATCTTAACGAGAGCAGAATGGCCAGCGGCCAATAAAGAAGCATGAGGTTCGCGATATTTCTGTTCAAATCATAAGGACCAATATGCACAACAACGCCGTTCTGCATTGTTAGATGCTTAGACTCAGACGGCCTGATCGCGGAGAATGTCGTGTAGACCCAGCGCTTAATAGCTTGTTCCGTGACAAGCTCGATGAGCAGATAGATGATCGCGACCGACACCCCGATCAGAACGCCTAGGAGGGCAAATCGAAGCACATCCCGTTCTTCTGTGGCGATCCAATGAAAGGAGAGATGCAGGACGGCGATGACGATGAAGAAATAGACAGCCTTCATATAGGCAATACGGGGATCAAGCGACCAGGACGCATTGACCAGCAAATAAGCGGAGAATGCGAGCAATACCCATGACAATCTGTCGGTGCTCAGCCAATTCTCCGGCGCCGGCACCCGGAAATATTGAGCATAAAGAGCGACTACGCCCAATCCGATGAGTACGCCCATTGCCCCGCGCGGTGTGATCAGCAAAAACATGACAAGAATAGCGAACACGACAACGGTCCGCAGACGCAGAACGCTCATTCCAACTATTTCGTTCCAATTGCCAAAGGCGCGGCTGGACATCGACCCCCATCGTCCAATTAATTCGGTCAGGCTCGCGCTACCGCCGACCAGCGTCAACGGAACCGGGCATGTACGCCGCTTATAGAAAAGCAGCAATGACCACACAAACTAATTTTCTGCTCGCAAATGAAAGATCAAACGGATTCGTCTGAATGCTTGGCGTTTTATCGTCGTTCAGAATCTACGGCTGCGTCAATCCCGCGAGACATTCCGGTAGGGATTCTGGTAAATCCTCGGCAATCAAGCCCGGACCGAAGGCTTCAGCCGCGGCGCCATGAAGCCAGACAGCAGCGGCGGCGGCCTCGAATGCCGGCATGTGTTGCGCGAGCAGTCCTGTAATAAATCCGGCAAGAACATCCCCCGACCCCGCTGTCGCCAGCCAGGGCGGCGCGTTTTCATTAATGGCGGCCCGTCCGTCCGGCGCCGCGACGACGGTGTCCGCACCCTTCAATATTACAACCGCCCCCGACATCTCTGCCGCTCGCCGGCTCCGGTCGAGTTTCGAGCCTTCGGATATGGCGCCGGAAAAAAGGCGTTGAAACTCGCCCTCGTGCGGCGTTATGGCAACCGTCGCGGCTCTCGCCTTGATCGCCGCAAAGAGCGTGTCCGAGTCCGTCTCGAAGGAGGTCAGCGCATCGGCATCGAGCACAAGCGCGGCCTGCGTGGCCAACAGCGCCAAGACGTTCTCGCGCGTCTCATCCCCGACCCCGGCGCCTGGACCAATCAATGCGGCGTTTTTCCGCTCATCGGCGAGCAAGTCCGACAGGCCGACCGCGCCCTGAAACGGCTCGACCATGATGGCTGTCAATTGAGCGGCATTGGCGGCTAGGGCGTCGGGCTCGCTCGCGACCGTGACAAGTCCCGCGCCGATCCTAAGCGCACCACGAGCGCCGAGCCGGGCCGCCCCCGTCCGCGCCGGCGGACCCGAAACAACAATCGCATGGCCACGCGCGTATTTATGGCTTTCAAGATCCAAACTCGGAAAGACCGCCGCCCAAAGTGCCTGGCCATTGGCGCACGTCTTGGGGCGAATGTCCTCAAGCACACGATCTGGAATGCCTATATCGATGGTTTCAACCGGTCCGCAGCATTTGCGGCCGGGAAACAGCAGGTGGCCGGGTTTCCGCCGGAAAAATGTGACCGTCGCCGCGGCTTCGAAAGCGGTCCCCTTAATCTCACCGCTTGTGCCGTCAATCCCGCTCGGCACGTCCACGGCAATGACGGGTATATTCCGCGTGGTCACGGCCTCGATCATAAGTGCGGTCTTGCCATCAATTGGCCGTGTCAATCCGGCGCCAAAAAGCGCGTCTACGACGACGTCCGCACCCTCTAGTATATTTTCTTCGAATGCGTGCTCGGGCCCTGTCCAGCGGCGCGCCATTTCAGCGGCGTCCCCCTTGAGCTCTGCCCTGTCGCCGAGCAGTGCCAAGCGGATATCGAGACCTTTCTCAGCGAGGTGGCGGGCGGCAACGAACCCATCGCCGCCATTGTTTCCGGGGCCGCAAAGGACGACGATTTGTCTCGCATCCGGATACCGAGTGCGCACCGCCTCGGCGACGCCGCGCCCCGCCGCTTCCATGAGATCAAGACCGGCAATGCCTGACGCGATGGTGAGGCGGTCCGCCTCACCCATCTCCGCCGTGGTCAGAAGCTCGAATGTCATCTCACGCCGCCGGCCTCTTTTGCACTTCCCCAAGCTCAACCAGATTGTCGTCGGGATCTCGGATATAGACGGAAAGAAGCGGCCCGGCCGCGCCCGTCTTTTCGACCGGCCCTTCAATGATCTCGGTGCCTTCCTTAGCCAGCCGGGCGATCGCATCTTCGAGATTTTCGACCAGCAAACAGAAATCTTCCGAACCCGGCTGTGGAACCTTAGCTCTGGGGGTGAACTCTCGGCCGGATTCATGCAGATTGATCTTTTGACCGGCGAATGTCAGCGCGTGCCGCCCACCACCAAATACGTCATGGCGCATGCCGAGCACACGTTCATAGAAATCAACTGTGCGTTCGATCGAGGCGACCGTGAGCACGACATGATCCAGTCCGATGATTTTCAAGAGCTCGTTCTCCGTTGAGATCCCGTTTCATATTCGTAATGTGGCGGTTTTTCCAATAGAGATGCAAGCAACGTGTTGCCCGGCGTTTGAGCCGAAAACCGCCTGAAAAATAGACAATTCCTGCAAAGCGACGCACACACGAATGCCTCTTTTTTAGTCAATATGCCCAATTCATGTGCAAACTCTGCACGAGTTTCCAGCCATCACCATTTGGTCCCGGGCTAAATCATTGAATTCTAGTTAAAATATCCGCTGGCACGTGTTGGCACGGCCTATGCTATTAAGCATCGGTACAGAAGAGGGTCTGACGGAGCACACGTTAAAGGACGGGCTGACAAATGAAAAAAATTGAGGCGATCATCAAACCCTTCAAGCTTGATGAGGTGAAGGAGGCCCTTCAGGAAGTCGGCCTACAGGGAATTACCGTTACCGAAGCCAAGGGATTCGGTCGCCAAAAAGGACATACAGAACTCTATCGCGGCGCCGAATATGTGGTCGATTTCCTGCCTAAGGTCAAAATCGAGATTGTGCTAGGCGACGATATGGTCGAAAAAGCCATTGAGGCCATTCAGAATTCCGCAAAGACGGGGCGCATTGGGGACGGAAAGATTTTTGTCTCTAGCATCGAGGAAGCAATTCGAATCCGCACGGGCGAAACTGGTACCGACGCCATATAGGACAATCACCAATCACATCTCGCCCAGTCCACATATCTTTATTACCGTCAATAACCCGCCGGTTAGGCACCACTGAAATGGACCTTATCGCTCGGAGAGCGGCTTCTACCTATCTGGCACTTAAACTTCAGGGGAGTAGCAATGGCAGACGCTAGCGAAGTGCTGAAAATAATTACCGACGAGGACGTGAAATTTCTCGATCTGCGTTTCACGGATCCGCGCGGAAAAATGCAACATGTCACCATGGATGTCGGTTTGATCGACGAGAACAGCTTCGCGGATGGCATCATGTTCGACGGTTCATCCATCGCCGGGTGGCGGGCTATCAATGAATCCGACATGACGCTTATGCCGGATGTCGAAACCCATCACATCGACCCGTTCTACGCGCAAACGACGATGGCTATTTTCTGCGATATTCTGGAGCCTGTGACCGGCGAAGGCTATAACCGCGACCCGCGAATGACCGCGAAAAGATCCGAGGCCTATCTTAAATCCACCGGGATTGGCGACACCGCCACGTTCGGGCCGGAGGCGGAATTCTTCATCTTTGACGATGTTCGCTTCGCCACCCAACCTTACAATACAGGGTTTAAGGTCGACTCGACCGAGCTGCCAACAAATAGCGACACAGAGTACGAGATGGGAAATCTCGGCCACCGGCCGCGCACCAAGGGTGGCTATTTCCCCGTGAATCCGGTCGACAGCGCCCAAGACATCCGCTCAGAGATGCTGAGCGTCATGAACGATATGGGGGTTACGACCGAGAAACATCACCATGAGGTCGGCGCCGCCCAGCACGAACTCGGCGTCAAATACGAAGTTCTGACCCGGATGGCCGACAAATTGCAGATCTACAAATATGTCGTGCACAATGTCGCCCAGGCCTACGGCAAGACGGCGACCTTCATGCCGAAGCCGGTCTACGGCGATAATGGCTCGGGCATGCATTGCCACCAGTCAATTTGGAAAGAGGGCAGCCCGGTCTTTGCCGGCAGCCAATATGCCGATCTGTCCGAGACCTGCTTGTATTATATTGGCGGCATCATCAAACACGCCAAATCGCTGAATGCCTTCACCAACCCGTCGACCAATTCCTACAAACGTTTGGTCATGGGATATGAGGCGCCCGTGCTCCTCGCCTACTCCTCGCGCAACAGGTCGGCGGCTTGCCGCATTCCTCATTCGCCGTCGCCAAAAGGCAAGCGTGTCGAGGTTCGTTTCCCGGATCCGGCATGCAATCCCTACCTTGCCTTTGCGGCCATGCTCATGGCCGGTCTCGACGGCATCGAGAACAAGATCCATCCTGGCGATCCGATCGACAAGGATCTCTATGATTTGCCACCAGAAGAACTTGCGGGCGTTCCAACCGTTTGCAGCTCGCTGCGTGAGGCGCTAGAGAGTCTCAATGCCGACCGCGACTTCCTTAAGAAGGGCGGCGTTTTCTCTGACGATCAGATCGACGCCTATATCGAGCTGAAGGAAGAAGAAAACGAACTGTTCGAACAAATGCCGCATCCGGTCGAGTACGACCTCTATTACAGCTGCTAAAGCTGTAGCTTGTTCGATATTGAAAGGGGCGGCCTCAGGCCGCCCCTTTTTGTATGGGATGGGAATGTTGCGGTCCTGCGGCCCTCTGCGCCTGCCCCGCAAACTCCGGCATCAAGATGCCGCGCAGCTCACAATCAAAGGATCAATCCGACACCAGATTGAAGCCCTAACTGCGAACCGACCGGTATTCCTAGTCACTTAAGCCAAGATCAATCAGGTCATCACGAATATTATGCAGACCAAGAGACCAAGGAATAAGGCTACAAACCGATCTTTATGCTTTGAGAAGAATTTATCGATCATGAGAGGAACGCTACGCACCGTGAATCTGAAGAGAGACATAAAACCAAGCACGGAGAGGAAAGCAAATACGAGATAGGACACATCGTCAGCACGCACGCCGGCAATATGGGTATCGGCGACGAGCAACCTGCCCGTACCAATACTCGCGCTCACCAATACGATCGACGAGCCAATCCCAAGGGCGAGCAGAAATATAAACCGTAAGACCCGTGCCATCACGCACCCCCACTCCGTCCAAAAAGTATAGACAATAGGAGTAAATATTTAGGTAAGGAGGCTGACGGGAATAGGAATGAATATTTGGTTATCGTGCCCCAACTTCTAGCCGGTCTTCCGCAAACCGGCTAAGCAGAGCTTATGCCTAAGGAAATTGTGATTGACCGATGGTATGAGCGGGCCCACTCGAACGCTTATTCAAGAGCGTGAATCGAATGTGGCGTCCGGCCTCGAACGGAATATTGCTCGTCAGGCACAATCCCGATCACCGGCAGCCATGGTGTCGCAGCCATAAGTGTCCATGCCGGCCCGGCCCAACATCAAGCGCCGCTTTATAGTGTTCCTACCTTGTCAGCACAATGAAGTCGGTTCCTTTGCCGGTCTCGCGGCTAACGCCGTTATCCGTAACGATTAGCGAGCTTCCTGGCGTTAACATTGCCGAAATGCGTTTCCGGACATCTTCGGGAATTTCGAGGCGATCAAGCGCATCGCTAGCAGTCGATGCAACAATCGGATTTGGATCCACCAGCTTCTTTTTCCGCCGGGATTTATTTGAACCGTCTAATTGTTCGCGTACTGTCTGCGTGGTCCACCGCACCTCGGCCGCATCATTCTCAAAATACATCGCCGTGAAAACATGCGTGCCCAGCGGTTTGCTCGGATCCCTGATATCCAAGGGCATATCGAAGATTTGCTTGTAGTCTTGCCGGACGTAAATATGTCCTGCTTTGATCTCCGTTTTACCGGCCGCGCGATACAATTCAACGATCAACGCATCGGTCACTTTTCCACTTAGCGGCAGATCATTATCCTTTTGAAAACTCTTGATCGCTGCTCTCGTCTTCCGGCCAATCGCGCCGTCCACTTCGCCGAGTTCGTAATTCAAATTGATCAAGAGCCGCTGCACGTCTTTGAATCGTTCTCGGCCGACCCGGCGGGTGACAAGAATGCGCAGCGGAGATTTCGACCGCTTTTTGAAAATCTGAGCGCTGTTTTTGTCGGTCTCCGGTTGTTTGTTCCGTAGAACGCTTGGCTCCATCTTGTCCGTTGCAGGCTGGTCGCGCGGCTCTTCGGCCGCCTCGGAGGCACGCTCGTAGATTATATCTTCAGAGTCATACCCATCCGTGAATTTGCTTCCCCTGAGGCTGACATTGGCTGCTGTTTGCCGCCCGGCTGTGAGCGTTACTGAGCTGGTCTCCGCTACGCTGTTCGGGATGATCGAAATTGTGGGCACGACGGGCTCCTGAGCCGTACCGCCGTCAGATCTAATGGTTAGATTTTCGCGCAATGGGTCGATCACAACGCCGGCCTTGACCATAGCCGCTGCATTAGGAGGCGCCGGTTGGAAAAGATTGGCGTGTACGATTTCACTCGGTATCGCCTTCTCGCGTCCGATGATGACCTGCGCACCCCTCTTCGTCACACTGAAAAGTTTCTTCGCAAAGCTGTAGGGCAAACGGATACACCCGTGCGACGCGGCGTAGTTAGGCACATAGCCGCCATGAAGCGCGATACCCGACCAGGTGATGCGCTGCATATGAGGCATTGGTGCCCCGCCATAGAGGTTTGAATAGTGCCGGCGTTTTTTTTGGACGATGCTATAGATACCCTTCGGCGTGCTATACCCCGGTTTTCCTGTCGAGATACGTGTGCTGGCAATAGGTTGGCCACCCTTGAAGATCGTTGCGTTCTGATCCTGCAAAGATATGACGACCTGCACCGGGCCTTTAAGCGACTTATAAGGTTTCCAAACCGTCTTGCTTTTTTTGCGCGACCGCCGGGTGGCGCGTCTTTTGCGGTATTTCGATGGACCGCGGACAGAGCGTCTACGGGTGGCTCGCTTCCTATTGCGAGCAGAAAGCTCGCCATTTTGGAGCTTTTCGAATTGGCTCCAGTCGAAATCGTTTGCTTTGGCCGTGTCCAAAGCGGTGGCGGCGAGTATCGCCGCGCTGGACGCGCACAACAGCCCCCGCAGCCAGCTCCAAATGTTATGATTTCGTTTATTACGAGTACACTCTGATACGCCCATTACGCTACCCAATCCCCATTCGTCCTACGCATCCCCAACGACTATGCTACAATGATTTGATAAGCGTAGGTTAATTTTTAACAGCCCCCTTGTTCAATTATGGTTAATCAGGGCCCCTGTTAGAAAATTCAACGGTCCAACTGCCAGATCCGCAGATTGTGACGACTTTTCTTACCGGCCAAGACGTCAATATCGTCTGGTGCGTTGCAAATATCAGCCTATCCACTGAAAATCGAAGGCAGGCGACGAATGCTGCGCCACATTCATGGTTTGGGCGTCTTACCGACCGCGATTATGCAAGGGCTGCAGCCTGCCATTCCTGCTCCTACCATTCATGGCTTTAGCCAAGGCGGGAACGGCGTATCGAGCCCCGTTATACGGGTAATAGCCATCCGGCGAATGGCCGGAATCTTAAGAAGGAGGGGCCCAATTTGTTTCGTTATAAAGCGCTTCACTGGGTTCAATGAGGTGAGCTGGCTGGTCTGCTGCTTCGTCAGGCGAAGGACCGCTTCACCGACCGGATGGCGCATAGACGTATAGTCGGGCGTTCGCTGCTCCTTGATCAGCCAGGCCAGTGTCGCGGCATCTTCGATGCCGAGATTCATGCCACGTCCGCCAACCGGCGAATGAATATGCGCGGCATCACCCGCCAGAAAGCCATTCCCCTTCTGGTATGATTTCACTTGCCGGTAGCTTATCCGGAAGTTCGACTGCCATTTGACGCGGCCGATCTTGGCATCCGGCGGCAGCCGGTTCAGCGTGTCGGGATGGTTGGTGACGAAGCGGCCGCTTCCCTCCCCATAGGGGAAAAACGCCGCAATGCGGTCCCCGTCAATGGTGACGACGGCACGATCTGGCGGGAATGGCCAATCGTCGAGAACCACATCCGCAAGCCCAAATTCCTCTGCCATCGTCTCGCCCGCGAAGCCGAGCTCGAGCGCTTTCCGGACCGTGGAATGGGCGCCGTCCGCGCCAATCAATATATCCGCTGAGAGGGCGTTTTCGCCATTACCAGTAGAGAGTGCACATGCAAATCCGTCACGCTCCAAAACCACCGACTGAAGGGTCGTCATCCAACCCACCTCGCCGCCCTGCTGTTGCAAGGCTTCGATCATAATCTTCTCGGTTTCGGTTTGCGGAAGCGCGAGGATGAAGTTGAACCGGTGCGGCAGCTCCTTAAAGTTCAGCCCCATGAACACATCGAGCCCGTCGCGGAAAATTATGCCATTGATCCGGTTCCCAGCGGCGATCAGCCGGTCTGTTACACCCGAGGGTTCCATGATATCGAGCGTGCGGGCATGGATCGCCAATGCGCGCGACTCAGGCGTTGGACCTTCATCATTATCGATTATCGTGGGCTCGAACCCGTAGCGGGTGAGTTCAATCGCCACCGTGAGCCCCACAGGACCCGCTCCGGCAATCAAAATATTTGAGTTGATGCTCATGAGTCGCTCTGTCCGCCTATCGTGCCGCAAAAATAGGTTTCGTCCAAAAAACACTCTGAACGATGTCGCAGCCCAGTCTTCGATCACATAATGTCTTCGATCACATAATATAGTCAGTGTTCAGATTATTGTGAGGTAGACTCGAAAGTGCCGTCCAGAGCCCTAATTATCAGTGCACGGTTTGCGAAGGCTTGCTGAAATCGAAACCAGCAAAAGGAACAGGGGATATTGCCACATGTCCGGATCACTACTGCGTCTCGCCCAGGGATTTTGTCTGACACTCTTTTTGGGGTCACTGCTGAGCGCGGCATGGCCCGCCACTGCCGCCGAGGGCGACGCCCAAGTTGCAATATTCGCGGGCGGCTGTTTTTGGTGCGTTGAATCGGATTTTGACTCGGTGCCTGGCGTGCTTGAAACCATATCCGGCTATACGGGCGGCACCCTCGACAACCCGACCTACAAACAAGTAACGGCGGGCGGCACGGGCCATAGCGAAGCGGTGCGCATTACTTTTGATCCAAACAAAGTCACCTATGAGAGGCTCCTTCATATCTTTTGGCGAAGTGTCGATCCGACGGACAATGGCGGCCAATTCTGCGATCGCGGTGATAGCTACAAGACGGCGATTTTTGCCACTGATGACATCCAGCTCCGCCTGGCGAAAGCTTCGAAGAAAATGCTCCAGGACCCCAAGGTTTTGGATAAGCCCATTGTGACGCCCATCCGGGCCGCGAGCAAATTCTACCCGGCTGAGGATTATCACCAGGATTATTATAATAAGAACCCGCTCCGCTATAAGTTCTACCGCTTTCGATGCGGCCGCGATAATCGCATCCGCGACCTATGGGGCGAAGAAGCGCTTACCGGCATTTCCCATAGCTAGGGTCTATCCGCTAAGGGTTTACGTTAGACCAATGGTTTTTGAGTTTGCCTCATGAACCATTGGCAAGCGCGACTGCGTGGCGCGTGAACGCCCATCGGTCATTTTCTACGACCGGTTCCATTGCGGCGCAATCTTATGCCGCCTTCCATTTTATAGAGCACCCAATGGCGGGAGCTTGCTCGCGCGGCCCTTCGCCGGATTCGGCAATCTGCCGCATGGCTTCAAAAAGATCGCGGCGGGCATCTTCCGCTGCCGGTGCTTTGCCACTCTCATCCAGCCGCCCGCGATATTGCAATTCAAGGGCGCTGTTAAAGCCAAAGAAATCCGGCGTGCAGATGGCGTTGTAGGCCTTTGCAATTTGTTGGCTTTCGTCGTGCAGATAGGGGAACGTAAAACCGTGCTTCTCTGCGAAGCGCTTCATATTTTCGAATGAATCATCGGGGTGCGTTGTGGCATCGTTGGCGCAAATAGCGGCCGCTTTGATGCCATAAAGCTCAAGCGCCTTGACGTCGCGAACAATCCGGTCGACCACGGATTTCACATAAGGGCAGTGATTGCAAATGAACATAATCAACGTTCCGCTATCACCCCGAATATCGTCCAGACAGTGTGTCTTGCCATCCGTCCCCGGAAGTTCGAAATCGACGGCTTCCCAGCCAAATTCACATATCGGCGATTCACTCATTATCGTCCTTTCTCATTCGACAATGCTGTTTTCTCGTTAATCGATAATTTTTAGCAACCCCATCACGCGTTGAGTGTCGCGCGCGTCGACGTGGAAATTGGCTGCAACATAATCGCATCTCTTGCGCACGCGCCAGCCTCGCATGCTTTCATTTTAGTGCAGTCATAATTACGGTGTGACATTACCATGATGCAAGCGTCGAAAAAGTCCTTCTTGCAGCTTCCAATTTGGCTTACAGCTTCAAGTCTGACGCCAGCCGATGCGTGCCACGGCACGGATTGAGCGCGCGGAGCCGCATGGAAAGCGCGGCGAAAACAAGCACCGTCATAAATCGTGAATTGACCCCTCAGGTCTTCGAGTTCATAATTATTTTTTACCAGTGAAATGGAGGTTTAAGAAAATGACTCCTCCTAAAAGTTTGCCGCTGTTCGGGGTCCGTTAACGGCATTGACCGGCTCGGAACGGCCAACCAACTAAAAATTTTAAAATGTTTGTACGAGCTTCTCTATTGGAGGCTGGAGGCGAGCCATTGGGGCGGAAAGATCCGCAAACGATGAGTTTGGAATCGCCAACACCTTTGTTAAGAAGCTTGAAAAGCCTGAACTTTTCAGGCGGGCCTTTATAGGGGTGACCGGACATTCACCACCATACCGACATGGGTAGCCCGGGTATGGTCAGAAATGCGCACCCACGAAATAGTTTGGCCCAAGAGATTGCCTAGATGGAGGGGTTCGGCGCAACGTTCGACGCGGAACTCCTTCATCGGGCTCCGGATGAGGCTCCGAATAAAGCAAGGTGCATTTGTAGAAGCTGCTTGAGAAAGCGGCATGCGCGGCAGTGCGGCAAAGGCCCAAAAATTGTGGCCGGAAAAATCGTGCTCTTAAATCCTGTTTGTCCGCGCATCGTCAAAAAGTTGCCGTGAATACCGATCAGCTTGCTGGTGCTGCGTATGACAGCAATTTTGCGATTTAATTATGCGAACAACCAAAATTCCAATGCTTCGAATGGGCGTTTTGGCCGCCGTGACGGCCGGCCTCTGTGTTGCAGCACCCGATGGTGGACGTGCGGAGACGTCGTCGGATTATTCCTGGTCTCTAACGGCGCCAAAATATGAGTCACTCGCATCGCGGATCGCACCGCCAAAGGGGTTTTACCGCGATCCCGTTCAGCCCGGAAGCTTCGCGCACTGGTTACGTTACCTGCCACTGAAGGCCGGAGGGACGCGTGTTCGTTATCACAATGGCGGTTTGAAGTTTAACCAGCTGGTTCATTACGCCGTCGTCGATATAGACGTCGGCAAGCGCAATTTGCAGCAATGCGCCGACGCGGTGATACGGCTCCGCAGCGAATTTCTCTATGCCAAGGGCATGCTGGACGAAATCGCATATAATTTCACCAGCGGCGATCGAGTGGCCTTCTCCCGCTGGAGCCAAGGCTGGCGGCCCCGCGTGCGCGGCGCATAATGTCAGCTGGTCCAAACAGGGCTATGCCGGAATCAACTATAACTCCTTCCGGAAATATATGGATATCATCTTCACCTATGCGGGAACCTTCTCGCTGGAGAAGGAGCTGAAACCGTCCACCGTCGCGGATGTGGCCATCGGTGACGTGTTTATTCAAGGTGACTTTCCGGGCCACGCCATCATCGTTGCGGACATGGTGCAGCACGAGAAAACCAACGAGAAGCGCTTTCTGCTTGTTCAAAGCTACATGCCTGCCCAAGATATGCATGTGTTGCGCGACCCAAAAAATCCGCTAGCGCCTTGGTATACGCTCTCTCCTGGCGGCACGCTCATCACCCCGGAATGGATTTTCCGGGCACGTGATCTGCGGCACTTTCGACGCACAATCAATTAAGCCCTCGCTGCTTGCAATGGTTGGGTGCAGGCGAAATTCAGTTTCGATCGACCGTCACGATCGCCCATAGGATTCAATCGATTTGGGCTGTCGTCCTTGCACTCCTGTTTATCATCGCGTACCGCAATCTCCTTAAAGTCACCTCACTCCGACTGCGACTGACGGCAAACAGCCAAGAAATTCACCGACGTCAAAAAATGACTTCCAACCCACTTGCGCTAAACCCGCCCCCGTGCGACCAAAAGGGGAACAGAACTTTTAGATTCGCAAAATTGTTTTGAGCCTCAGCGAACCTCAACAACAAGACCAAACAGACTATGGCCCGAGCGCGCGATCTCTTTTCAGAAATGGACAGCAAACCGAGAGGCGTCGGAATCCGCCGGAAGACAGCAAAATCCACACCGGCCAGTGAGGCCGGATATACGGCCGCCGATATTGAAGTTCTGGAAGGGCTTGAACCTGTTCGCCGCCGGCCAGGAATGTACATTGGCGGAACGGACGAAATTTCGCTGCACCACCTCTTCTCCGAGGTGATCGACAATTCGATGGACGAGGCCGTCGCCGGACATGCGAGCTGGATCGAAGTCTCGTTTGAGACGGACGGCTGGCTCACTGTCACCGACAATGGCCGCGGCATCCCCGTCGACGCTCACCCCAAATATAAATCCAAATCCGCGCTCGAGGTCATCATGACCACGCTCCATGCGGGTGGCAAATTTAACTCGAACGTTTACGAAACGTCCGGTGGATTGCATGGCGTTGGCGTATCAGTGGTGAACGCCCTGTCGGAAACGCTCGAAGTTGAAGTGGCG
>BFAS01000286.1 GCA_008974985.1 bacterium MnTg02
TATCCGAACGGCGATGTGCCGCGCTATTTCGGGGTCTGTTCGGATGTTGTGATCCGCTCCTACCGCGCGCTCGGGATCGACCTGCAAAAACTGGTTCACGAGCGCATGGGGGGTGATCGCAATATCGCTCATCGGCGCGTAGCAAATCTGCGCCGTTATTTCACCCGCTACGGCAAAAGTCTAAAGATCTCAAAAAATCCCGAGGACTATAGACCGGGCGACATCGTCACCTATCATCTCGATAAGTCACGCTACTCCAACAAACACGTGGCGATCGTCTCGTCACGCAAATCCCTCTCCGGCCAGCCGTTGATCGTCCACAATATCGGCCTCGGACCGCAGCTTGAGGACGCGCTCTTTAAATTCAAAATCACCGGTCACTACCGCTACACGCCCAAAGGCTGGCAAAATGCAGTCAAGCCGGGCGCGAAGGCGACGAAGAAAAAGACGGATAAGCGCCGGTAAGGGAAGCGAGCAATCACACCCTTCTCTTAAACGGATTGTCGCGGCTCTCGAACAGCGCCGCGATCTTGTCGAAGCTTATCGGCCGGTAGTCGTTGGAATCGACGCCGACATCCATGCTGCAGCCAAGTGGCTCCGAGTCGAGCCTGCCATGCACATGGCCGAAAAGATGCCACCAGCCCCTATATGCGCCGTGCCATTCGCGCATCGGATAATGGCAAAGCACCATGCGCCGGCGCTCCAACTTGAGCTGCAAAATATCGCTGACGGATGCAAAAATATCGGCGTGATATTTAACCGTCTTGCCATCATGATTGCCGGCGAGGAGATGAATTTCGCCATTTAGGCGGGAACGATATTGATCCGCCCCCTCGGCATTGCGAAAGCTGAAATCGCCCAGATGATAGACAATATCGCCTGCAGATACGGTCTCGTTCCAACGCGCGATAAGCCCATCATTCATCTCTTCAACCGATTCAAATGGCCGATTGCAAAGCCGGATGATATTCCCATGGCCGAAATGTGTGTCAGCGGTGAAAAAGATTGCCATGATTTCCGTCTTGCCTGTCAATTATTTCGATCAAAGATAAAAGAGAAGCCGTGGCACGCGAAGCGGGATATTAGGGCGTGTGAGATCGCCTGAGGCCTCCGCCGATCGCGGCATCAGGTTAATTCAATCCGGCGAGAACCAGCGCTACCGTAATCGCCGAGAGAGCGGTAGCCAGCGCCACGGCGGCCGAGACCGAGTTCTTGGCGGCGTCATAGCGGCTCGCGAAAACGAACGCATTCGCGCCGGTCGGACAGGCCGCGAACAAGACCGCCACACCCGCCCAAACCGGTGGCAACGCAAACAATTTTACCGCCAATAGCCAGGCCACCAACGGCATCGCCACCAAAGAGAGAGCCGTTATCACCATAACCGTGCCGACCTGACCCTTCAGCTCGAAGGATTTCAGACTGACCCCAAGTGCTATCAGGGCGACGGGCACAGTCGCCTGCCCGACCATCGAAATCATCTTGTCGGCGAGCGATGGCAAGGCAAAGCCGGTCACCCACCAAGCCCCGCCGGCGAGGACGGCAATCACGATGGGGTTCTGAATAAGCTGCAACCCAAGTTCGCGGAACAGATCTGAAATCGCACGGCCGCTCTTTTGCCCGGCCGACTCAATATGAAGCGTTCCGGCGAACCATAGCAGGGGCGCGTTAATGGAGAGAAGAAGAGCCATCGGCGTTGCCGCATCGTCCCCGAAACGGTTGAGCGCCAGAGGAATGCCTAGCATCACTACATTGCCGAAACCGGCTCCCATGGCGATGGCGGCGCCGTCCCGCGGCGGCCGTTTGAGGACATATTTTGTGAGCAGCGCCGCGGCGATCCAAGCAACGGCGATCGCGCCGAAATAGCTTGCCCATAAGCCAATGGGCGCGACTTCCGGCGGCTTCATGGTCGCCAGCATGCGAAACAGCAAGGCCGGCGCCGCGACAAAAAACACAAATTCCGTCAGCCCGTCGCCCGTCGCTTCCGACAAAATATTCGTCCGGGCGAGAAGAAAGCCGAGTGCGATCAGGCCGAAGACCGGCGCGACAATCGAAAGAACGTCTTGCATGGATGTGAGGCCTAGAACCTAATCGAATATGCTGAAGGACCGCGTATCGGGCGCAGAAAGAAGAGGTGTGTTAAATACAGATAACGTCTTACGCCGCATCGGTACGGCGGTCCACAAGCTCAACAATCTCCGCCATAATCTCATTGAGCTGAAAATCCTTAGGCGTATAGATCGCGGCGACCCCGCATTGGCGGAGAATGTTTTCGTCTTCCGCCGGAATTATGCCGCCGACGATGATCGGAATATGGTCGAGGCCGGCGCGCTGCATGCGTGCCATGATGTCCTGAACGAGCGGCACATGAGAGCCGGAGAGGATCGACAGGCCGACAATATGCACATCGTTTTCCGACGCCGCTTTGACAATCTGCTCAGGCGTCAGGCGAATGCCCTCATAGACGGTTTCGATGCCGACATCGCGCGCGCGGACGGCGATCTGTTCCGCGCCATTGGAATGGCCGTCGAGCCCCGGCTTGCCAACCAAGAACGTCAGCGGCCGGCCCAAGCGTTTCGAGAGCAGCGTCACGGCTTCGCGAAGCTCATTGAGGGCCGCTTCGTCAGACGCCTTGATCTCGGAAATACCCGTCGGCGCGCGATATTCTCCAAAAACCTCGCGAAGCTTCTGTCCCCATTCGCCGGTGGTCACGCCGGCCTTGGCGCAGGCGATCGACGGCGGCATGATATTGGCCCCGTCCCTGGCGGCCTGTTGCAGATCCTCAAGCGCCGTTTTAGCGGCCTTGTTGTCGCGCTTGTCGCACCAGGCTCGGAGCTGGGCAATCTGATCGGCTTCCACATGATCTGAAACGGTCAGAATGGGCTCACCGCTTTCACCGCCCAAGGGCGAGGGCTCGGTCTCCTGATAGCAGTTGACGCCGACGACCACCTTCTCACCGGATTCAATGGCGCGCAGCCGCACTCGGTTGCTCTCAACCAACGCTTCCTTCATATAACCGGACTCGACGGCGGCGATCGCGCCTCCTAAGGATTCGATGGTGCGAAGCTCGCCGCGCGCGGCGTCTTTCAGCTCCTCGACCTTGCGGTCAATTTCTTTGGAGCCATCGAAGATATCCGCATATTCCAAGAGATCCGTTTCATAGGCGACGATCTGCTGCAATCTGAGCGACCATTGCTGATCCCAGGGCCGGGGCAGGCCGAAAGCTTCGTTCCATGCCGGAAGCTGCACGGCGCGGGCGCGGGCCTTCTTCGACAGAACAACAGCGAGCATCTCCAGAAGAATCC
>BFAS01000287.1 GCA_008974985.1 bacterium MnTg02
GGGTTGCGGGTTCGCAAGGGCCGCGTAATCGGGAAAATCCTTAGCCAAGCGCTTGTCGATCTCGACAATCCGCCTGTCTATGGCGGCAAGCCGGGCCAGGTTGACCGCCTCGGCTTGTGCGTCCCGCTTGTCCGGCGCTTTTGATACCGAAGCACTGCGGGTTCCATCACGCTTCTGCCACTCCGCAAGCAGATCCTGGCGTTCTCGAATGCGTTTTGCCAAGGGCTTATCTCCCTTGGCTTGGCGGGCCGACATTTGCGCGAGCGATGCGGCGGCTTCCGAACCTTGGGCCCACTGCGCGGTCAGAAACATCTCACGCTGGAGTCCTGCCTCCGCACTGCGTCCTTCCGAAGCCAGACGATATGCAGCCTTGACAAGCCCCCAAAATCGAGATCTCAATCGCGTCGCTTCATTTTCCTTCTTCCCCGTCAGGGCCTTGCCGACGGGCTGCGTGCCGCGCTGTGTGCGCGTTACGATGACACCCGTGCTGCGCCGCCAGTAGTCGGCTGCCTTTTCCCAACTGCGTTGCTCAAAATAGAGCGCGGCGAGGTTGTTGAGCGACGTGGCCACATCGGGATGGTCCGGGCCGAGCGCTTTCTCACGGATGGCAAGAGCGCGCTTATAGAGCGGCTCTGCTTGTTGGTAGCGGCCCATGTGCTGATGGAGCCCCGCGAGATTGTTGAGCGACGTAGCCACCGATGGATGGGTCGGGCCTAGCACCTTTTCGATGATGACAAGGGCGCGCTTAAAGAACGGCTCTGCTTGCCCGTAGCGGCCCATGGTCTCATAGAGCGCAGCGAGATTGTTAAGCTTCGTCCCCACTGATGGATGGTCCGGACCGAGCGCCTTCTCGGCAATAGTAAGACCGCGCTTATAGAGCGGCTCCGCTTGCCCGTAGCGGCCCTGCCTTTCATAGAGCAGGGCTAGGTTATTAAGCGATGTACCCACTGATGGATGGTCCGGGCCGAGCGCTTTCTCGACGATTGCAAGGCTGCGCTTCAAGAGCGGCTCCGCTCGCCCGTAGCGGCCCATGGTCTCATAGAGCGCAGCGAGATTGTTAAGCGCCGTGCCAACATGAAGGTGGTCGGGGCCCAGCGCCTTTTCTTTGATACCGAGAGAACGCTTATAGAGCAGTTCGGCCTCCGCATAGCGGCCTTGGGCTTTATAGAGCCCTGCGAGGTTGCCCAGTGCCGTGCCCACATGAGAGTGGTTAGAACCCAGCGCCTTTTCTTTGATGATCAAAGCACGCTTATAGAGCGGCTCGGCCTCCGCATAGCGACCTTGGGCATTATAGAGCCCTGCGAGGTTGCCAACTACCGTACCCACATGAGAGTGACCGGAACCTAGCGTCTTTTCATAAATGCCGAGTGCGCGCTTGTAGAGGGGCTCAGCCTCCGCGTAACGGCCTTGGGCATCATAGACCCGTGCGAGGTCGTTCAATGACGTGGCCACATCGGGATGCTCCGGGCCGAGCGCCTTCTCACGGATCGCTAGTGAGCGCTTCAAGAGCGGCTCCGTTTGCCCATAGCGGCCTTGGCTTTTATAGAGTTCAGAGAGGTTTTTGAGGGCGATTGCATAGTTGGGGTGCGCAACGCCAAACTTCTTTTTTATGCCATCAGCAATTTTACGCGCTATCGGAACCGCTTGGGCATATTTCCCGGCCCGGTAAAGCTGAATGGCTTGGGCATTTAAGGCGTCCAAATCTTGGGCGTTTGCGCAGCAAAGCAAAAACGCAATGGCCAATAACGCGCTACGCCAAACCCGCATGAATGCCTTCTCCGTCAGCAATACCCTTCGTCACATCGATTATGTCGAGTATATGTTTACGAGGCAATGCGGTGGAGAGATATTAGCTTGGCGCAGGACGGCGGCGGAGCTGTCCGGATCTTGCCGATATTGCCTCCATCGGCACCATAATTGGTAACGCAGTCTTTATTATTCCGCCATCACCCGATAGACGCTCGCCCGTGAGCATCCGAGCTGCTTGGCAATGGCAGTGGCACCAAGCCTTTGTGCATTGAGTGCGCCGACATATGGCCGGTCAATCGATGGCTGCCTGATGATATCTCGCGGCGCTCTTGGAATAGCTGCCGCTGCATTCCGATAAGGTTCTCGTCTATTTGCGCCTTTCGCCATCGCCATCGGAGCGAATGCCGGCGCAGGCGGAATGGACTCGCGTATCGTGGCCGATTGCATAACAAATGTCGTATTTAATAGTTGGATTGTGGCGCACCTCGGCGAATGAATATTTCATGCCGTAGCTCTGCGCGACTTTGGTCAGGTTATAGTCCTCGCAATAGGGCGTCAGAATAGGTCCATAGCCATTTACAAGTTGGTAGTCGTCGACGCATTTAATGCCAGCTCCGCCGGCGGAGCTGCCGAACTGAGATGAGAGGAGCAAAGAAGCCGCCGCTGCGTATAACACATGCTGGTGTTTCATAATCTTACCTCCTGTTTGTTACATAGATTAGTGACCGGCCCCCACAGAGTGGTCCAATTGAAATGTTAGTTCAGAGTTGGCGGCATGGCTAGTTCGGCCTTGGCATTATGGGCTTCATAGGCTGGCGGCGTAGGAGGAAGATGGCTGCTGAGGCCGTCGCTTAATCGATTTCCTAATCAAGCTGAAATTGGCAGTCCTTCTGGGCCGCTTTTGTTTTGTGCGAGTGTCCGGATTGGATCAATTGGTCTTGGCAGATTGTTACGGCAACAGCCATTATGTCGGGGCAATGCGAAACTTCATGAGAACCACGCTTTTGGCGTGTGTTTTGTCTCTCTGCCCTGTCTCTCCGGGATCGGCGGGGCCCTTTGAAGATGGCGCGCGCGCGTACCAGCGCGGCGACTACGCAACGGCCCTTCGGCTTTGGCGGCCTCTGGCTGATTAGGACAACGCTGTCGCCCAGACCTTACTCGGCTTATCGTACGCCAAAGGCAAGGGCGTGCCCCAGGACGATGCGGTGGCGGTGGGGTGGTATCGCAAGGCCGTCGAACTGGGATACGCCCACGCGCAGTACAACCTCGGCATAATGTACGCCGAAGGCCAGGGCGTGGTCCGCGACTATGCGGTGGCGGTGGAGTGGTATCGCAAGGCCGCCGAACAGGGGGTCGCCGCCGCGCAGTTTAACCTCGGCTTAATGTACGCCAAAGGCCGGGGCGTGCCCCAGGACTATGCGGCGGCGCACAAGTGGCTCAATCTTGCAGCCAGCCGCTTTCCCGCGTCAGGGTGGAATCAGCGCGATAGCGCCGTCAAAGCACGGGAAGCAATTGCTACGCTAATGACGTCCGCCCAGATAGCCGAGGCGCAGCGACTGGCGCGGGAATGGAAGCCGAAGAAAAAATGAGCAGTCGCTCCGGCTGGGCTGAAATCCGGAGCAGATGGCGCAAGCGATTGATGCGCTGGTGAGCGATTGAGAAGGCAAAAAGCCATGGCGGGCAAGCTAGGGCCTGTACTTCAATGAGACCGAGCCGGATGTCCGTGGAGCCAATTACAGCGAAGATGTTTTGCTATGTGCAATGTCGCAAATCTAAAGGTGCCTTCGAGCGGGCAGTTATCCACGTTCCCGAAGGCACCCTCGTCCTTACTATCCAGAGAGGGATAGTGGGGGACAATCTAAAGAATGAAGGCAACTTGACGATGTGCCAACGATGTAGACCATAAATGGTAAACGCGAAGCTGGTGGCCTGACCGCTCACTTGAAGCGTTTCATGCCTGCCCTGTTGCCCGGCGAACGCCAACACCGGCGCATACGAAAGTTGCAGAGTCTTGAGGCGCTCGCTGTTAGGTTTTGTGCAGCCGGTCATCATCGCCTTGAGGCCAAGGCTATTTTTATGTGATCTAGATCAAGGCAACATCGTCGATTTATTTTTATTGTTGTGAATGTCCCTCCTAGCTTTTGGATATGGGTTTATCCGCTCGGAGACGCCCTTTTTCTCATGCAGCCTTCCCAGCGCTGTCGGAGGCCGTCACATGGCTTCTATCTCATATGCGCACGCTTTTTTGCAGCCGTCAGCGTCTAGCACATAGCCATAAACCGACATTGCCATGGTGTCTGTGATGGCCCGGTTTATGCCCCGAATAAATACCTAATTGTTTATTATTCCGGCCCAGAAATCCGCCATTGCTTATTAACGGCCCAAGAGGCTGTTTGGAGCCTGCGAGTTCTGCTTTGGGGCGCTGAACGGCTATGGCTGGCAGTGCCTCGGCGCTTCCCCTTCGTGCCAGGAGGAAAAGCCAAGCCGGGGTGCACCCATAACGCTTAGGCAAAAATCGAATCTAATATCTTAGCGTCAAAACCAGTGCCGAAAAGCGTGGCGCGGCTCCAATCGACAAACCTATAGCGATTCCTGAAGTTCGCCTCGGCCTTCTTACTATCACCGAAGAAATCGACAATTGCGAGCGGTGGTTTGGTTCTGCCCAGTTCGTCCGCGCCCCAATTCGCCTTCTGGTAGTTCGTCACGAGTGAATAAACAATCTGGCGCGTATAGTCGTCTTGAGGCGGAAGAGAGAAGCCAACGATGGACATGCCAAAATTATTGATTCCGTGACCACTTATGTCGCTCCAGAAATCATTCATTCCTGGCGAATATACAAGCTTAGCTGCAGATGGTGGAAGGATTCGCGGAGTTGCTAGAAAAAGCAGATCCTTATTGTACAGCGCGGCAAGGTTCTTCGCTCGGTATACATTCTTAAGCGGATCACCCGTGGGTCGGGGTCCATCAACCAACAATTGAAGATCCAACGTCTTCTCATCTGAGAAGATTATGTCCGTCGGCGGCGGAGCACCTTGTTCGGCGTGGTTATCCAGGTTTCTCTCGAAACGTGTACGGTCAAACCAGTCAATTGAACCATGCACCTTAAGAACAACAACTTCATCTCGGTCACTGTCAACAATCCCACCGTGGTTGGTGAGGCTCTTATAGCGTGTAGAAAACAGCCGATATGGTTTGCTGACAGCCTCTAGTGATCGCTCAAGCAAAGTGTCATAGTTGAAAGTAATCACTAAATCTCGCGGTTCCAGTCGGCGCGCAAACTCCAGATATAGCTCTGGCACCTGCGGGTGTGCGTTCACATAACGTGCAAGAATTTTGCCTATGAGGAACTTAGTAACAATTGTCCCTTCGTTACCTTCGTCACTCCATGTGTCCTTGCCCCTTAGCGAAAGAAAATGCTCGATGTCGAGAAACTTCATAAAGTCCTCGAAATCAACCGTCTCCGATGTCAGGTCTAGACCGTCGCAGTCTCGCCGGTACTCAATATAGGCCTCTAGGTCATGGTTGAATTTTGCAGCCCTGCCCGTCAGGTGTGCGGATAGCTTGCGGATCTCCTGCCAGAGATCAGGTGCTAACGGAAAACCTGCGGGGCGCGAGAAACCTGCGCCTAGGATTATGATGCGATGTTTGGCTGGCATAGCACTAATCTCAAAGCTACAGAGGATATGATTTGCAGTCTAGGGCGTGCCTGCGTCTAGCCACAAAAGTCCGCCCATTTCCGAGTTGGGTAACGAGCGGCCATACGGCAACCCTGCGTCTAGAGTCTGCTGACTGGGGTAGACCGGAAGTGAACACCCGAAACGTCAGCCTTGGCCCACATTGCCGCCGTCGCGGATAGCGTCTTCCTACGGCCGGAATATACCATCAGCAATTATTGCGCGCCCTCACCGACCACCACAAACGGTGCCCAATAGGCCGGGTGCGCTTCATGGGGGGCACCTTTCTCAATAAGCGCCAGCATGGACCGGCGCAAGGCCTCCGCCCGGCCAACCCCAACCATCTTGTCAGAAGCGACCGCGCTGAGCGCGTTGGTGATGAGCTTGACGGTTGCGTCGCTATTGACGGCCCAGTGCGAGACGAGCAGGGCACGGGTCCCGGCATAGAAGAACACGCGGGCAAGACCTGAACCTATTTAGCTCATATGGACCTGAGCGGAGAGTTAGCAGTTCATCCCGAGCGGCCCCTCAAACGTCGGCTTATCGAGACCGCTGCAAGCCAAAAAGCAGAAACTCGCCCGCGACTGTCCTTTGGTACAACAACGCTTCAAGGCAGCCGAATAAGAAAAAGGGCCGCATTCAAGAAGCGGCCCTCTTCGCAATTCATGCAATCGGGTAAGGGCTTACATCATGCCGCCCATGCCACCCATATCCGGAGCGCCCATAGCAGGCTCATCCTTTTTCGGTGCTTCCGCGACGCCGGCTTCGGTGGTGACCAGAAGGCCAGCGACAGAAGCTGCATTTTGGAACGCGGTGCGCACGACTTTCGCCGGGTCGATAATGCCCTTTTCAAACATATCGACATATTCGTCGTTCTGGGCATCATAGCCGAATGAAGCCTTGTCTTCGTCGAGGATCTTGGCGACGACGATTGAGCCTTCCATTCCGGCATTCTCAGCGATTTGGCGAACCGGCGTCTGAAGAGCACGGCGAACAATATTGATGCCGGCGTCCTGATCGGCGTTTTCGCCTTTCACCGTGATCGACTGGGATGCCCGGAGAAGGGCAACACCGCCGCCCGAGACGACGCCTTCCTCAACCGCGGCACGGGTGGAGTTCAGCGCGTCGTCCACACGGTCTTTCTTCTCCTTCACCTCGATCTCGGTTGCGCCGCCGACCTTAATAACCGCGACGCCGCCGGCGAGCTTTGCTAGACGCTCTTGGAGCTTTTCACGATCATAATCGGAAGTCGTTTCCTCGATTTGCGCCTTGATCTGGGCGACACGGCCTTCGATATCGTCCTTTTCGCCAGCGCCATCAATGATGGTTGTATCGTCTTTGGTAATCGAGATGCGTTTGGCGGTGCCAAGCATATCGAGCGTAACGTTCTCGAGCTTGATGCCGAGGTCTTCGGAAATGAGCTGACCGCCCGTCAAAACGGCGATATCCTGCAGCATCGCCTTGCGGCGGTCGCCAAAGCCAGGTGCTTTGACGGCGGCTATCTTAAGACCGCCGCGCAGCTTGTTGACGACAAGCGTCGCCAGCGCCTCGCCCTCGATATCCTCTGCAATGATCAACAGGGCCTTGCCCGACTGAACAACGGCTTCGAGGACCGGAAGCATCGCCTGGAGATTGGAGAGCTTTTTCTCGTGGATCAGAATGTAGGGTTCCTCGAGCTCTGCGACCATTTTGTCGGCATTGGTGATGAAGTAAGGGGAGAGATAGCCGCGATCAAACTGCATGCCTTCAACGACGTCGAGTTCACTGTCGAGGCTCTTTGCCTCTTCAACGGTGATAACGCCTTCGTTCCCGACTTTTTCCATGGCGTCCGCGATCATCTGGCCGACATCGACCTCGCCATTGGCTGAAATCGTGCCGACCTGGGCAATCTCTTCAGAGGATTTGACCTTCTTGGATTTTTTTTCGATGTAGGCGACGACATCTATAACTGCTTTATCAATACCGCGTTTCAGGTCCATGGGGTTCATGCCGGCGGCAACCGCCTTCATGCCTTCGCGGACGATCGATTGCGCAAGCAGAGTCGCCGTCGTCGTGCCGTCACCGGCGACATCATTGGTCTTAGACGCCACTTCGCGGAGCATCTGAGCGCCCATATTCTCGAAATTGTCTTCAAGCTCGATTTCCTTGGCAACCGCCACGCCGTCTTTGGTTGTGCGCGGCGCGCCGAAGGATTTTTCAAGAACGACATTGCGGCCTTTGGGGCCCAATGTGATTTTGACCGCATTGGCAAGTAAATCGACACCGCGGAGCAGGCGCTCGCGGGCTTCGGTGGAAAACCGGATTTCTTTTGCAGACATAATTGGTTCCTAATTCGAGGTGGATGTCAGCGACAAGAGTTGGGGGGCGATTGTGTTCCGGGGAGCGGTTTGAAATCGAAGGGGCTCCCTCATAAGAATTTAAGCCACGAGCACGCCCATAATGTCGGATTCTTTCATGATCAGAAGGTCTTCGCCTTCGATCTTGACTTCCGTGCCGGACCATTTTCCGAACAGCACTTTATCGCCGGTTTCAACATCGAGAGCGGTCACGTTGCCGTCGTCGTCGTGCGCGCCGGGGCCGACAGCAACAATTTCGCCTTGCTGCGGTTTTTCGGCGGCGGTATCGGGAATGATAATGCCTCCGGCAGTCTTGCTGTCGTCTTCAATGCGACGAAGTACGACACGGTCATGAAGAGGACGAAACTTCATTTCATTCTCCCGTTAGAGTTTGTTCTAAAACGAAAAAATCGTTTCCTGGATTGGTTGATAGAGCGTTTGTTAGCACTCTAATATGTCGAGTGCTTACAATTGGGCGTTAAATAAGCAGGGTTAATCGGAAAGTCAAGGCGGTTCAGACGTGACGTCGTCCGCGTTCGGTATCTAGGGTTAAAGACAACTCATATCAACGCCAAGAGCGCCCGTGGCCGAGCTTGCCGCCTGTGTTCTGTCCCTCTGCCCTGTCGTTCCGCCGTTCGCTGGGCCAGGTGAAGATGGCGCGCGCGCGTTCAAGCGCGGCGACTACGCGACGGCCCTGCGCCTTTGGCGGCCTCTGGCCGAACAGGGGGATGCCTACGCGCAGTTTAATCTGAGTCCCTCTTGGCTGATTGGCCCGTTCCCCGATCCGCCATCTTCGGCTATCATTCGGGCCAGTTCGAGGGCACATTTGGGGAATGTCGAGTTATGTCAACGAGGTTTGTTATGAAAAAAGTTATTTTAGCGTTTGCCGCTTTCGCACTTCTGTATGGGGGAACACTTGACAATCAAGTTCATGCAAATCCTTTGATGAGCAAGAATACGATTGTACAGGGGGCCAGCAACGTACAATTGACCGCTTCCAAAGTTAAGACAATGATCAAGAAATTGAAAAAGAAATTTACCAAAAAACCAGTTGGGAAGCCGGTCAGAAGGATCAGATATAAAACATGCGGCACCAACATGTACCGGGATAGGGAGACCGGAATATGTATTGATAGAACATGCGACGGCTTAATGACGCGGGATAAGGATACCGGAAAATGTGTTGCTATCAATTTTCCTCTCCCGTAGCGAGCGTGAGCTTGGACATCACGACCGAATGATCAGCATTACGATCCAAGAGAACGCCACCAACGGCGCGACGGCGTTTCTGCGCATTCAAAGCTGATGTCGATGAATGATGGATCAGTTTCAAATCTAATCGTTATAACTCGCTCCGATTTGTCCAAAATTTCAAATTCTGGCGTTTCTCCTAAGCGTTTGGCTTTGAGGGTTGAATGATGTATGCGGTTTTGAAATTGGATTTGAAACACACCGTCTCCAACCCACTCGATAAGGTCAATGTTTTGGCAGTTCGTGCCGAGAACACTGTGATAACCGATTGGCGTGAACTCACAATAAATGACCGCTACTGTTATAATGGCTGTAAGCGTCCTCTGTTCGCTTTGGCTCAGCTTCACCGAGCATATCGCCAAAGTAGCAACTCGTCGATTCTGTTGATCTTGTGGTCGGCGATGCAGCCGAGGACATCGGTGAGCCAGGCTTGCGGATCGACGTCATTGAGTTTGGCCGTCTCAATCAGTGTGTAGGCAATGTCGGCACGCCCTATTTACGGCCAGCGCCGGTCCATTTTCCGCCTCAGGGGCGAAGCTGCGCGAAGACGCCATCAAACGCCAGGAAGCAATTGCTACGCTAATGACGCCCGCCCAGATAGCCGAGGCGCAACGTCTGGCGCGGGAATGGAAGCCGACAGAATGAGCAGTCGCCACTCAGCGCCTGAAATCCGAAATCTTAGATTGTGTAGACGCTGGCGAGCCGCCTAGTAGCGCTTGCGGGCACGCCGCTTATGGCTATGGCGCGGGTACCGGCAGGGCTTGGTCCGTGTAATCTTATTAACAATGTTGAACGGCCAGTCCCGATAGCCGCATTTGCGTCCCACGTAATAGTCGGTGACCAGATAGCCGCCAATTATGAGCGCGGCTGTCACACCCCCATCGGCCTTGGCCTGCTTCATTGGCGTTGCGGCGATCAATCCTGCTACTAGGAATGTGGCTGTACTGCAGACGAGTTGGCGCATGTGCCCCTCCATGTGCTCCTCCCTGCCACTGATTTATCAGCGACTGTCGCCACGTAAGCCTAGATTTACGGTTAAAGTTTGTTTTGAAAAAGTTACTTTGTGGTGCACCTAGCAGGATTGTGGCGATGCGGGCGCGGGTTTCGGGCGGAGGGGGAGAAGCAGCATCTTGGCAAGCCGGACGGCGCACGCGCCAATCCTGAAGGCCGATTGCGGGCAAAGATCAAATTGTTCGCTATTGATCGCGTGCATGAGGTGGAAGGTGGCAAGGCCAAGGCTGATCTTGAGAAGATTTCCGATGCGAGGGATCTGGTCAGGCGAGCCTTGCTGCTTAAAAGAAGAAAGACGAAAGGATAAAAAGCAAAATGCGGGCGCGGGACCAAAGAGCAATTCGGCCCCGGCGCTCTCATATGCGATTGTGGCGAGTGCCGGTCGGATCGCAGTGCATCCAACCGGCGCGTTTTCAATCCGCTTGCCAGAAGAAAGGGAGTTAAAGCCAGTGGGCGTGCCAAAACCGCCTGGACCAGCGCCGGTGCCAGAACCAGCGCCGGGACCAGAACCGCCGCCGATACCAGAACCGCCGCCGATACAGGAGCCGCCGCCCATACCGGAGCCGCCACCCATACCTCCCTTCGCATGGTCTTTGAAGCCGAGGGCTACAAGATTCGGACATACAACGACGGCACCACGGCGCTGAACGGGATATCGAACGATCCGCCAGATATCGCCCT
>BFAS01000288.1 GCA_008974985.1 bacterium MnTg02
GAAAACGCTATTGTGGTGCTGCATGGTGTTGATCCCCTTTTCCTGTCTGAACGTCGCCAAACGATCAAAACAAGAGAAGAATCAATGCCGTGCACCTTGTCCAGAAATTTAAACCGGACAGTAGTGGACTTGATCGGTGGGCATGCTTTTCCTGAAAATGCTCTAGGGGGTGCGGTTACCGCGGACTATAATGTCCCTCATGATGGATGGTGAGACGGCCGGAACAGGCCGCAAAGAGAATAACAATACGCCATATGAGTATTTGCAAGGCCGCCGAGAGGGCGGTCTCATTCTTGTATGCGATCATGCGGGCAACGCGTTTCCCGAGGGTGCCGATCAGCTTGGGCTGGCGAATGCGCAATTGGAGCGCCATATTGCCTATGATATCGGTGCGGCGGCGGTCACGCGGCAGCTTTCCAAGCATTTGCAAGTCCCAGCGATCTTATCTCGTTACTCGCGGCTATTCATTGATCTGAACCGGAGTGCCGACGATCCGACGCTCGTTATGCGTCTATCGGACGGCGCTGTTGTTCCCGGCAATATTGGGCTTTCGAAAGCCGATATCAAACGGCGGATCGCTGACTATTATGAGCCTTACCATGAGACGGTCGACCGATGCATAGATCAGGCCATTGAAGCCGGCCGGCCACCCGTTCTATTTTCAGTCCATAGCTTTACGGATCGCTGGAAGGGACAGAAGCGGCCTTGGCACGCAACCGTACTTTGGGATCGTGATCCGCGCGTGCCTTGTCCTCTTATCGCGGAGCTTCGCAAAGATACGGATTTGGTCATTGGCGAGAATGTACCTTATACGGGCGAGCTAAAGGGCGATTCCATGTATCGCCATGGCACGCAGCGCGGCATTGCCCATGCCCTGATCGAAATTAGGCAAGATCTCATTCGATCCGAGGCCGGACAGCAGGAGTGGGCCGAGCGGCTGGCGCGGATCCTGAAGAAATTTCTGTCCGACAAACAAAACAAAGCCCTGCTTCACCGCGTTCGCTATTACGGTTCCCACGCGGACGATCCAATTAGAACGGGCATTTTAACGGACAATAGGAAGGAAACGACCAATATGGCGGAGATTGACCCAAAACTGGCAACCGAAATCGAGGCAGCGGCGTTTCGGCGGCTGGTCTCGCATTTGCGCGAAAGAGGAGAGGTTCAGAATATCGACTTGATGAATCTCGCCGGCTTTTGCCGGAATTGCCTATCCAACTGGTATCGTGAAGCTGCCGCCGATCGTGGTTTGGAGCTGAGCAAGGAGATGTCGCGCGAGATCGTTTATGGGATGTCGTATGATGAGTGGAAGGATCGCCATCAAACGGAAGCTTCCGGAGACCAGCTAAAGAAATTCGCGGAAACACAAGCGCAAAACGGTCATTAACAGGCATATCAAGTGCACCTGGGGAAATTTCGAACTGCCGCTTGAACCTGCCTTGCTACCTTCTTATTGTTTCTACTTCCGAATCGGGCGCGCCGACGCGATGCCTTATTCTAACACTGTCAAATGAGCCACTCAGATTGCCCCAACATGTCTGAAATCCAAGGATCCACCCAAAAACAGTTGAAATCATTGGTGGAGCGTATTGAGCGCCTCGAAGAGGAGCGCGCTGCGCTTACTGCCGATATTCGCGAGATTTATGCGGAAGCAAAATCAATGGGGTTCGACGTTAAGGCCTTGCGCTCTGTTGTACGATTGAGAAAGCAGGACGATACCGAGCGCCGCGAGCAGGAGGCCGTTCTAGAAGTCTATTTGCACGCCCTCGGGATGCTAAGCGAGTAGAATGCATCAGGTCAGGTAGGCGAGAGGGTGGCAGGCGGCGTTTCTAGGCGTGCTTAGCGCCGTGCCGTGCGTTTCAAGGACTTCTGCTTCGGCGTTCCGGCATAAGTTGGGTGCGAGAGTGCTTTAGGCACGGCGCTTCCCTTAAACTGTGACGCCCACAACATTTCTGCATATTGAAGCCCTGGCCTGAATCTCAGCGGAATGATCTTGTCAGGTTCTCCGAGCAGCAGATGGACCTTCGTATGGTCGGGATAGGTGAGGCGCGTGAGATTGGTGCTTTTGCTGATCGATTCTTCAACCAACAATTGCAGGATAGGGAATGGCCGATAGCTCAGCTCATCGGGATGCTCGTCATCATAGGCTGGCGCACGCGCCCAGCCCTCTGTTCCGGTAACGCTCGGCGGGGCTGGTAGGGATGGTTCAGTTCGGCTCAAATTTTCATGTCGATAAGCAATCCCAACCGAAGGGTCCGCAGAGGCCAGTTGATAGCGGGCAGGTTGCGGCTTAGCTTTTTGAGGTTGTGGGGGCCGCGCCTTTTTTGTCCAGGGCAGCTTGCCACCGGCAAGGCTCGCCAGCACGGGGCCCTGACGCTTGGCTGTTGTGGGCAATCGATTGCGGCCGATCCCGCCCCGGGCCAATCTGATCTCGTTTTTTTGCCGTGTGTTCAGGCGCGCCATGGCGACTTTGTAATCGTGTTTTGTAATGCGGCGCCCATCTTTTGGTACATGTTTGCTGCGGCCGCTCGGGAAAAGCGCCGCGAGCTCATGTCTCGCAAGCCGGGGCCAATGGCGCACACGTCCCGTGTCGACATGAACGAAGGGGAGGGCTGATGTCGGATAATAGCCGACGCCGCCACGCTCGCGAATAAGAGCTGAATTGCGAAGCCTCTTGACCGGAATATCGGGAAAGTGAACGTCGGCGGCCTTGCCGAGAATATGCCGGCTATTGCGCGCCTGGCCGCCACGGGTCCGGCGCAGCTTATTGTTTGTTTTGCGCGACCGGTAGCCGGAAATGAGATGAATCGGTTTCTTGGAGCCAAGTTCAGAATGGATGGACCAAATGAGATCGATAAGTTTGGGATCTATTTTGATCGATTCGTTTCTGCGCCAATCGCCCATGGTTTTGTTAATCTCGGCCATGGCGCGCGGAATATAAACGCCATCCCTCTTATAGGTGACCTTGATGGCTCGTTTCGTATGGATGTTATAGAGGGACAATGTCCGCTCGCGGCTCGGGTCGCTGGTCGCGACGTCCGAAGTCAGCCAGACAAATAGAATGAATACTGGCACGAGGACTACGGAGACACTGGCGGCCGCGACCCTGGCTTTTAAATCTACGCGAAACTGTTCCCGTCGCATATATATCTGCTACGCCCTCGGGCGCACCCAATTCCCTCGTCTTTATTAGTGCTCCGCCACGCTGTGCGAACAGCGTGGCGGGCGAGTGCCCTTAGTTTGCGGGCAAATGATTAAGCATTAGTATTCGGGAAAATGCGAAGAAATGAAGGCGAGACGCTGCAAACCGTACTGTTCAGCGCATATTTATTCCAAGAATAAGCGTCATCTCTCAGTTCAGCCCATTATTAGGACGGAAAACAGCGATTCAAAGGGATTCCAGACGCAAAAAAGGAGCGGCCATTCTTGATTGCCGCTCCTAGAGATTTCCGAAAACGAATAGCTGTTGGTGGTCAGAACTGGAAAACGCGATTGAAGAAGTCGTTCCCGAAAGGCCGGCGCCGTCTTTCAAAATCCCGCGGTTTTGCAACGGTAACCACAGGCCTCGGGTCCGGCGCAACAGGCTTGCCAGCAAGCGCTGCTGTTACGCGCCCATCATGACCGTAAACGTCATTATAGAATGATACTTGACCGTCCTTGTCGACCACAGCAGTGAAATACGTCACGTGAACCGGGAGCTTTTTGGTCAGCTTTACCGGTTGATTTCCACCGGAGCTTATTATGCGATCGATCCGTTTTCGCGACCATCCTTTGTCATAGCTTAAAATGAGTTCGGCAAATCTCCGCGGATCGCGGACACGTATGCAGCCATGGCTATATGCGCGCACTCGTTTAACAAAGAGACTCTTTGAGGGCGTGTCGTGCATATAGACTTGGTGCTTATTGGGGAACAGGAACTTTACAACCCCTAGAACATTTCCAGGACCGGGGGGCTGGCGAAAAAAGATCTTCCCTGCCTGCGCTTCATACCAGTCGATAGAATCCGGATTGACAGGCCGTCCACGCGCGTTCGTGACCACAAACCGGTGCCGGTCTATGAAGCCCGGGTTTTTGCGAGCACCGGGAAGGATCTCATTCCTGATGATGGAGACAGGCGGGTACCAACTAGGATTGAAGACCACCGTTTCCATTTCATCGCTGAACATCGGCGTCTGATTCGTGATCTTACCGACGACTACGCGCTCGGTGTGAATAAGTTTCTCACCTTCCATCACACGGAAGCGGAATTCGGGAATGTTTACGTGGACAAAGCGTTTGCCGAGATATTCAGGCATCCAGCGCCAGCGTTCCATATTGGCAATAATTGTCTTGATGCGGTTGCGCGGGCGCTTGTTCATCGCCCCGCGTGTCGCGCGACCAATGATACCGTCACCTCTGAGCCCGCTCTTTTTCTGAAAGCCGATGACCGCTTCCGAGAGCATGTCGTCAAAAAATTCCGGCGTAACGTCGAACGTATCACCGCTTTCGGGAGGCACTGGGACTCCGAGCCGCTCACGAACCAAGGCGATCTGAGTGTGCGTCATCCCTTTTCTTAAGTTTGGTCCAGCGGGAATTCTCACGATCGGTTTCGTCTCGCCAGACTTCATCCGCTCGTCTGCGAGCGCTTTTTTCAGCCGGACGAATTGCGGATGTTTGGGATGAAGCTCCGCGAGATAAGATTTCGGAGTGGCCGTTTTTTCGATCGCTTCGATCAGCACTAACGGATCAAGAAGCGGGGGGTTTTGATCGATATAGCGGCTGAGTTTACTGGGATCTATTCGGCCGCCGCGCGCGTGACGGGCATAAGCTAAAAACGCATAGCTCAGTTTGAGCTCGGTATTAGCCAGCCACATTGCGGGATAGCCGTCATATGATTTTGATCCCTGCGGATCCGGGAGGTCATAATCCTTGGAATCAAGTCCAAATTCATCCGCGTCGGCGATGCCTGAGATGATGGCCAGCGCTTTATCGGTCAATCCATCTTCCGTGACCCAAAGCGGCTTGAAGCTACGATCGGTGTAAAAGGAAACCAGCGCACCATGGTCCTTCTTGTGATCGGCGGGCTCGCTGCGGAATTTGGCCGAAAGATTTTCCTGAATATTGATAGTAACCGCGTCCGCGCGATCAATCAGTTGATCCGGAGCTTCCGGTTCAATTGCATACGCTTGCGATCCTATCAAAACAAAGAAAATCGATAAAAATATAAAACGCATGACCTTGTCCATTTGCTTTCTTTCTCGCGAACCAGCAGGCTAACCGACCGCCGGAATTTTGACCAGATTGTGGCACCAAATTCTGATCAAAATTTCTTGATTTTTCACGAGGTGTGGCGTTTCTGCACAGTGTGCCTTTTGAAGAAGTCCATTTATTACCAAATAGTTAACTTGCACGTTGTTGCAAGCCGATCTCTCTCATTTTACGGTAGAGCGTCGATCGGCCGATGCCAAGTTTTTTGGCAATTTCAGTCATGCGGCCGCGATACCTGCCCATCGCCAATTTGATCATGTCGGCTTCGACGGCATGGAGCGGCCGGATGTCGCCCGCATCGGTCAGCGCAGGTATACCAACCGCATCTTCGCTGCCGTCAGGTAGCGTCATCTTCGTGGGCGCAACAGGAAATTCGGACCCAATCATTGCCGGACCTTCGATCCTCGGCACATCGGAAACCGGCGCCGGCGCTGGCGGCAATTCGGCGGAATATCCGTCCACGTGGGCCGCAATCTGCGGAAATTCGGCAATCGTCAACGTGGAACGGTCAGTGAGAACGATTGCCCGGAACACAGCGTTTTCAAGTTGGCGCACATTGCCCGGCCAAGTGTAGCTGGTCAGCATTTCCATGGTGTCGCGATCCAACGCCTCGATCGTTTTGCCCTCTTCGGCGGCAAATCGTCTGACGAAATGTTGAATAAGATCGGGGACATCGGACAGCCGATCGCGCAGGGGCGGTACCCAAATTGGAAAGACGTTCATCCGGTAGTAGAGATCTTCGCGGAACCGGTCAGCCTTGACCTCGTCGATCAAATTAAGATTCGTTGCCGAGATGAGCCGGAAATCGGTTTTCACAGCACTTTTCGCCCCAACGGGGTCGACCTCGCCCTCTTGAAGAGCGCGAAGGAGCTTTACCTGAGCGTCGAGCGGTAATTCGCCGATTTCATCAAGAAAAAGTGTTCCGCCATGGGCCTCAACAAATTTGCCCTTGCGCTTCTCGGCGGCACCTGTAAAGGAGCCCTTCTCGTGACCGAATAGGATGCTTTCGACGAGATTTTCTGGGATAGCGCCGCAATTGACAGTCACGAACGGTTTGCCGGCGCGATCGCTCTCGCCCTGTATAGCCCTGGCAATAAGTTCCTTGCCAACGCCACTTTCACCCTCGATCAGAACCGGGATATTCGACGCTGCGGCACGTTTGCCAAGTTCGATGACCCGCTTCATGGAATCGCTGCGGGTTATAAAGTCGGCAAATGTTAATTTGCCCGTACTGTGCCGCGTAATCCGTTTGATCTCACCTTCGAGAGCATTGATTTTAAGGGCATTTCGAATAGAGATTTCAAGCCGCTCAGGACTAACCGGCTTGATCACAAAATCTGTAGCACCCGCCCTCATGGCGCTAATAGCAGCGTCGACGCTGCCGTGGGCGGTTTGCACGATAATGGGGAGCGCCGAGTGGTCGGACTGCATCCGTTCCAAAACGGCCATGCCGTCGATATCGGGCATCACCAGGTCAAGAAGGACGAGGGATATCTTGCTTTTTTCAGTTTTATCGAGAATGTCCAGCGCGTCCTGTCCACCGGTAGCAAGCCGTGTTTCATAGCCGAACCGATTTATGACTTCTTCCAGGATGCGACGCTGTGTGGGATCATCATCAACAATCAAAACGCATTTGGCCATACCGCGTACTCATTTACATTCTAACTCGATACTAAGTCTGAAATTCGATACAACGTGCACTTCAACCAAACGGAACTGGCGCACATTGGGAAACCTGCTCAGGATGCGTTAAGCAGCCTGCTCTCTTATGGGACATCCTGGCCCAGAAGAGTAAATATGGTCTTTATGGGTTGTCATAATTTATGGCGGCAAATGCAAAAATTAGGAGAAAACGGCCACAAATTATGAATTGCCGTTAACCTAATGACGATTTCGAAGGCAGGATCGACCCGTCCTTGGGTCAGCGGCCAAAAAGAAATGACGACTGACATCGAAAAAGGGTGAAGCGACCGCCAATTTCTTTAGGCGCGAGTAAATGGGAGGCAGCGTGTCAACTGGCATTATATTTTTGCATTACACAGATCTCTTATATGAGCGGCGATTGTCTTCGGCCTTAACGGGCAGTGACGCCGCTTCGGACCCTGCGGTGCTCGGCGAAATGCCCGAATGGGATCTCGGTGATCTTTACAAGAGCCCAAACTCAGAAGAGTTCAAAGCGGATCTCGAGCGCGCGCGCCAAGACGCGGAAACGTTTCAAAGCACTTATCAAGGCAAGCTTGAGGCGCTCACCGATAATGATGAGGGTGGCAACGCCTTGGGTCATGCGGTTCAGGCGTTTGAGAAGCTTCAAGATTTGCTTGGCCGGATCGCCTCTTTCGCAGGCTTGCTTTACGCCGCCGATACATCAGATCCGGAGTGCGCCAAATTCTACGGTGACGTCCAGGAAGCGCTCACCGCGATCGGCACTCAACTTCTCTTCTTCCCCCTTGAATTAAACGGTTTGGAGCAAGCGGTTCTTGACAAATGTTGCCAGGCGGAAACGCTCAAACGCTACAAACCCTGGCTGGATGATCTCCGCAAGGCAAAGCCCTATCAGTTGGACGAGCAACTCGAAAAACTGTTCCACGAAAAGTCAATAACGGGGCGCGGCGCCTGGAACCGGCTGTTCAATGAAACGATGACGGCGCTGCGCTTCGACGTTGATGGCGAGGAGCTCAGTATTGAGCCTACGCTCAACTGCTTTTTGCAACATGACGAAAACAAACGGCGGCAGGCTTCCGAGGCACTCGCCAACGTTTTTAATGACAATCTTAGACTTTTCACGCTGGTCACCAACACGCTCGCCAAGGATAAGGAGATTTCGGATCGCTGGCGCGGTTACAAGGACGTCGCGGAATCGCGCCATCTCGACAACCGCGTCGAGGCGGAGGTCGTGGAAGCGCTGGTCGAGGCCGTGCGCGATGCCTATCCGCGAATTTCCCATCGCTACTACGCCCTTAAAGCCAGCTGGTTTGGAAAGGACCAGCTGGATCACTGGGATCGAAATGCGCCTCTTCCCGAGGAGCCGAGTCAAACCATCGGTTGGCTTACCGCCCGTCAAACCGTGCTCAGTGCCTATGAACGATTTTCGCCGGAGATGGCGCGCATAGCGGAGAATTTTTTTGACAAGAAGTGGATTGATGCGCCGGTGAGAGACGGAAAGTCTCCTGGCGCTTTTTCGCACCCGACCGTTCCAAGCGCGCACCCTTATATTTTGCTGAATTATCAGGGCAAGCCGAGAGACGTCATGACCCTGGCCCATGAGTTGGGACATGGCGTCCATCAAGTGCTGGCCAACGAACAGGGCCCTCTGTTGGCGCCGACGCCGTTGACCTTGGCCGAGACGGCAAGTGTTTTCGGCGAAATGCTGACCTTCAAAGCCCTCCTTGGCGAAGCCAAAGAGCCGGGTGAGCGCAAGGCGCTATTGGCCTCGAAGGTCGAAGACATGATCAATACGGTTGTCCGGCAGATTGCGTTTTATAGTTTCGAGCGAAAGATTCATCAGGCGCGGCGCGAAGGTGAATTAACGGGCGAGCAAATAGGACAGCTTTGGCTCGACGTACAAGCCGAAAGCTTAGGCCCCGCCATTCGCTTGGCGGGCGGGTATGAGACCTATTGGTGCTATATTCCGCACTTCATTCACTCGCCATTTTATGTGTACGCCTACGCGTTCGGTGAGTGTTTGGTGAATTCTCTCTATGCTGTCTATGAAAAAGCAGAACAAGGGTTCGCTGAAAAATATCTGGAAATGCTCAGGGCCGGAGGGAGCAAACATCACAAGGAGCTGCTTCAACCCTTCGGGCTTGATGCCAGCGAGCCAGGCTTTTGGTCCATGGGACTGGCGGTGATCGAGCGGCTTATTGATGAGCTTGAAGAGATGACTATCTCGTAAGGTGCGGGGGCGGCATGAGTCCACGGCGTTGGCTGGTTCTAAAAAGGTTAAGTGATTGGGCGATCGGATTTCATCTTCGGATCAAGAAGCCAACCGGCTGAGCCGGCGTATACGTCGCTATGCGCAGGTTGGTACGAATGTCGGTGGTGTTGCCGCGCGTCTTGCGAGCCAGAGGCTTTTCGGACTTGACGTCGATAACGATAAAAACGCCGCCGAGCTTGCTTCGGCGCTAGGGGGCCTTAAAGGTCCGATCATGAAGGTGGCTCAGCTTATCTCCACCATACCGGAAGCTTTGCCGGCGGAATATGCCAGCGAACTTGCTCAGCTACAAAGCCAGGCGCCAGCCATGGGTTGGGCTTTTGTAAAGCGCCGCATGGCTGCCGAACTCGGCGATGACTGGCGCGCGGCATTTGCTGAGTTTGAGAAGAAGGCGGCTGCATCCGCCTCCCTCGGACAGGTGCATCGGGCAAAGAGCCACGACGGCCGGCTCCTGGCGTGCAAGCTGCAATATCCGGATATGCAGTCCGCGGTCGAGGCGGATCTCAATCAGCTTGGCATTCTCTTTTCGATACATCGGCGCATGCGGCCGGCCATTGATACGGCTGAAATCATTGACGAGATTTCCGCGCGGCTTCGCGAAGAGCTGGATTATGAGCTAGAGGCCCGGCATACCACTCTTTACCGGACAATATTCCACAATGACCCGTTGATCCGGGTGCCTGAAGTTCTAACGGATCTTACAACACGCCGCCTTTTGACAATGACCTGGCTCGAAGGAGCGCCACTGCTCAGCTACAAGGAGTGCCCGCTCGAAGATCGCAATCAGATCGCCCGCGCCATGTTCCGCGCCTGGTGGTATCCCTTCAGTCGCTTCGGCATCATCCACGGCGACCCGCATCTTGGGAACTATTCCATATTCGAGGATAAAGATGGACGGGCCGCCGGAATAAACCTTCTGGACTATGGCTGCATGCGCAGTTTCGCGCCGAAATTCGTGCAAGGCGTGGTCGATCTTTATCATGGACTGGAGCGAAACGATCGTAGCCTTGTCGTTCATGCCTATGAGACATGGGGATTTACCGGCCTTTCAAACGAGCTCATTGACATATTGAATATCTGGGCGAATTTTATTTATGGGCCTCTGCTCGACGATCGCGAGCGCTCAATCGCCGATGGGGTAAAGCCCGGTGACTATGGACGCAGGCAGGCGTACCTCGTGCACAAAGGCTTGCAAGAGAAAGGTCCCGTCACTGTTCCCCGAGAATTCGTATTTATGGATCGCGCGGCGATCGGCCTTGGCGGCGTGTTCCTCCATCTTGATGCCCGCCTAAATTATTATCGCCTCTTCAACGAGATGATAGACGATTTTGATCTGAGCGAGATTGCGGAGCGGCAAAAGTCCATATTTTTAGCGACGGACGTGCCGCTGCCGGAAGCCGATTAGCGGGAGCTGACAATCCCTAATCACGGAGGACTCGACCGGACTTCAGCGCTGTTCGTTGCGCCGCGCGCGGACTTTTGCTCTGATTTCACTTCATCTGTGCCAATATCGTCTTGCGTCTTGGCGATTGGCTGGTAATTAATTGCCACAATGAACCGAAACCGGGCATATCTATCACTTATCTGGTGCGGCAATATGCGTGCACATCTTTCGTGTAAAATTGCGTAACAACACGCTGGCAGCGGTGATTTTGGCTGTGTCAAAGGACGGACGAGTTAAACCATGTCTCAATGAACTCGACTGATTGAGACATGGCAAGCGCGGCCGCGCGCCCGAGCTTTTGCGAGGTAAAGCCTGCGTGGCAATTGAACGCATATAGGTTCTCATTATTGAGAACCGGTGTTAGAGAGCTATTTTTGGAGATAACTCTATGAGTGTCGATCTTTCCGATAGCCATCCCGAGATGGATGTCGAACAACATAAGCGCACATATGACGGCTTCATTGCCTTGTCGAAATATAGTGCGGCGGCGTTGGCCATCACCTTGATCGCGATGGCGGTTTTTATTCTTTAGCCAATTTCGGGTCAGTGCGCTCGGCATAGAAAACAAGACGAGGGCTGTTCTAGAGCATTTTCAGGAAAAGCATGCCCTCCGACTTGATCGGTGGGTGTGGACGGTTTTCCGCCCGGAAAATGCTTTAAAACAAAGAGCTAGAGTCTCGCACCTGGTCCGTCGGTCTTACCCTGAAATACTTAGTTGGAGCCGGTTATGATCAAAATTGCTGTCCCGGTTGAAGCGGATGGCGAGTCTCGTGTCGCCCTGTCTCCCGAGACAGCCAAGAAATTCATAGCACTTGGTTGTGAGGTGGTCCTGCAATCGGGTGCGGGTGAACGGTCGCGCATGATGGATGAGAGTTATGAGGCGGCTGGGGCACAGCTCGCACCGAGTGCGGAGGCTGCGCTTAAAGACGCGGATATTGTGCTCAAGGTCTTGCGGCCATCGGCGGGCGAAGTCTCGGCAATGAAGTCAGGGGCGCTGGTCGCAGCAATTTTGGATCCCCATGGCGACAGAGGCGGCCTTGAGACCATCGCTCAAGCTGGTGTCGTCAGCTTTTCAATGGAATTCATGCCTCGCATTTCGCGTGCTCAATCCATGGATGTCTTGTCGTCACAGTCGAATTTGGCGGGCTATAAGGCCGTAATCGACGGGGCGGCTGCCTTCGATCAAGCCATGCCGATGATGATGACCGCCGCCGGAACGGTGCCGCCGGCGAAAGTCTTCGTCATGGGTGCCGGTGTCGCGGGACTGCAGGCGGTCGCCACCGCACGCAGACTAGGTGCGGTCGTGACGGTAACGGATGTCCGCCCGGCGGCAAAAGAACAGGTCCAGTCGTTAGGCGCCAAATTCATCGCTGTCGAGGACGACGAGTTCAAGCAAGCCGAAACGGCGGCCGGCTACGCCAAAGAAATGTCCGATGACTATAAGCGCAAGCAGGCCGAACTCGTTGCCGAGCATTTAAAATCACAAGACATGGTCATCACAACAGCGCTTATACCGGGCCGTCCGGCGCCAAAGCTTATT
>BFAS01000289.1 GCA_008974985.1 bacterium MnTg02
AACATTCTGAGCACCTGCTCGCATTCTTCGGCATTGCTGGCAAGAAACCCATTTTCGCCGTGGCGGATAATGTCATTGATGGCACCGGTCGGCGTGCTAACGACCGGAAGCCCGGCAGCCATGCACTGGATGGCCTTGTAGCCGCACTTGCCTTGTTGCCATAGCCCTTCGGAAAGCGGCGCGATCGCGGCGTCCCAGCCAGCCAAATGGTCGGCCTCCGTTTCCTCTTGCCAGGGGATCGCCTGGTGGCGAATTCCGTCGAGCTTGAAGCGATAAGCGCCGATGGTGACGAATTCAGTGCCCGACTCTTGCGTCAAAGCCTTCAACGCGTCGGCAAACAGCACCAAATCGGGCGATGTCGACGGCGAGCCAATCCACCCAATGGTGAAACTGCCGCCGGTTGGGACTTTTCCAGTGCCCACATATTTGAGGTGATTGACCCTCGGCGCAATGACTTCGACGGGACGATTGGTGATGTCCCGCGCATAGGAAGCAAGGCGCCTGTTGCCGACGGTAACGGCGTCGGCCGCGCCAATCACGCGGTCGATCTTGCGACTCATGAAGGTGCGAATAAACCAGTTCTGATGATGCTGATACCAAATATAGGTCGCGTCATCGAAATCGACCACGAGCCGTTTGCCGAGCGCCGCCATGCTGCGCTCAAATACTGCCGGCAGGCCGGGAAAGATCTCTTTTTCAATCCAAATGACGTCGTAAGAAAAGACCTTATGCAGATCCCAGAATCTCTTTAAATAGCACAAGGCAATGTAGAAATAAGGACGCTTGAAATCTCTGCCATCGGTGGAGTCAGCAATAGTCTTAACGTAAACATCCCCGAATAAGGGCTTTACGTCCACACGGATTGTCGGGCGCTGATTTCGCAACGCCGGAATAAATTGATAGAAGCGCGTTCGACTACTTCCACCGAGGGAGCTGTACTTTGTCAATGCCAGTACTTTACATCCTGCTTCTCGGTAAGTCCGATGCTCGCGGAAACGCTGCCAAACCCGCTCCGGAAGACTAATCTTACTCATCATATGGCTCTTTAAGGTGGAGTTATTTAGAACCTGAAATTCGATGCAAAAGGCGGAAATAACCTAGCAGTTTAGCGTCAAATCCGACATATTGATCGCCCAAATATTTGAAAATATTGTATGAATGATACCGCCCTCATCGATGTCGCTATAATCAATTGGAACAGTGGCGAAGCGCTTTTCAATTGCGTAAATGCCATCCTAGAAAACAACGGCGCTAGCAGTAAGGTCCGTTCAATATTAGTAGTCGATAACGCATCCTGTGACGGTGCGGTCACGATCAACGATATTCAGGACGCAAGGCTTAAGATTTTTCGCAATGACAGGAATCTAGGTTTTGCCCGGGGCTGCAACCAGGCCGCCGAGGCCGCTTCGGCGCCTTATATCTTATTCCTTAACCCTGATGTCACGCTTGAAGCAGGCTCATTGGACGCGGCAGTAAAAGCCCTGGCGCGCGATCCCTCCATTGGCATTGTCGGCATTAAGCTCAAGGCGGATGACGGCAGCGTCAGCAGGTCCTGTTCCCGTTTTCCCACGGCGTCTACCTTCTTGGGACATAGCTTCGGCCTCGACAAGATCGCACCATGGTTGGTGCGGCCGCACTTTATGATCGAGTGGGACCATCTGGATATGCGGCAAGTGGATCAGGTGATCGGCGCCTTCACGCTGATGCGGCGGCAGGACTTTTTGCGGTTGGGGGGCTTCGACGAGCGCTTCTTCGTTTATATGGAGGATGTCGATCTTGCTTTGCGGGCGCAGCGGCAAGGCCTGAAAAGCCTCTATGTGAACACATGTTCGGCCGCGCACAGCGGCTGCGGTTCCACAAGAGCCATCCCCGAGCTGCGAATCCTCTATTTGCTGCGCAGTAGGCTGCTCTATGCCCGCAAATATTTCAGCCCGCCCGCCATTCTGATCTCGACCATCGCGCTCTTAGGCATTGAGCCGTTTATGCGCAGCCTTAGAGCGCTCGCCTACGCAGACCTCGGACAAGCAAGGAAGCTTTTGCGCGTTTGGCGCTGGCTGCTCGCCAACCACCCCTATGAGGCCGAGGCACAGCGCGGCGAGGTGTCTTTATGAGAAGATGTCGCCGGTCTAATTATTTTCGTTAAACCCGCTCATGCGCGCTATCCCGGCGGGTGATCTTTGTAGGTCGCGAACGCGGCGCAATTATTTCTGGCACGCGCGGCGCATCGGCAAGCGCGTACCGGTCGTCATCGAGCGATAAATTCGGTGAATACCAGGGATCGTCGGCAAGCAGATGACCCCACCGCATAAGAAAAACCGCGCGGTCCTGTTTGATGCGTGCGCTCAAGGTTTCGCTCACCCGAGACCCGCGTGTTGCATTTTCGTGATGAATCAGCCGAACATATGGATTAAGTGCGGATTTAAAACCCTGCTCGCCCAGCCGCAGGCAAAAATCAATATCATTGAACTCGATCGCAAACGCTTCATCCAGTCCGCGCATCTGTTCGAAAGACGCACGCTTGACAGCGAGGCACGCGCCGGTCACCGCCGAAACGGTTCGCGGCCAGGCATGACGGGGGTCGGGATTGATGAAATTCGCCTTTTGCAGACGTCCGGGATGGCCGGCGAGCCCGCCGATGCCGAGAACCACGCCATCATGCTGGATGCGGCCTCCGGGATAGTGCAGCCTTGCCCCCACCGCTCCGATCTGCGGGCGAAGCGCAAGCGCCACCAAGTCATCCAGCCAGTCGGAGCTGAGCGCCTGGATATCGTCATTGAGCAGAATAAGAACTTCGCCGCGTGCTTGCGATGCCCCGGCATTGATCAGACGCGAATAGTTGAACGCTCCCGTTTCGCGAACGATTGTCGTGTTCGCGAGCGCTCCGATTTCGCCAAGCGCGGCCGCCATTTCAGGGCCCTCTGAGTCATGGTCGACGACAATAAGTTCCATCGGACGGTAGGAGGAATTTGTAAAGCAGCTTTCCACGCATTGGCGAAGCAGGTCCGCGCGCGCGCGGGTCGGCATGATCAGGCTCACCAGCGGGCTGGCGCCAGCTCGGCTCCTCTTCTGTACGGGAGAACGCTTCGCTGCGGGAGAGGGCGGCACTTCTGAGAGAGCATGGGGCAAATGTGCGACTGCGTCCTCACCATACCGGGCGGTGAGAGCATTCAAAAGTGCAGCACGCCGAGGCGGTCCTTTGTCCCGGTAATCCTGCGAAAATTGCTCTTCCAGGACATGCGCCAATGGCGCGCCGCGAAAGGCAACCGCGCCGCGCACTGCAAAGCCAGATTCCGCGCTGAGAGGGTCCCAGCGGGGAGAGCACATCAGCTCCCGGCCTCCCTTTCCATCCACACACAGCCAATCGCCGAAAGCCGCCATGGCAGACGAGCCGAGCGCCTGCGCCAGGCAGGTGCAGCTGTGCGCAAACGGCTTTTCGCCTGCT
>BFAS01000290.1 GCA_008974985.1 bacterium MnTg02
TATGTGGTCGACCTTGCGGGGTGTACAGGCCGCCACAAGCATTGGTCGGAGTTGACTGGAGAGCCTTGCTTTGAGGGGCGGCTAATGTCCGGTTGGGGTCAAAAGTGAGCCTAATTGCAAGGCCGCCTAAGCGACAGCTTATCCCTCAAGAGCGGACCATCTGGATGACCTTTCAGATCGGCAGAGAAGTGCCAAACTCGATAGTCGGCAGGTCGATCACTATTCGTCTTTTTGCTGCCAAAGCCGAAATTCAATCTACACGCTTAGCACGAAGTGTCCGATGTACTAGGGCGACTTTCACACGGCGAAGAATACGCTCGATAACCGTTCTCTATTGGCACTATGGTGGCACTAGGAAGGCGTGCCAATCATATTACCAGTTGATAACCCATTGAAAAGATTGGTGCCGGCTGCAGGATTCGAACCCGCGACCTACTGATTACAAATCAGCCGCTCTACCAACTGAGCTAAGCCGGCATGTTCCGCATCTTCTGGATGGCGGGGATCTCTAATTCGGGTCCGCCGAAGTCTGTTCACCTTTGCATCCTTGTACTTGTTTTGCATTCGTTGGCAACAGTATTGTTCATCTACAGCTCGGAAGCAGGGATGGGAATTCCACTAGCCGAGCTGCGCCGGATCGAAACTCGGATCGAACCACGAGGAGACTCAATCATGCCGCAACCTATTCGCAAGGCGGTCTTTCCCGTTGCCGGACTTGGGACGCGGTTTTTGCCTGCCACCAAGGCCATGCCAAAAGAGATGCTCACAGTTGTCGACCGTCCTCTCATACAACATGTGGTTGATGAGGCGCGGGACGCTGGTATTGAGCATTTCATATTCGTAACAGGGCGAAATAAGGGTGTCATCGAGGATCATTTCGACCGGCAATTCGAGCTTGAGGAGACGTTGAAACGACGTGGCAAACTGGCCGAATTGGAGAAACTCACGCGCGAATTGCCAGGGCCTGGGCAAACCAGTTTTACGCGCCAGCAGGAGCCGCTTGGGCTTGGACATGCCGTTTGGTGCGCGCGCGATATAATCGGCAACGAGCCCTTTGCTCTGCTTTTGCCGGATGTGCTCGTCCGCTCGGAGAGAAGCTGTCTCGGACAGCTTATGGAGGCTTATAAGGACGTCGGCGGCAATCTCATTGCGGTCGAAGAAGTCCTTCCCGAGGACGCTTGCAATTATGGTGTGGTCAGCATTGGCGACGGCGTTGATGGATTTTGGCCGGTGACGGGAATGATCGAAAAACCGGCGCCGGGAACGCAGCCGTCCAATTTGATTATCATGGGCCGCTATATCTTGCAGCCCGAGATTTTCGACAGTCTCAGTGCGCACGAAAAAGGCGCCGGAGGAGAGATCCAGATCACCGATGCCATGCAGAACCTGATGAAGACGCAAAGCTTCCACGCATTTCGTTATGAAGGGGAGAGTTATGATTGCGGATCGAAGGTCGGATTTTTAACCGCCAACGTGGCGTTTGCCCTGGACCGGGAGGATATCGCGGACCGCTTCAAGGATGAGCTTGAAAAGCTCCTTTAAGGTTCACCCCAGAAATAGAGACCAGAAATACGGATAAGTCGTTGCATGCCGCGTCTCAGTATTTCAACGCAGCACGAAGCCCGCAAAAAGGGGGCTTGAAAAGCACCCGCGAATTCTTCTTCCAAAATAGGCGCGGTGGGGACGGCCATTATGCGTTGCTCGCGCTGATAGGGTTAAGGTAACGGCCGCAGCGATTGGTAATGTTCAGGCAGCGTCGTTCATATGACTGATTGTGCCCGGTAAGAGTAGATACAAGAGGCGCGGAGTGAACGCGTTGCCACTCTCGCCACCCCGAATCAGATTTTTTGCGCGTTCAATTCATTAATTTTTTATCGCACCGCTTTGCGTCTGGGTATAGACTGCCGGTGGGGAGTATTGGAAGGAGGCAGTGATGCTTAGAGTAAGGACCGCGCTTATTGCGGTCGCGTTCATTGTCGCGGCGTTCGCAATATCAAAGCCCGCCGAGGCGGGGGCGTATGTCGACGTTGGATATAGCGGTGTCCAGATCAGTTTGGGTAGCCCATATTACTATAGCAGATATGATGACTGCTATCTGTATTCCTACGGCTATTACGGCTATATCCCATATTATTGTCGCAACTATTTTCGGCGGCACCATCATTCAAAACGCTTCCATTTCAAACGAAGACGTCATGGAGTCCGGCGTTTTCACAAAGGTAGGCGCTTTGATAGACGGCGGCACCATCGCGCGAAACGCCGCAATTATAGAAGAAAGCGCGCTACTTCGCGGCGTTTTCGCAGCAATCGGCGTTTTCGCAGCAAACGGCGTTACCGTAGCAGCCGGCGCTTTCGTGGGCCCCGCTCTCGTAGTAGCAGGCGGTCAGGCAGGCGTCAGGCGAGCTATCGTTTCGATCGGCGCTCCGGTGGATATGGCCGGTCCCGCGGCCGCAGCCGGAGCTACGGACGAATGGGTCGTAGCCGGAGTTTTGGAGGACGACGCGGAGGTCGCAGGGGGAGATAGCACGACACGCTCTCCTGTCCTCAAATACACTATCGGTTCTGTCTGAACCGTTCGATGCACTAATTGGTGGATGGCGCGGCCCGCGCCATCCACTTTATCTTTTAGAAACGTCGCTTGTCCAAAAATCCAATGGTGCCGGGCCGATTGCCCCGACCGCCCCATACCCGCCATTCATATTCTGTTCAGGTTCGTTTTGGCATTCTATCTCCATGTTCCGAGGATGCGCGCTTGCTTGGCTGATGTGCGCTGAAGAGGTCCCAGGAAACGCCACGCCGTTCGAGGATGAGGGGAGGCGATATGAAGCATTTCACCAGAGTTTTGGCTGTCATCGTTCTTGGCTTCGGCCTGACCGCAGCCAGTTTTCATGATGCTGAGGCAGGACGCGGGCATCATGGTGGTTTAATTGTCGGTGCCATAATTGGCGGATTGGCGCTCGGCGCTATCGCGAGCCAGAATCGCTATCGCGATGACTATCGCTACGATCGCCATGACTATCGTTATCGTAGTAATTATCGCTATCGCAGTGATTATGGGTATGGAGGCGATTATTGCTATCGCGGACCACGACGGTGCCGCAGCCGTTATCGCTGCTTTGTCGATGATTATGGCGATGAGCACTGCCGGAATGTGCGCCGTTGCTACCGGCCGGTCATTTGTAACTAGGGTCCGACCCTAGGACGTATAAAAGTTTACCTTCGCTCTCTTGTTGTTGCTGGAAAAGCCGCGTGGTCCCAATACCGCGCGGTTTTTCTTTTGCGCGCGGCAGCGGTGACGCGCAATTCAGCTGTTTTCATGTGATGACCGACCCAAGTGCACGGCGTGCAGAGCCACGGCGGCGGCGTTGGAAACGTTTAGGCTGGCAATTGAACCGGTGGTGTTAATCCGGCAGAGCTGGTCGCAATTTTCGCGAGTCAAACGGCGGAGACCTTTCCCCTCGGCACCAAGGACCAGTACAAGCCGCCCGCCGGTTTCAAGCTGCTCGATGCGGTTTTCGGCTTTGCCGTCGAGGCCAACACGAAGGAAACCCTGCCGGCCCAATTCGGAAAGCGTGCGTGCGAGATTTGGCACAAGGATGACCGGCACATGTTCAAGACCGCCGCTCGCCGCTTTCGCGAGTGTGCCTGTAAGCGCTGGGCTATGGCGCGCCGTCATAATCAATGCTTCGGCACCAAATGCGGCACAAGATCTCAAGATAGCACCAACATTATGCGGATCTGTGATCTGGTCGAGGACAATCACAGGGGCGTTGCCGGTCAGTATGTCTAGCCCCTGGGCGGGCAGCGGATCGGTTTCGAGAATGACGCCCTGATGAACGGTGTCCGGGCCGGTGAGGCGGTCGATGACTTTGGGTTCTACGATTTCTGGAATGACGTTGCGGCGGGAAAGGGCCTCGGAAAGCTTTTCTGCGGCATTGCGAGTGGCGTAAAGCCTATGAAGGTTGCGTGCCGGGTTGAAAAGTGCGGCCTCAACCGCGTGTAAGCCGAATAAAGTATTTGGAGAATTATTTCGCCGTTGGTCGCGCTTATGGTGTCGTTGTTTGCTCATGATATGGTCTCGAATTCTGAGAATAACGGCCCTCGCGTTAGCTTCACAATGCATATGAGACCTTATACGAGATCGCAATAACCACGACTTTATCAAATTCCGAATGTCTCAGAGCCGCGATCACCCAGTGTCCAACCGCGTTCTTTTAAGGCAAGGAAAGTCAAGGTAAGGCACGGCACGGAAAACAAGGTATCCGTTCCGACTTAAAGTTATTTTTATGGCCGCACCGTCAATACGCTGCCATATTCTTGATATTCCTATTATTTCAATTGACATCCTAGGGTGCACTCCCCATAACACTTGGAGTTTCCCTGCTGGTAACAGCGGGGCGTTATTGTGTGGGTCATTACCATTTATCTAAGCGAAGGAGGGGTGCCCGAGTGGTTAAAGGGGACGGGCTGTAAACCCGTTGGCTATGCCTACGTTGGTTCGAATCCAACCCCCTCCACCATGTCGCTCCAAGAGCAGAGTGCGGGTGTAGCTCAATGGTAGAGCAACAGCCTTCCAAGCTGATGATGAGGGTTCGATTCCCTTCACCCGCTCCAAAATGACTTGGATGCGATTGTTGGGAAGGTTTTTTGCCCAATAAGATATCGGGAATGACGGCGTTTATAACGGAAAACAGGACTTACCGTAGCCGGACCGAATAAATAAGACAGGGCCAAGGGAGGCCGGCGGCATTTGATCACTTTAGGAAGATGATCCCATTGAAACGCAATTGTAGATGTTGTGCCCGTGAGCTGTTCAATTGTGGAGGGTGTCGAGGTATTTGTTGGTTTTAAGCGACGATATTCCCACGGAAATAGATTATTAAGTACCTGGATTGGATCTAAGAATAGGGGTGTCTGACGGACAATGGCGAAGGAGAGATTTGAGCGTACGAAGCCACATTGCAACATTGGCACGATTGGTCATGTTGACCATGGCAAGACGACGCTGACGGCTGCGATTACGAAGATTTTGGCGGAGAGCGGCGGAG
>BFAS01000291.1 GCA_008974985.1 bacterium MnTg02
GCCGCTATGGTCAAAGCTTGGCTGCACGGTGAGCGACCAAACAAAATCCACTCTCCACAGCTTTTACTCTAACTGCTCGATGGGACCGCCGGCTTTCTTCCAGGCTGTAAACCCGCCCTTAATATGAGCGACAGGCTTTAGTCCCATTTTTTGCGCCGCATGAGTGGCAAGCGCCGATCGCCACCCCGAAGCGCAGTGAAACAAAAATCGCTTCTCTTCGGCGAAAACCGGTTTGTGGTACGGGCTCTCTGGATCTATCCAGAATTCAAGCATACCGCGCGGACAGTGAAACGACCCGGTAATTTTGCCTTCCCGCTTTAGCTCACGCACATCGCGAAGATCCACGATCACCACCGCGTCGTCACCATAAAGCGCTATAGCCTCATTGACTTCGACCTCATCGATCTGCGCTCTCGCCTCATCCACAAGTGCTGCCACGCTAATCTCGATATTCTGAGCCATATTGCCGTTCCCAATGCTTTCTTCGTTGATCATCGTATAGGCGGACCATGAGATGAAGAAAAAAGGCTTTCAACGCCAAAACCAGCGCCACCAAAATGACCGTCGGCCAAAATAATTGAAAATAGGCCACTAGGAGGGCCAAAACGGCGAATAAACCACCGAGCGTCGATATCGCCATCGGAAAATCCCAATGCCATTTCTGGGTCCAGAGCCGCTCCCCCAAAACCGACTGGCTCGCCCAGCTTTCCTTGCTTTCCGGCTCGGGGAATAGAAACGGATTGATAATCAAAAAAATACCAACACCGACCAGCGCCCACCAGAGATGGTTATAAAGTGCGACAAACAACAGACTGCCGCCTACAAACCGCGTCCAAACACTCCACGGACTTGTATGACGGGCCCAAGCCGCATCCTTCATTATTGCCATAGACGACTCCAAGCGTTCTGGGAGATCGAGTTTAGCCGCAATCGATACCTCTAGACCTAATATATTGACGCATAAATCTCGTTATTTGATTCACTTTATTTTGGTCCGGGAAAGAGACTATCTGTTTTTCCCGAAAGCCAATAAGCGAGCACTCCTATCCATTCACGCATTCCCTTGTCGACCCGCTTCAGTCCCTCGGACGGCTGGGCGAAAAACAATGTCAAATCCTCCATGCCGCGAGTCCGATAATCAACAGGCCAAGGGATCAATGTGAACCCGGCCTTGCGGAAACACCCAACCGCGCGGGGCATATGGAAAGCGGACGTCACCAAGATCCAGCGTTCGTTCGCTTTCGGAGCAAGAAGCGCTTTTGTGAAGACGGCATTTTCGTACGTGTTCCGCGATTTGCTTTCCAGGATAAGGTGATCCGCAGGCAGGCCGAGTGCAGGAAACAGAAGGGATTTAACACCTTCCGCCTCCGCTGTATCGGGCAATAACATCGCCGCGCCACCACCGGTAAACACAAACTTAGCGTTCGGAAATTTCCGCAGAAGTTCGGCGCCGGCAATGAACCTCTCGGCCGCCTCATTAACCGCGACAACGCCGCGGCTTTTGCCAATCAATGGATTTAGGGCGCCGCCGAGAACAATAATTCCAGCCGGCGCGGCAATGGCCGAGAGGGCAGGGCGGGGAAACCGCTCCTCGAGTGGCAAAAACAACCAATTCCCTACAGGCGAAAAAGCGGCGGTGACCAGTCCGATAGCCGCGACGCTCACCAGCCGTTTTGCGGTGCGGGTCCATTGCAGCCATAGCGCGAATGCCCCCAACAGGACGAGCGCAATCAAGAGGCTTGTCGGCTGAAGAAAAAACCAAACAACTTTTGAGAGATAGATAAACATTTGACTCAACACTGATTGGCGCGGATGCACCGGTGCATACGCCATGTGCTCCGGCAAGCCAATATTAATTCAACACGGGCGATCGTCCGCACAAATTAGAAGCGGGCGGAGACCCGCTCCGCCCGCCTCTTACTGAATTCTGATTTCAGCAGCGATCTTATGAAAATGAAGGTCAAACGATTTTACATGGCGCGAACCTGAACGAGGAACGATTCAACATTCTCTTTGAGATTGTCGGCTTCCTCGGAGAGAGCGCCAGCAGACGTTTGGAATTCTGTCGACATCTCGCCAACTTGCTTAGAGGCATCGCTAACGCCGACAATGTTCTGCGCAACCTGCTGCGTGGCAGCGGATTGCTCTTCGACAGCGGCCGCGATTCCGGAAGAAATCTCAGCAACTTCGCCGATGATTCTTTGAATGGTCTTCATTGACTCGACCGACGTATCCGTCGCCCCTTGGATCTGCCCGATATTTTTCGTGATGTCTTCCGTTGCCTTACTGGTCTGGCTTGCAAGTTCCTTAACCTCGGAGGCGACAACGGCAAAACCCTTGCCGGCCTCGCCGGCGCGCGCAGCTTCAATCGTCGCATTGAGTGCGAGCAAATTGGTCTGATCGGCAATATCCTGAATGATATTAACGACCTCACTTATCTTCCGCGCTGCTTCGGACATCTCGGTAATAAGTACGTTGGATTCCTCAGCCGCCGTCACGGCATTGCCAGCGATCTCATTCGATGTCGCAACCTGCCGCGAGATTTCGTTGATCGAGCTTGAGAGTTGCTCCGTCGCCGCTGAGACGGTCGCTGCCTGCACGTTGGATTCCTCTGACGAGGCTGCAAGTGATGTCGAATTCGTTTGCATGGATTGCGCAGCTTCAAGCAGCGCGGCGACACTACTGCCAATATTAGTTTCGAAATCGTCGGCGAGCTTGACGCGCGCTGTTGCTATGGTCCAGTTCAGCATGGGACCCATATAGTTGCCATTGGAATCGCGGACTGCGCTTACGCGAAGATCAAGTGTTTCATCGCCTACTTTGATTTTTGCGTCGTATGGCAGCTTGCTCGGATCGGACAAAATTGCCCGTTGATGCGCGGGGTTTTTATGGAAAATATCGACGCATTGTCCTTGTATTTCGTCGACCGGACAAGGCAGAAGGCTTTGCAAGGGACGCAAAGTTTCGATGCTGGTTTTGTTCACATAGGTGATCGTGAAATCTTCTTTGTCCAGCAACATGACATTGATCGGCATCTCATCCAGCATACGCCTTAACCTGGCGGCCTCTTCCTCGGCATGAACCTGCTGGGTGACAATGCTCCACGTGACCATCGGTCCTATATATTTTCCGCCGGAGTAAATAGGACTTACGAGAAGATCGAGAATCTCATCGCCGACCTCAAGTTTTGTGCGGTGCGGCAGATTTTTTGGATTGCTTAGCAGGGTGCGCTGGTGAGCTGGATTCTTGTGAAAAATATCAATGCATTGGCCAACGATATCCTCAGCGCGGCAGGGCAATGCATCTTCGATCAACTTAAGAGACTCGATGGTTTGTGGATTTACGTAATTAATACGAAAATCCTTCAAGTCGCAGATCATCACGCCGATCGGCATGTTTTCCAGCATAGCTGAAAGTTCGGCCCGGCCCATGCCGGTGCCTTTGGATTTCAAAGATCCAAACATTTTCGGTTGCCCCTCAATTCCCATAAAATCAAATCGCACCGCATTTCAATCTATGGTGGTAAACAACAGGTTAATGATTGTTAAGTATTTTAAGGAGTTTGCGGGTTTCCGCAGCGGGACACAGGGTTAGTCGTTAACTTTTGGTGCAACCCGTTGAACCAAACGCCTATTCAATTGTATTTATTGAAATAAGTTGCTTCACTTTTGTTGATTTGATTCGTCCAAAATTGGAAAATCAAAACTGCCTGCGCCGGTTTACAAATTCCTCAATTTTGTAGAGAAGATAACGGCGAAACAAATCCGCAGCGCTCGTTCGATACAAATATCCGCGCAAATCTTGCGGTTACGCACCTATAGATTGTATATACCGATCGCGTTTTTCCCTGCAAAACCGAAGAGATGGCTTTGAATGCCGGTGAGCTGGCGCAATGATAGCGCTGAGTAATCCGGCGGACATCAATGGTCCGAAATGCCAATATTCCCCAAAGGGGCGACAAACAAATCGAGAGACTGTAAGCGGAATTTATGGAGACAAACGAGCAATACAGACCGTCCGAGAACTGGGTGGAAATAATCCAGTCTTGGTCAAGCACATTAGACGTCTATCTCGATTACCTGTTGGCGCCCTGGTCTCTCATCCAATTCGCACTCATCATTGGCTGCTATTTTCTGGCCCGTGCCCTTGCCGGAATACTGAACGCGCCGATTGAGAATGCCATCCGGCAAATACGTGGTCAAAAACGCCTTTTGCGTTTTCTCGCCCTATTGCTCCGCCGGCTGAACTGGCTCCTTTATGCTCCCATCCTCTGGGGCATGGCATTCATCATAAAAACCATGACCTGGCAGAGCCGTGCTTACTTCGTCACGGTCGCTGCTAGCCTTGCGACGGCCTGGATCGTGATCAGTATCGCGAGCCGGTTTATCCGCAACCGAACAGTCGCAAATAGCCTTGCAGTCATAGCTTGGTCGGTAGCGGCACTTAATATTCTCGGCCGGCTGGACGACGCCGTGACCCTACTTGACGCTGCTGGAGTAAGCTTCGGTGCCGTCCGGATATCGGTTCTCTCCGTCATTGAAGCCGCCCTGCTCTGTAGTCTGCTGCTATGGCTGGCGACGGTCATATCAAACTTCATTGAACGGCAATTGCGTGCCAACGAGGATCTGACACCTTCCCTTCAGCTTCTCATCAGTAAGATTGCAAAGGCACTTCTTTTAGCCGCGGCTGTTTTGATTTCTCTCGCTGTCGTTGGCATCGACGTTACGGCGCTCACAATCTTCTCAGGCGCCCTCGGTCTCGGCATCGGTTTCGGCTT
>BFAS01000292.1 GCA_008974985.1 bacterium MnTg02
CCGTGCCCGGTGATTGCGCGCATATCGGGATTCTGTATCGGCGGCGGACTTGAGCTGGCGCTCCTCTGCGACCTGCAGATCGCCTCCGATCGTTCGGTGTTCGCGGTGACACCGGCAAAGCTCGGTATTGGCTACAAGCTTGAAGACGTTTTGCTTTTAACCGAGAACCTCTCGACCAAGCACGCCAAGGAGCTGCTCTTTACCGGCAGGCGGTTTCCCGCCGAGGACGCGCTCCGTTGGGGGCTGGTCAACCGCATTGTTCCGCAAGGCGAACTTGACAGCTCCGTTTTATCCTACGCTCGCGAGATATCAGAAAATGCCCCGCTTTCGGTTGCAGCCTTAAAGACAGTTATAGCCGAAGCGGCAAAAGAAGAGAGCGCACGTGATGTTGACGCTTGCCGCCGCGCGGTTGCCGAATGCGATGCAAGCGAGGACCGGACGGAAGGACAAAACGCATTCGCCGAAAAGCGCGCGCCGAATTTTGAGGGACGCTGACTTGTTCGCCAATCCCCCTAGATTTTAGGTGAACGCAGTTCAAGCCTTCTCATTGCGCTCGCACGCCGTTTGCAGCTTTTCCGTCGAGGCGGCGTAGGAAACTTGACGCATGGTGCTGCCAAGCCTGTTCCATCGCTGCTGAGGATGTTCTCGGCGCCCGTTCGTAATTTCGTCGGGGCGCTGCCGTGTGGTACTTGTCCCATAGTGCCTCCCGTGACGATAGATCAGTATAATTGATGCACCACACTCCGGGACTAAACAGCTAGTGTGTGAGGATCTGGCTCAAAAAGAGGTGGGTTCGTCGAATAGCATAATTCTCGATTGCATACATAGGGAGCGGGCTATCGCTACGCGCTGCTGCTGACCGCCGGACAGCTGACCGGGATATTTGTAAGCTTGCTCGGCGATCTGAACGCGCTCCAAATATTGCATTGCGAGGTCTTCCGCCTCTGCCTTGGGCAATCGCCTCACCAACATGGGCGCCAGCGTCAAATTGTCGATCACACGCATATGCGGAAATAGATTGAAGGATTGGAAGACCATGCCGACTTCCCGCCGCACGGCTTCGATGTTCTTGAGATTGTCCGATAATTCGATGCCATCGACGATGATACGCCCGCGTTGATGCTCTTCCAGCCGGTTAATGCAGCGGATCATCGTTGATTTTCCGGACCCTGAAGGACCGCATACGACGACACGTTCGCCCTTATGGACGGTCAGATTTATGTTCGACAGCGCTTGGGAATTGCCAAACCATTTGCTGACGCCAATAAGCTCGATTGTCGGCTCCTCAGCGGTTACTTCCTCAGTCCGCTTTGTTTCGTTCATGCTTGCCTTCCAGACATAGAACCTGCGTCCCTCGTGGAGCCAGCGCACTCAGTGCTTCGCGTATCGGCGTGCGCCCCATTTGCAAGGCGTGTGAAAGTTTGCGTTCGGAAAGCGGCTCATCGGCAGAGATTACACCCCTGACGATCAGCTGCACTAAGCGATCATATGCAATTTTATGCTGCGATTGAAATTCAACTGCCATACCAGTATGTCAATTTAGAATGACGTGCTCGCCCAGAGCCACAGTGCGTTTATTTTGGTTATTTGCGTTGAGTGAACTCGATGATAAGCCATGGTGCAGCGAGCAGCTACAAGCCTCTCCAATGCGCTGAACGGAAGAACGTTGGTGTGCGAGCACTGAATTCCCGGCCAGCAAGCCGGCAATCGGTCAGCAATGAGGACGCTTTGAGAGGATAAGCTCAGTGGTCAATAGGCGCGGTTGACGAGGAACCGGCAAAGTCCGCTATAGTCTCGGAAATGGCGAGAGATCAGGACTGATAGAAGGAAACGTCTCATGAGCGCGATGCCGGCAACGCCCGAACAAATGAGTGAAGCTGAATGGGCTGTCAGAGTTGATCTGGCTGCAGCCTACCGTCTCGTCGATCTCTTTGGTTGGTCCGATTTGCTCGGGACCCATATTTCGGCTCGTGTTTCTGGTGACGACAATGCGTTTTTGATCAATCCGTACGGCCTGCTTTTTGAGGAGATAACAGCCTCATCGCTGGTGAAAATAGACGACGAAGGAAATATCCTCAGCGAAACCGAGTACGATATTAATCCGGCGGGATTTACGATCCACAGCGCAATTCACATGGCAAATTCGGAAATTGCTTGCGCCATCCACACCCATACGACCGCGGGCACTAGCGTTGCCACGCAAAGGGATGGGCTTCTGCCCCTGACCCAGCATGCCCTGGCCGTCATCGCTCACACCGGCTATCACGGCTATGAAGGCATTGCGACGGACCTTGACGAGCGTGAGAGTATTGTCAGAGACCTGGCCGATAATAATATTTTGATCCTCCGAAACCACGGACTTTTGACGGTTGGCCGGAGCGTTGCCGAAGCCTTTGTTTGGATGTATCGGGCGGAAAGAGCATGCCGGATGCAGATTGCCCTCCAGCAAACCAATGCCGAGCTTTTGCCGATCCCGGAGGATGTACAACGGGTGACGATCGAGAGAAACCGATTGGCCAACTCGGATCAAGGGCATCGCCCAATCGGCAAGAAGGAATGGCCAGCTCTTTTGCGCAAGCTCGACCGGGTTGATCCGTCGTATAAATGCTGAGTGAATTATAAGAACTGAGCGAAGACTGTTTTAAACCACGGCTGTAATAGCATCGGTCATTGAAAATGACCGATGGGCGTTCAGGCGCCACGCAGGCTGACGCACCATAAGGTGCGGGCCACGCAGTCGCGCTTGCCAATGGTCCATGAGCCAAACTCAAGGATCATTTCTATAAGCCGGCCGCGATTAATTACCCAATTCCTGCTGGAGCAGATCCTGTTGTTGACTGACCACGGATTTTGATTGCGTAAGAATCACGTCATCGAAGTGGCGGCCTTTAGAAAATCGTGCCTTGTCGAAAGTCACGGACGCTTGAAATTCAGCCATCGTAAACCAGGCAATATGCTCGAAGCGGGCTTCGTCGAATGCAGCTTGCTTAGCAAATACTGTTTCCTCGAAGCCCGCATTGTCGGAAAACACGGCTGACGTAAAACGGGCCGTATCATCAAATTGGCAACCGCCAAATCCAGCATCCTTCATGAATTGAGCATTTGTGAATTCCGAAGGCCCTATGAATCGTGTCCCTCGAAACCAGGCACCTTTATGGAATTGGCTGGAAGTGAAAAGGACCGCCGATTGAAATGTTACACATCGAAGTTCCGCTCGACCCTGCCACTTGGTCCGCTCAAAATTGGCACTATTTTGAAATCTGGATTGCTCAAACCAGCAGTCGGCCTCAAAGAGGCAGTCCGCAAATGTAACCTCATCTTCGAACTTTGCGCCGTTAAACCAAATGTGGGACGAGAACGTGGCGTTCGAAAAATCTGCGGCTCCTGGAAAAACAAAAGTTGCGAATTCCGTTGCCCCATTGAAGTGATGTCCGGAAAAATCCACAAAAGCCAGTTGCTCCCACAATGCTTTGTCAAGCCGGGTCTTGATAAACTCTTGACGGATCTTTGCCATTTTTGTGGCCCAATCGTTCCACTTAGCAAAGCCGTTCTCATGGCGAAATAGGCACGCCTCCCTGCGTGTTGCACGGAAGGTCTCATCTCGAGCGCTCATGATGGTTAGATCTGTGCCGCCATGGCGATCAGCATCATCGTGACCGGATAGAAACTGCTTTATTCGCTCGTAATGGGCGTCTGCCCAAGGGTTCAGAGCGAGAAGAGCCTCCTCGGCTGAATTCTTCGACCGGTTGATTTGCTGATGCATCAATATCCACACACGTTCATGAATAGATTGTCAGAGAAAATAACAACTTAGTGTGGGTCTATAAAGGCAGGACCTGGAATAGGCTTTACAAAGGCGAGGACCGCTTGGCTTCTTGCAATGAAATTAACTTTTACCAGTCAATGACAATGCTATTGCGGGACAACATTTTGATTTTCCAGGTGCGCCTCTTGTTGAACTCTAATGAGCCGGTCCCAATGGGCTTCAGGGCGGCCGAACTTATCGCAAAGAAATTCGACAAACAAACGGACCCGTAAAGGAACCCGCCGTGTATTGGGATACACCGCCCAAATGGCGCGGTCATCTGCCACAGTATAATTCGTGAGGACCGGCATTAAGCGGCCATGGGCAATCTCCTCGGCAACATCAAAAGTTGACCTGAGCGCCAAACCTAGTCCGTCGATTGCAGCTTGCTTAATCGTCTCGCCATGACTGCTTTCAAGCGGCCCGTCAATGTCGACGACGATCGGTCGCTTTGTTCCATTGAACGTCCAATTCCGCTGATTACGAAAGATCAAACAGGTATGTTGCGTTAAGTCTTCAGGGCTCTTTGGTATTCCATTGGCCTCAAGGTAGGCGGGCGATGCACAGACTACGAACTCGGCCTTCAGAAGTTTGCGTGCCACTATGGAAGCGTTTTGGAGGTTGCCAATTCGAATAGCCAGGTCGATGCCTTGCTCAACAATATCCACATAAGAATCAGAGAGATCGAGATGAAGTTTTAGTCCAGGATAATACCCCAAAAACTCTGTGACATGAGGCGCTATATGCTGGCGTCCAAATGTCACCGACGCTGCTACCCGCAAAATGCCTGTCGGAGACAATTCTCCACGAATTTCGTCTTTGGCATTGTCGAGATCCGCAAGCATGCGCTCGGCGTAATCTAAGAGAATTCGGCCATGCTCGGTAAGCGATACTCTTCGCGTAGTGCGATGGAACAGCCGCGCGCCAAAGTCCGATTCCAGGGCTTGAATACGTTGCGATGTTGATGCAGGTGATAGCTTGAGATCGCGGCCTGCAGCAGCAAAGTTCTGTCGTTTGGCGGCTCGAACAAAGAGATTTAGATCGCGAAGGTCTAACACTGTTTGAAAATCCCGAACACTGGATGCTTTTATAAGTATATTATCAATTTCTGCTGTGTGGTCTATGCATCATGGAACAATAAGACATATCCGGATAAAACGTATAATTATAAATTAAATCAATGTGTTACCCTCATTCTCCTT
>BFAS01000293.1 GCA_008974985.1 bacterium MnTg02
TATCGGCCTCGAGATCAGTTTTATTTTCCTGAAGAAATGGCAGGAGGCTCGGGCTACCGGATTCCTCTTCGCCTTCAAGCAGCACTGTCACTGCCAGCGGCAAACTGCCATGCACGCTTTGCCAAGCGCGGCAGGCGTCGAGGAATGTCAACAGCTGACCTTTGTCATCGGAGGCGCCGCGCGCAGCGATGATCTTTTCATTGTCCGGTCCATCTAAGAGTTGCGGCTCGAACGGCGGATTGTCCCAAAGGCCGAGCGGATCCGGCGGCTGGACGTCGTAGTGACCGTAGAACAATATTCGGGGACCATTGAGCTTCTTTTCAGGCCGCGCGTGGCCGACGACCATTGGCTGCCCAGCCGTTTGTCTGACGCTTGCTTCAAAACCGGACTGCTGCAAAAACGTGCTGCACCATTCGGCGGCACGGAGGCAATCCGCGCGGTAGGCAGGATCGGTCGACACGCTCGGTATTCGCAATAATTCGAAAAGCCGGTCCAAGCTTTCATCGGTTGAGTCTTCGAGCTGCTCAAGAACTGCCTCTACGCTTTCCGCCATCGACAGCTTTCTCCTTTGCCCTGATTTGAGTTTCATTCGCGGCCGGCACTCTATCATTGTCATTGTAAATGCGCTGCGTGATGATCCGCCATGGCTTCGGACAGAAGCGCAAGACGGTTTATACACTTGCTGAAACGTCGCGGCCTGCGGTGTCTTGCTGGAATAGTCCAAAATTATAATACTAACTTGTCGATTCCATATTCGCATGGTGAAAGCCGCAAAAGAAATTCGCGATTTCAAGGAGAGCAGGGTGGCGTGGTGCAGGGCATCTTTGATGCGATTTCGACGTTGTGCTCGCGCCGTTTTGTTTTATTCCTCCGGGGCTTACGCCAAATTCTCTCATCAAGTTCCGTTAAATGCGCAGCGCCGCGATGGCGGCGGTACGCACGCAAAGGTTCTGTGGATCATGTCTGCTTCTAGTCGAGAAAAGATTTGGCGCTGGTGTATGTTCACAGAAAAATTGCGTTCAGCCCCTTGGAGGATTCACGCCGTGAGCCTAGAACAAAGACGCAGGATGCAATTTCAGGGATCTCTGGCTCATACGGAATTTCGCTAACATGATGGACGGCAAGTTTGGGTGAGGAGATAAGGCGTAATACTAAGAATATTCTGAAGGCCAACAAAAATGGGCGGGACGCATGCAATAGAATTGACGATCGATCAATTCTTGAAGGATTATAGTAAGAAAAGAAGTATAGAGGAAATACATAAGCCAAGATTATTTGCTATGTGTTGTGTGGATACTGTTGTGTCCCGCTATGTTCGCAAACCGTTCGATGTGGCTCCCGTTTTTGTCGATGGTCAAAACGACACTGGGATCGATGGCCTGGCCACGATAGCGAATGGGCAAGTTATCTCATCTGTCGAGGATATTGACCGCGTCGTCGCGGCGGACGGCGATCTTAGGGTGACGTTTGTCTTTATCCAGGCGACGATGGATCGTGAATTCCGCGATCAGAAAATGAATGCCTTTGCCCAAGGCGTGCATCGATTTTTCCATACGGACGTATTTGGCCCGCGCAACGCGGGAATCAAAAAAGCGGCTCAAATCAAAGACGCCATATATGCGAGATCGCAATGGATGCATTCCGGCCGCCCGGAGGTGCATATGCATTATTTGTCGTCGGGCCAATGGGTGGGCGACAGCGTCCTTGAGGGGTCGGTGGCCTGGACCGAGAGATTTCTAGAGGAAACAAATCTCTTCAAAAGCGTCGAATTCACGCCGATGGACTTCCGGAGTTTTCTGGATCTAAGGCGCGGCCTGCAGCGCCAGAACAGCGGCGATATTCACGCCTATCGTTTGCGCGAGGTCGAGTCGATGCCCGGGATTGAAAAATCCTATCTCGGAGCGATCCTCGTCGATGATCTCATCAACATTATCCGCCATCCCGTAACGGACAAACTCAACCGCACGGTTTTTCTAGAAAATATTCGTGGCTTCCAAGGTTTGAAAAACGCCGTCAACTCGGCCATCAATGAAACGCTCAATCGCGAGGACGTCGCGCTCTTCCCGCTCCTGAACAATGGCATTACAATTGTCTGCCGGGATCATGAAGCGGTTGGGCCGAAACTCAGAATTTACGATTTCCAGATCGTGAATGGCTGCCAAACCTCCCATGTCATTTTTCAAAATCGCAAGAAGCTCAGGGAGCGGCATATTCTGTTGCCTGCCAAGATCGTCGTCACCCGCGATGAGCGGGTCGTCGAGCGGATCATTCGCGCCAGCAACAGCCAGACCATGGTAACCGACGACCATATATTGAGCTTGCTGCCTTTTAACCGCCGCCTCGCGGAATATTTCCGCGCCATTGTGCTAAATGGCGTCGCCGAGCGTCTTTATTATGATCTCCGCGAAGGGGAGTTTGATCAAAACTCGAGGCTGGACGACATCCGGATCGTCTATATTCGCGATCAGATCCGCAATTTTGCCTCGATGTTTTTGGGGCTACCCCATGACGCGGTCGACCGGCTTAAATTACTGCGGGAAGAAATCCCAGAGCGGATATTCAATCCCGACCATGCGCTTGATCCCTACTACACGGCGTCGCTCGCGATGCTGCGCTTTAAGATGCTCAGACGCGAGCACGAGATCGATGCGATTTTCGACAATTACCGGTTTCAGATGCTCCACGTATTGCGGTCCAAACTGTTCCCGCGCGACCTCAACCTCACCAATTGGAAAGCTGTTCCGATCCTCTGCAGCGAAGCCAATATCAAGCTGATAGACCCGCAAAAATCGCGGGAGCTGTTTGCCGAAGCCGCGGAGGTGATCAGGGCCGCCGGGCGTCTTCTGGAGGAGGTCGAACTCAAAAGAGAGACGGCGCATCGCAAAGCTCTGACGGAAGCCGTCAATGACGTCATGGTTACGCAGACGGCGGCATAGCGACTTCTAAAAGAGCTCTCAAGGTTCGACCCAAACATTTGAGTCCGGTGCCAGGTGGGCTCATGTTTGGAAAAGCCGGCCATAATACCATCGTTCATAAAAAATGACCGAAGGGCGTTCAAGCGCCACGCAGGCTTGACCGCCATTTGGCGTGGACCACGCAGTCGCGCTTGCCAATGGTCGCCAATCGTTCGTGAGTCAAGCTCAAGGACCATTGGTATAAGAAGAAGATAGTTTGTGGGACGGGCCGAGACTTGAGGGTAGGAAGTGTCGCGGAGTCATACCTTTAGCGGATAACGAAGCGGACAATCGAAAAACATAGAAGGGCGGGGATGATGATGGCGATGCAACCGAACGCCCAATGGAATGGCTCAGGGATGCCCACCATGCCGAGGCCATATTGTACGGAAAGGCTTTCGGCAGCATTGTAAATGTCAAAGTTTAAGGGCGCGCCTTCAGGGGCCGACCGGTAGTTGATGCCTACGATTGTGCCGGTATAAACGGCAAGACTAAGAATGAGTGCAATTGCTGTTGCCATTGTTTCTCCCCTTCTCAAAACTCAAATATTGTTGTCAATTTATTGCGTTATCGGCCCGTTGAGCCGTGATTGTGCGGAGTGTGCCGCGCGAAGCGCCATAGGGCAAGGTTCTTTCTGACACATAAAACACAACGAAATTATGATTGATCCAAAATTCCTTTGGCAAGCGCGACTGCGCGCCGCACACTATGGCGCGCAAGCATGCGTGGCGCTTGAACGCCCATCGGTCATTGGAATGACCGATCGTATGGCCTGTTGCATGCAGAGGTTGGGGTCGGGCTCGCGCGCCCTTTTTCGCGCCGCTTCCGTTCGAAATTTTCCGATTTTCTGGTCCTTTTATGTGTGTCATTTAGGTCTCGTAATGCGGGCGATCATCAATCCCAGTTTGTGATACGCCCAAGAACACGGTAATCATGAAGAACGATCGAGTAATATTTGTGAGTTTAATGGATGGTGACGGGAATAACGGAGCCGGATGCGGTCGCGGATCAGACGAGCGACGCCGGATCCACGGACATAATCCGAGATTTTATGGAGTCGGCAGATCCCGCGGCGCGTGACGCACGCCGGCTTCTGGCGGCCGCCAACGAAGACAGTTCTGCTGCGCGCACGACCTGGGTCTTTTTCCTCGCCTTAATGGCCTATTTCTTTATCGCCATTTCCGGCGTCTCGCATAAGGATTTGCTGCTCAATAGTCCGGTGCTACTTCCCTTCCTCAGCATTGGGATTGAACTAACGGGCTTTTTTACCTTTGCTCCCCTGGTGTTCGTTCTTGTTCATATCGGTCTGCTTATCCAGCACGTCTTATTATCTCAAAAGATATACCGAATTAAAGAATTGTCCTCCCTTGCCGGAGGTGACGAAAAGTTCCAGGAAAATCTGTTTTTTGAATTGCATTCCTATTTTTTCATGCAGCTAAATTCCGGCCGGATTAGAAGCAAATTCTTAAAATTCTTTCTGCAATCAATGTCGTCCATGTCATTTGTCATCATGCCAGTATTGGTGCTTCTTTATTTTCAAGTCTCCTTTCTTCCCTATCACGACAGTTACATAACGGCCTTTCACAGAGGCTACCTAACCTTCGACCTTGTTATATCATTCATCTTGCTGGCTTATATCAGTTCGCCATATTCCAGCACGCAACGCCAAGCCATCGTCACGGCGGCACGCCAAGCTGTGCTTTTCTTTTCAAGAGTCTGTTTTACCGCGCTCGCCTTATTTTTTTCGTACGGCGTGGCAACGCTACCCGACGGATATCTCGATCAGATAATGGTATCGGTTGCCCATATCAAAATTCCAATCCAGCAGCCGCAGCGTAAATTTTGTGTTCGCCTGCTCAGCGAGTCGTTCTGTACGGCGGTGTTTGGGAACGCAAATTTGGAATTTAAGAACGACAACCTCAAGAGAACAGCATTCACTATAACCGCCTATTTGTTTGAAGGGGCGGTCGACCTTGCCAAGGGAAATTCCGAGAGTCTATTTAGCCGGAATCTCGTGGTGGCCGACGAGAACCTGGTCGCGGAACATAACGGAGAAGCAAATCGCGGCTCGGCAAATGGCAATGGAACCGCGGTTATTAAGCAGGTGATCCTGTCGCTGCGCGGACAAGATCTGCGCTACGCTACACTCGACCGCTCGATCCTTCACGATGCCGACTTCACCAGCGCCGAGCTGGTGGGCGCGAGTTTTCGGGGCGCAGATTTGCGGCGCGCAAGAATTTCCTGCGCCCGGGCGCCACGGGTTCGTATTCTCGGCGGAACTTACGAACAATGCGCCAATCTGCGCCGCGCCAAATTTGACGGAGCATGGCTGGACGACGCGGATCTTAGCGGCGCGAATTTCGAAGAGGCCGATTTCACCGATGCGAAGATGCGCCGTGTGGATTTGACCAACGCCAAAGCAAAAAACGCTGATTTTAGCTTCGCCGATCTTGAGGGCGCGATACTCGTTGAGACGATGCTCAGCGGTGCGAAAATGCTGGAAACAAACTTGCAGGGCGCGCAATTACGATTTGCGAATTTGCAATTCACGAATTTCCTTAAATCCAATTTGCAAGGAGCCAATCTCTCTCTTGCCCGGGCTGAAGCTGCATCGTTCCGGCTGGCTAATTTGAAAGGAAGCCAATTGCGGCTCACCTGGCTTCAGGGCGCCGACTTTCAGGGTGCAGAGCTGCAAGGCGCCGATCTCAGGAACGCGGTTCTTCAGGTGGCCGATTTCCGGTCCGCCAAATTGGAGGCGGCCGATCTCAGTTCCGCGCGGCTTCAGGGGGCAAACTTCTTAGGTGCAGAGGTTCAGGGCGTGGATCTCAGACGGTCGTTAATGTGGAAAACTTTGCCTCCTCGTCCTCAAAAAACGCGCAAGACGCTTGTCGATCATCGGGGCGTTCGAGTGCGGCCGCCGAGCTTGCAGGATAATTTGGCGATTGAGACAGTCTTTGAAATGTCGAAAAGAAAGGGAGCCAAGGGGTTGAGCAAATCCTTGGAACTTCGGCTGAAAGCGTTTGTGAACGACAAATCCGGTGTCTGGAAATTCAATCCTAGTCATTGGACCGAACCTCAGATGGCTTCCAGCCGGACCGCGCAATCCTACGCGACGCCGCCGGTCGATGCGAATGGCAAAGCGCGCGGCCAGTTTCTGGCCTATCTTGCTTGCGGCGACAAGAGTGCATCCGGCTATCTTGCCCAGGGCGTTATTCGCAGAGTGATCCGTTCAAAAATCCAAATTGACGCAATCGAATTTTGCACGACGTTCAACAAGCTTTCAATTGACAGCTGTCCGGTCAGGGCGAAATTGCCAGACAAATTCCGGCGGAAGCTTAGGCTTGGAGCAAATTGCAAAATCAGAAATGGAGCGCGCGAACAAATGCCGGCCAAAAGCAGCCAAACGGCCTTTGAAAAGACGATGAGCGAAAAGGAGCAGCGTGCAAGGGCGCCTTAACGTGCCGCCAAGCACAGGCTTTCCGTCGCCATCATTTTTTCGTCGCCATGATGACCATCGAAATATTTCGCGCGCTGATCTTACAGATCACATTTGGGATCTTGTTCGCAGGCGTATGACCAGCCTTCCGCCACAGCCGCGATGCGATCCTCAGGCTGGGGGTGTGTGCGGCTTGTCAATGTCTCGGCGTTACCAGAGCGATATTGATGCTCGAGCATCTTACCAAGAACGATGGTCGCGCCATCCACCGGTGCGCCCATTCTCTGCAAAATAAACCCTGAAAACCAATCCGCCTGCAGTTCGAAATAGGGACGGCTGCCGGCGCTCAGCGTATGGTTGGCAAGATGATGACCGACCTCATGTGCAAAGACGCTGTCATCCGCCCATTTTGATCCTGTGTAATTCTGGATTCCGCACAAATATTTTTTGTTGTAGAGGACGTACCGGTCGATGATGTTTGCCTTCCGCGCCAACACCGCCATCGCATTGGGGATTGTCGCGAATTTTACGTCAAACTTTGATTTGATGCGCGAATAGGCCTGTATGAGTTCGACGGTATCTTTGAATTCTAGCTGAGCCGGATACGCCAGAATTTCATTTTTTTTGGCCCAGCTTTTGTTGATTTCGCTGAGCCCTTCACCGCTATAGCTACAAAATTGAAGGTCCTTCGACGAGAGGACCAGCTTTAGATCCGGCACAGGTTTTTTAGCCAAATCGGCGGTACTATCAGGGGTTGCGCAATAATCGTCTGTCGGTTTTATCAAAGTTTGTTCGGCATGCGCCCATCCCGGAACGCACAGCAAAAGAGCCGTTAGGGCTATTGCTCTAACCCGCATATCACACCTCTCCTTCGACCTGCAGTCAGTCTTCTAGCGCAATCGCGTCGGTCGGACGAAACTTAGTGGCAGTGATAGCCCGTTGGACCAAGGTGGCAGCCGCTTTTGTCAAGCGGAGGACCTTGATGGCTTATAACGTCCTGGCCTTTATGTGTGTGGTTTGTTGGAATAGCAGAGATCGCCACACCCGCGGTTAGAGCGAGCGCTATCGTAATCATAACAATCCGGAACATTCTTTAAACTCCCGATTCAAACGTTCGCTGTTTCTTTCACCTAGCATATTGGTGCTTTTGTGTCACGAAAATGGCTTTGAATTTTCCAAAAGGGTTTTAGCAGGCTGTTGATGACCTCCGGTGATGGAGGCTTGAGTGAGAATTTGTGAAAGATAACAGGCAAGAAGCGAACAGTGATGCAGGGCTACGCTCATGAGACAGCGCGAAAAACGCTCTCGTATATTTTCCCAATGACAGAGTTGATCGCGACGCGAAGATGCCTTGCCCCCACCAAAAATCTTGCCTTCTCAGTCAAACCGGATCACATTGGGGCCGCACAAGTTCCAAGGGGTGCCGGACGCATCCGGCTGAGATCAATCTAGCGCTGATTGAGCACCCTTAGAACCTGATCCGGGTCATGCCGGCGAAGGGACTGGAACGGAATACTCAACCCGTCTCTTTCCTGTCCTGGATCACGATATGCCGTCAGGCATAGCGGTGCGAAGAAATGTGTTCGTTGGCGCTCCAATGGCAGGCGCCGGCGGGGCACGTTTGATCGGTTGATCTGGATGACTGAGAAGACCAGCGCATTTCGTGGAATCGCTGAGGCTGATTTTTTGAGTGAAAAGGCGAGACAATGAACAAGCAATTCCCTCCCTCCGACATGGAAACGCCGAAGGTGACGACAGGCCCGCTACCGGCGTCAAGCAAAGTGCATTCTTCGCCCGAAGGGCATGACAATCTCAAGGTGCCGTTCCGTGAGATCAGCCTGACGGATCCCGAGCAGCCGATATTCCGGGTCTACGACACGTCCGGCCCATTCACGGACACGGCCATCGACATTGATGTTGAAAAGGGCATTCCCCGCTTGCGTCAGGATTGGGCAAAGGCGCGCGGCAATGTGGAAGCTTATGAGGGCCGAAACATCAAAGCGGAAGACAATGGCAATGTCGGCGAAACGCATTTGGCGCGGGCCTATCCGATCCAAAATCAGCCGCTGCGTGGTCTCGATGGCGCACCGGTCACACAGTTTGAATGCGCGCGCGCCGGGATCATTACCGATGAGATGATCTATATCGCCCACCGGGAGAATTTGGGACGCAAGGCCGCTCTCGATTGGGCCAAAGATCAGCTCGAAGATGGCGAGAGTTTCGGCGCCGCTTTGCCGGAGCACATCACGCCCGAATTTGTCCGCGACGAGGTGGCGCGCGGCCGGGCGATCATCCCCGCGAACATCAACCACGCCGAGCTGGAGCCGATGATTATCGGCCGCAATTTCCTTGTGAAGGTCAACGCGAATATCGGCAATTCGGCCGTGACCTCATCCATCGAGGAAGAAGTCGAGAAAATGGTCTGGGCGATCCGTTGGGGCGCCGACACGGTGATGGACCTCTCCACCGGCCGCAACATCCACCACACACGGGAATGGATCATTCGCAACGCGCCGGTGCCGATCGGCACGGTTCCGATTTACCAGGCCCTGGAGAAGGTCGACGGCGATCCCGTCAAGCTTAGCTGGGAGGTCTATAGGGATACTCTGATCGAGCAATGCGAGCAGGGGGTTGATTATTTCACCATCCATGCCGGCGTGCGCCTTGGCTATATCCACCTGACGGCCGACCGCTTGACGGGGATCGTGTCGCGCGGCGGATCGATCATGGCGAAATGGTGCCTGGCGCATCACCGCGAGAGCTTCCTTTACGAGCATTTCGGCGATATTTGCGATCTGATGCGCAAATATGATGTGTCCTTCTCGCTCGGAGATGGGCTCCGGCCCGGCTCGATCGCCGACGCCAATGACCGGGCGCAATTCGCCGAGCTTGAGACGCTGGGCGAGCTGACGAAAATCGCCTGGGACAAGGGCTGCCAAGTGATGATCGAAGGCCCCGGCCATGTGGCGATGCA
>BFAS01000294.1 GCA_008974985.1 bacterium MnTg02
CTGAGCCTCTTGTCAGGCAAGTTGGCTTATGGTACAAAACATGAACATTTATGTTGCGGAGCCGCGCATGCTCCCGTCTGTCACAAGCACCAAATAGAGGCAAATCGATTGAAACGCGCGTCTCCGTCCATGAGCCCAGTCTCAAAAGAAATCTGGGCCATGAAATACCGGCTGAAGAACGCCGACGGCACACATGTTGACGCCAAGATCGAAGACAGTTGGCGGCGGGTTGCGGCCGCCATTGCCAAGGTGGAACAGGAATCGAAGCGGAAAAAGTGGGAACAGCGGTTTTTTGACGCCCTAGCAGATTTCGCATTTTTGCCAGCTGGGCGCATCCTTGCCAATGCGGGCGCCGAGCGGACGGCGACGCTCTTCAATTGCTTCGTCATGAACCTGATCGAGGACGACATGGCGTCGATCTTCGAGAATGTTAAGGAAGCTGCGCTGACCATGCAGCAAGGCGGCGGCATTGGGCATGATTTTTCGACGCTGAGGCCCAAAGGAGCGCCGGTGAAAGGCGTCGGAGCGGATGCATCGGGTCCGGTCAGCTTTATGAATATTTGGGATGCGATGTGCCAAACCATTATGTCAGCCGGCGCCCGGCGCGGCGCGATGATGGGGACCTTAGCGTGTGATCACCCGGATATTGAGGATTTTGTCGCCGCGAAGTCCGATCCCAATCGGCTCAGAATGTTCAACTTGTCGGTGTTGGTGACAGATGCCTTTATCGAGGCCGTGGACAAGGATGCGGACTGGCCGTTGGTTTTTTCCGGGACAACTTACAAAACCGTGCGTGCCCGCGATCTTTGGGAAAAAATCATGCGGGCCGCTTATGACTATGCCGAGCCGGGTGTCATTTTTATCGATCGCATTAACGCGGAAAACAACCTCGCCTACGCAGAAACCATTCGCACGACCAATCCATGCGGCGAGCAGCCCTTGCCGCCCTATGGCGCTTGCGTCCTTGGCTCGATCAATCTGGCCAAGCTGATTCAACATCCTTTCACTGCGAGGGCGGCGCTTGACGACTCCCGGCTGCAGGAACTCACGCGGGTTGCGGTAAGGTTCCTCGATAATGTCATCGACGCTTCGCGTTATCCATTAAAGGCGCAGAGGCAGGAAGCGCAATCGAAGCGCCGGATTGGCCTTGGCATTACGGGACTAGCCGATGCGCTGGTTATGTGCGGTCTCCATTATGGATCCAAGGGCGCGGTTCGCCAGGCGGAGAAATGGATGAGCTTCATTTCGCAGCATGCCTATCTCGCAAGCGCTAAGCTCGCCCGTGAAAAAGGCGCCTTTCCTTTGTTCGAGGTGGAAAAGATACTGGCGCGTCCGGGCCTTCAGCGTATGGGAGAAGACGTACGGGACGCCATTCGCGCCGACGGCTTAAGGAATGGACTGCTCACCTCCATCGCACCAACAGGGACGATTTCGCTGTTCGCCGGCAATGTCTCAAGCGGAATAGAGCCTATTTTCGACCTTGCCTATGAACGGCGGATGTTGCTCGCTGATGGGCAGACCAAACAGGATGAGGTCGAGGATTATGCTTACCGGCTGTTCAAAGACAAATTCGGCAATGACGCCGAGCTTCCAGAAGAATTTGTCACCGCATTCAAGCTTACGCCGGACGCGCATCTCGATATGCAGGCGGCGCTTCAGCGCCATACGGATAGCTCGATCTCCAAGACAATCAATTGCCCGGAAAATATTTCCTTCGATGCTTTCAATGACATCTATCGATCAGCTTATGAAAAGGGTTTGAAAGGGTGTACGGCCTATCGGCCCAATCCTGTGACCGGCGCCGTTCTTTCTTCCAGCAAAACACCGGCTAATGTTGAGACCCAAGAGGAACCGTCGCCATCAATTTCGGACGCTTTGCCGATGGTGAAGGCGGAACGTACTGGCGATGTCGTCTATTTGGCCCATCCGCTCGAACGCGATGAGGTTCTCAGCGGCCGCACGCATAAGCTGAAATGGCCGGAATCCGATCACGCTATTTATGTCACCATAAATGATATCATTCAGGACAGCCGCCGGCGTCCGTTCGAGATTTTCATTAATTCAAAGAATCTCGAACATTACGCTTGGACGGTTGCGCTCACCCGCATGATAGCGCTGTTTTCAGACGCGGTGGCGATGTTTCATTCGTCGTTGAGGAGCTAAAAGCGGTTTTCGATCCACGGGGCGGTCATTGGCTGAAAGGCCGCTATGTGCCGAGCCTCCTCGCCGCCATTGGCGAAGTCATTGAACAGCATATGATCGAGATCGGTTTCATTAAATCCGAAGGTCAAAGTCGCACGGAAATTTCGGAATCTTTGAGCGCGAATCGGCCGTCAGAACGTCGTTATTGCCCGAAATGCAACTCGAAAGCGTTGATCTTTCAGGAGGGATGTTATGGCTGCCGGAATTGCGGATATTCCAAATGTAGCTAGATGAGGACACAAAATTTGAAAAAATATGTGCAGAACTCTGTGGAAAACTAAAATCAGCTGCTGTGGATAACTTGCCAAGCCGGTCATTTCGGCTTGAAATATCAAAAGCCCGGCCAACATGAAGTGAGTTTATGGAGGGGCGGGCGCTTTGGATGCGATGAATTGCGGGGATCGCTTAATGGCAATGCGTATCGCAGACGTGTCGTCGGACACTCAACGTGGACCGGCGAGCGAACCAGCTCTTATATGCGCAGAGAGCAATATCAGAGAAATCTTCCATTATTGGCACGGTGCTTCGGGAAGGCGTTATTTGCATAGCGTTTATTCCCTTGTCGCCTGCTCAGCAATGCCGAAGGCCAATTACATCTTGGTCTATTGCGACGAGGTCGGCCAACGGACACCGTTGCGGATCGGCCGGACAATCGACAAGGCAAGCACGCTTAATTTGGCTTACTTGCGCCAAAGGGCGGCTCAGCTCGGTGCGAATGAAATTCACATATATTTGCTTGCCGAAACAGCTGAGGATCGAAAGCTAGCCGAGACGGATTTACGCGCGGGACTGTTCGCTGAATTGTCCGCTGAGGTGATCGGCGGCTCGGAGTGCATCGTGTTTTGCTAGAGCATGCTCTCGGATTTGATCCGGGGGAGGACGCTAGTTTTCGGAAAAGATCACTCTTAAGCTAAGAGCTTGAGCGTGGTTCTAATCCAATCAGAATCATGCTCTGATGCATCGGTCGGGAAT
>BFAS01000295.1 GCA_008974985.1 bacterium MnTg02
GGCGAATGCGTCTTCAAGGTTGACGACAGCGATATCGACGTTTCGCTGTTTGAAAATCCGGTTATTGGTCAGCAGGCATTCCAAATCATCACAAACCTGGAGGAACGGATCGCAGAAGGCCTCAATGTCGTCGATAAGCTCCGGCGGCAAATCCTGATGAACACCGCCAGGCCGGAAATAGGCCGCATGCATGCGTGAGCCGGAGGCGCGTTCGTAGAATACCATCAGCTTCTCGCGCTCTTCAAAGCCCCACAGCGGCGGCGTCAACGCGCCGATATCCATGGCCTGCGTCGTGACGTTCAACAAGTGGGAGAGCAACCGGCCGATCTCTGAATAGAGGACGCGAATAAGCTGGCCGCGAATTGGTACTTCAACGCCAAGTAGCTTCTCCACCGCCAGCGCAAAGGCGTGCTCCTGGTTCATCGGTGCGACGTAATCCAGCCGGTCGAAATAGGGAATAGCCTGGAGATATGTCTTATGCTCTATGAGTTTTTCCGTGCCCCGGTGAAGGAGACCGATATGCGGATCAACCCGCTCCACGACCTCTCCATCAAGTTCGAGAACGAGACGCAGAACGCCATGAGCCGCAGGATGTTGCGGACCGAAATTGATGCTGAAATTTCGGATTTCTGTTTCGGCCATCGGTCTAAATCTCTGCTTGTCCTGTTTGACGATGCGGGTTCATTGCTCAAGCCTTACCGTTTTCGCTCGTCTTGGCTTTTTCGTCGCCCGGCAGAATATATTTAGTGCCCTCCCAGGGGCTCATGAAATCGAACGACCGGTATTCTTGTGTAAGCTTCACCGGCTCATAGACGACCCGTTTCTGCTCATCGTCGTAGCGCACCTCGACATAGCCGGTGAGCGGGAAGTCCTTGCGCAGCGGATAGCCTTGAAAACCATAGTCCGTCAAGATTCGCCTGAGATCCGGATGGCCCGAAAAGAGAATGCCGTAGAAATCGAACGCTTCACGTTCAAACCAGTTGGCGGCGGGGAAAATACTGATTGCGCTCGGCACCGCCGTGTTTTCGTCTGTCTGCGTTTTTATTCGTATACGCTGATTCTGTTTTGGGCTGAGGAGATGGTAAACGACGTCGAACCGCTTTGGACGTTCGGGATAGTCGGCGCCGCAAATATCGATCAAAATGGAGAACTGACAACGCGCGTCGTCGCGTAAATATTTGAGCACCTGAGATATGCGCTCGCGAACAACCGTAACCGTGAGCTCACCATAACTGACATGCCACGCAACCACGGCATCGCTAAGGGCTCCCGCAACATAGTCCCCAAGATCGTTGAGCGCCTCGTCCATTTTATCCCCGGCAGAATTCAAAACCGCTTTTACCACTCTCGCGCGCTTTTATCTCTCGCCCATTTTTATCTTTCGATCGTCCCTGTGCGGCGGATCTTTTTCTGCAGAAGCAGAATGCCGTAGACCAATGCCTCTGCGGTCGGCGGACAGCCAGGAACGTAGATATCGACAGGCACAATTCGATCGCAGCCGCGCACGACAGAATAGGAATAGTGATAGTAGCCGCCGCCATTGGCGCAACTGCCCATGGAAATGACGTAACGCGGCTCCGGCATCTGGTCATAGACCTTGCGCATCGCCGGCGCCATTTTGTTGGTGAGCGTACCAGCCACGATCAGCACGTCTGATTGACGCGGACTGGCGCGCGGAGCGAAACCGAAACGCTCGACATCGTAGCGCGGCATCGAGGCCTGCATCATTTCAACGGCGCAGCATGCCAAGCCGAACGTCATCCACATCAAGGAACCGGTACGCGCCCAATTGATAAGATCGGACGAAGCAGTGACCAAGAACCCCTTGTCGGCGAGCTCGCCGGTCATTTCCGGAAAAAACAGGTCGCTATCATCCTGCCCGACGGCGGGCCCAGCACCGCCGGCACCGCCAGCGCCGCCGCGATCCGGCTGTTCATAATATGGGGGTTTGATCAATCCCATTCCAGCGCCCCTATCCGCCAGGCATATATCAATCCAATTGTGAGTTCGAGGATGAACACCATCATCGACCAAAACCCCGCGCTCCCGATCTCCTTGAAAGTGATCGCCCAAGGAAACAAGAATGCGGCCTCAAGATCAAAAACAATAAAGAGAATAGCGACGAGATAAAACCGGATGTCGAATTTCATCCGCGCATCGTCGAAGGGATTGAACCCGCATTCATACGCGGACACTTTTTCGGGATCGGGGTTGCGCACGGCAACGAGGAACGGCGCGATTAAAAGCGCTAATCCAATAACCAGCGCGACACCGATAAAAATAACAACAGGCAGATAATCGATCAGCAAATCTGACATGCAATCCCTCTACGACGTTCCAGCATAGACCCGGATTGTCTCGGAAATTCATAACACTTCCTGCAACCGCTGTGGGCACGGAGACAGTCTGCTCGCGAATCGACCGTTAGCCTTTTTGGAAAATTGATTACATACCGTTTGTTACGAGAGTACTGGACTCAATGTCTCATGGCTACGCAAATCCGCTTTAGCGCAACCAACAGCCACAAGCAACCAGAAACCCCAGCAAATTCCAAAGAGGAGGCTTGTTCCAAAATTATCAGTACAAATTGCTTTGGCGAATCATCTATCAGCGGAAATTTGCACGCGACCCGCAACCGAATAAGAACCGAATTTGCTCACAAAATTATTCCTGGCGCCAGCCTGGTTTTTCCAAATAGAAAATATGCTCGATATTGTACTGTGTTTTGGTCACCAGCCCCTCATCCGACGACCAATCTAAGCCTTCGAAGCGACTCACAAGGTCATCGCGGTTTAGGGACAAATCGACCATAATGATGTCCGTACCGGTATATTCGGGATATTCCGCAATCACTTTGGTTGCCGGCTCAAATGGCGTAAAAATGGTCAAGACCATTCGCTTTGTGAATGACGCAAGAGCGTTCTCTAAGATTTTTTCCCATCCTGGATTATGTTCGAGGACATGGCGCAAATGAACAGCATCGACGCTGCTCCGATAGGTTTCTAAATCAACAATTTTGTCGGCAAAGCGCGTATCGGACCCGTCAATACCGATATAAGTTTGATGATGGGCGATGAAATCTCGAAAACCACCGAAACCACAGCCCCAATCTTCGATTTGATGAATGTCATCAAGATTGAAAAACTCTGCCGCCTTTTTCGCAGTCAACACATCGCCATACATACGCTTGTGCTTCTTCTTGGCGTAGCGTGCGTTCCATAAGCCGAACCGCGAACCTTCTATTCTTTTTTCCATAATTTTAGGAACACTCCCGGCGTGCGTTTTATCCATGGGATGCGTATACGATCCAGCGTGCGCGTCGTTTGATGGTGAATTTCTGTAGTAAGCCGGGATCGTATCAAGGTCGCACAACGCACTCAAGGTTTGTGAACACGCAGATTGAAGTTTCAGTCATCCCTATTCCAACTCCGGATTTGAGAAGCGGAAAACAGGGGAAGTCCTATCTGTTTGACCTCTTAATGGGTCGTTGCTATGTGTCGATAGGACGAGGCCCCACTCTTTGGAGAGATGTTTCTGCTGGATAAGCCAGCCGGGCGAGCCCGCGATATGCCGACATAATCCTAGGCCAGTTATGTGCCGGTTGCGTGCCTGATCTCAGTCGGACAGAAGGTAACAGGGTCTATGGCCGTTTATGACTGTTTCACTTTTTTCAACGAACTCGACATTCTCGAGATCCGGCTCAATGAGCTGGATCCTCATGTCGACCATTTTGTTGTGGTGGAAGCAACGCAAACGTTCGCAGGCACCGAAAAACCGCTTTACTACAAGGAAAACGAGAACCGGTTTGCCAAATTTTCCGATAAAATCATCCACGTGATCGTTGACGATTTGCCGGATCGCTCGTCAGCTTGGGAGCGCGAAGCGTTTCAGCGCGATGCCATGATGCGCGGTCTTGTTCATGCAGCGCCTAACGACATCATCATGATTTCGGACGTTGACGAAATTCCGAAGCCACAATTCCTAAAGCTCATTTCGCCGCTAAATACGCGGGATAGAATTCACTTCCTCGAATGCGAGCATTTTAATTTCAAGCTCAACTTCCGCGTCGTAGACAAATGGATTGGGTCCGGTGCGATCCGCGTTCTCGAAAAGAAAAATATCCGCTCACCAGAAAAGATCCGCCGGCTGCGCGCGCGTCAAAGCCGCAGATTGCCAATGTGGCTCAATCAGCTCCTCATGATGGCGCGCAATAAGTCACGTTTTGGCGCCTTCATCAAACACAGCATTTATGAAAATGCCGGCTGGCATTTCAGCTTTATGACCACGACGGGAGAGATGACGGAAAAAATAGCCGCCTACTCGCATCAGGAGCGCAACACAACGGCTTTCAATACCGAGGCAAATTTCCAAAAGATGATCGATGAAGGCCGCGCTATTTGCGGACGCGCGCTCGAGGAAGTCAGCATGGCGGAACTTCCTGCTTATGTCGTTGATAATCAGGCGAAATATAGGGGCATTCTAAACCAAAAGCGATAATCTGCACCGAAGTCGATCATTGCAGATGTTCTTGGGATGCCCATTATGTGGCGGGAGTGACGGGACTCGAACCCGCGGCCTCTGGCGTGACAGGCCAGCGCTCTAACCAACTGAGCTACACCCCCACGAAAAACAACGTATTCGTTTGAGTGCGACGGGTGTACTGGAGCGGCCAAAGCAAGTCAAGGTCGCCACGCAGCCGGCCATCCCCAGGAGGAACGAAAGCCGTCTAAGAATTGAGTGGTGGGCGGTGACAGGCTCGAACTGCCGACCCCCTGGGTGTAAACCAGGTGCTCTTCCAACTGAGCTAACCGCCCGGATTTTACATGCGCCGAAATTCACGAATTGACGCATACCAAATCGGCCATCAAGGCTGCATACAAGAAATCAAACGCGGAATCCACTCAAACACCGGCCCCGCATTGGTCTCGCACCCAACTTCAAGTGCCGCTCCACTTCTCGCATAAAACGCTGTTGCATCCTGATCCAAACCAATGCCCCAATCTGACTGTCCGTGCGGATGCTAGGCCGCCTCAAGCGGATTTTGTTGCTCAACGGCAACAGCGTGTCAAAATAAGCGCGATTTGGCACTCCATTCGGGTGAAATTCCTCCCGTCGCCTTGATTCTAACAATCGATTTAATAACGTCTTCAACAGTAAGAAAAATTTGCAGTCACAAGTCACAATCAAATGTGACAAATGGGGACCGGGGATATGACCTCGCGCACAGCCGAAATAGGCCAAAGCCAAGCGAGTTGGGGGGATTTCGAGAGATTGCTCCCAGCGAATAATAATTATCAGCCGCAGGCCGAGCCGGACGCGCTTATTATGAAGCGGCGGCTGGCTGTGCTGCAAGCGGTCGAGCAGAAAGTTAAAGCATTAACGGGATCCCAGGCGCCGTCTCGAGCAACCAATGAGCTGATATTGCGCGTCATCGAGGTGCGCATGTCAAAACTCAGAGGCAATCCGGATTACGTTGAGGCCATGTGAAGCGATTTCGACTGGTATTCATTGACCGGTAACTCGTTACATCCACCCCCCTGACGGCTGAAATTTATCGGCTTTAACGTTAAATCTCGCCAAACCTTGCCGTTTGCGCTCGTCCGCCTATCGTAATGGCGGCAGAACACCCCCTATTTCACCATTAAGGGCGACGCGCAAATGTCGAATAAGCCGGGCCAAGCGGCAGACGCGCATACCGCTGGCTCCAAACCAACACCGAAACAAGCGCAACAAGCAGCAGTGGCCGATCCCCTGTTAGGGGCCGCCGGCGTCATCGATATGGATAATGTCGAAGCGATCCAGTCCGCGCGCACACTTCTCTCCGTTGCACGGTTGACGGGCCGTATTCACGAACTAGAGCATTGTTTGGACGAGATCGATCTTGCCGCCCAGCGTATTCGCACGGCCCTAGTCTCGCTCTGGACAATTAAAGCGGTTGTCGATGACGCAAAG
>BFAS01000296.1 GCA_008974985.1 bacterium MnTg02
CGCGCGGCGAAACCGAACGTCGCGTAGCGTTTTCCGCCAAACAGCGTCGGCGGCATTAAGATTAGGGAGAATGGCTTTATGCGCCGTCTTCAGATTTTTCCAGAGCAACACGGAATAATTATTGCGCTTCGAAGCTTTCTTGAGAAACGTATAATGGTCAAAGCGGATATAGCGCGCTTGAAGATCCGAATCTCCAGCTCCTGTCCGAGCAGGTATCACCTCCACCGCGCCGAGCGTGATGACAACCCGGTCGATATAAGGCAACTGGCGGCCTTCTGAATCGATCCGGTGATAATAGGGATTGCGGACAAAAACAAAGCGGTCCGACGGCGGCCGGACCGTATTGACCCAGGGCTGCAATGTTGGCCGATCTGGATTGTCCGCCCGATAATAGCGGTCTCGGCTTTTGTGTAAATCCGCCCAATTCCGCCGACCCTCATTCAAAACCTGCTGCGTGATTTTTTTCTGGTCGCCATATTGCAAATGGAATTGCTTTAAATAATGCGCCGGCCGGTAGATCGCCGGAGGCCGCGCGCCGGCGAGCCATGTCAGAAAAGACGGGTTGGACTTAGACCAGCTAAAGCGGACCGTCGCCTCGTCAATCACCTCGAACTTGGGCGCCTCACCGTCGACATGCATATCCCTCGGCGGACCGAATGGAGAGAGATCCGCATTATTTGCGACATCCTCCCAATAATAACGGAAATCATTGCTGGTGAAGGGATGACCATCCGACCATTTATGGCCGCGCCGCAAATGGAACGTGAAAATGCGGTTCTCTTCGACATCGATCTTTTTCAGAAGATCCGCCTGAAGCTCAAACTCTGGCGTAAAACCGACAAGCCGTGCATAGCCGTAAACCGTCAGCAGACGCGTGTCTTTCTGCTTGCCGAGCAACAATCTGAGATCCCCGCCATGACGCCCAGTCTGCTTTGAGCCAGCACTCATCTCGACCACTTCCGGTTCGCCCGGAAGGCGTTCGGCAATTGCGGGAAGCTGCCCTGCATCCACGAATATTTTTAGCGAATTTGTTTCTTTAAGCGCGGGACTATCGCCAGCCGCGCCCATCCCGAGCCCTAAAAATGGACAGATCACAGCCGCAACAATTCCAACACGAAAAACTTGGATATGAGTCATGACAAATATCCGCTGAGATCAGCCCCAGCACGTGCCAGAACGCGGTGCCCGCCGCCGAGATCGATAAAGTCCATATTCCGATCGGGATCAATTCTAAAAGGCTCGGGCCAGCTCATTGGATTCGACAGCCCATCCTTGTGCAAGCCCGACAAATCGAGCTTTCGGTCAAGGTCCGCATAGGGAACCGCCGCCATCAGCGATTTCGTATAATAATGGACCGGTTTGCTAAAAAGAACCTCTCGCGGCGCTTCCTCGACGATCCGGCCACTTGCCATGACGAGAATACGATCGGCGATATAATCGACGACGGCCAGATTGTGCGAGATAAACAAATAGGAGAGCCCCAGTTCGCTCTTGAGATCGGTAAAGAGATTGAGGATCTGCGCCTGAATAGAAACATCAAGCGCAGATGTTGGCTCGTCAAGAATGAGCAAGATTGGATCAAGAATGAGGGCACGGGCGAGGGCGACACGCTGGCGCTGACCGCCGGATAGGCTGTGCGGATAGCGGTTTAAGTAGTGTGGATCGAGACCGACAAGGTCCATCAGCTCGCGGACCTGCGAGATTTGCGCATCGCGATCGCCAATCTCATGAATGACCAGCGGTTCACGAATGATATCGAGTATCGTCATGCGCGGGTTTAGCGAACTGAACGGATCTTGAAACACCATTTGAATGGCCCGGCTCACCGCCAAATCACCGGAGGCTACGTTTGCCAAGTCCAACCGGCCATCATCTGTTCGAAATAAAATTCGGCCACGATCCGGTTTAAGGGCGCGCAAAATCATCTTACTCAGTGTGGTTTTACCGCACCCGGATTCACCAACGAGGCCCACGGATTCACGCCGCCCAACAACGAAGCTGACATCGTCGACCGCTTTCACGATGGTCGATTTGCCTTTCCCCCAAAAGGGCTCCTTGTGACTGACAAAGGACTTGGTGACACCTTGAACCTCCAACAGAGGCGCGGTTACCGCCGGCTCCAGCGCGCGTTCGCCAGTCGGTTTCTTTTTCGGCCCGATCTCCCGAAGAGAGACCAACCGTTCTCCGCGCTTCATATCGAAATGAGGAACGGCACCGAAAAGCCCCTTGAGATAGGGATGGCGCGGTGTCGCAAAGAGGTCTGTCGCGGCCCCTCTTTCCATAACCTCTCCATGAAACAAAACCACCACTTCATCGGCGACATTGGCAACCACACCCAAATCGTGGGTAATCATCAAAACTGCCATATCCAGCTCGGTTTGCAGCTCCTTAACCAGACCCAGAATCTGTGCCTGAACCGAGACGTCCAACGCGGTCGTCGGTTCGTCGGCGATCAACAGAACGGGATGGCAAACCAACGCCATGGCGATCATGGCCCGCTGCCGCAAGCCGCCGGAAAGCTCGAAGGAGTAGCACCGCGGAGCCTCGTCTGGATTCGGGAAATTGCAGAGCCGGAGAATTTCCACTATCAGTTCCCGGCCCTCCGCCGGGCTGACATTTCTATGCAGCAGCAATGCTTCGAGAATCTGATTTCCGATTGTGTGAAACGGCGAGAGCGACGTCATCGGCTCTTGGAAAATCATGGAGATCCGGCCGCCGCGAATTTTCAAATAGTCGCGGCCTTTTGTATCGAGCTGAGCGAGATCGACGGCCGGTCCCGGCCGATCCGGATCCGAAAACAGCATTTCACCACCGGAGACACGCGCCTCTGTCGGCAGAATTCCCAGGATCGCACGGGCAATAATCGATTTGCCTGCCCCGGATTCGCCCACCAGTGCGACAGAAGCGCCCCGGCGAATATCAAAGGAAACGCCCTTGACGACTTCGACTGCTCCATAATCGTGATCGAAGGTGATCCGCAAATCGCGGACTGACAAGAGATTTGGTGATGAGCCATTGCGATCGCTTTGCCGTTGCGATTTCAGCTCCCGATCCGCAGGCTCAGACAATGAATCCATTTAACCGGTGCCAATGCAATTGCGTTTCTCCGTCGCTGACTCAATCCTTGCATCCAAAGCCTGTCAACCGCATAGAACGCTTTTCATGAATTGCGAGCCATTCTGACCCTCCAGAAAGCCAGCTATTTCGGAGGACCGGTTTACACGTACGGCGGGACCAGATACGAAAAAATAAAATGTCCGTGTTGGACGGCTGAATATTGCTGGTCCTTAAAATAAGTCAATGTCTGTCCACGAAATGCGGCGGCCGTTCTCTCTGGTCTCCAGACGGTCGCCAGACTGGCGCCAACAAGCCAGACCTGCGATAGTCCCGCGGCCGATCAATAGGGCATATGACGGCCGGTGAGCTGGCTGCCCAATAGCGTCGGTCGCTACCCTGTTCCACAGGGCGGTTTTCAATAACCAATCTCAAAGTCTCGCGCGGTTCATCCTCATGACAGTTTCAGATCTTACCAAACAAGCAATTGACGCAGTCGGAACCAATGCCTCATCGGACTGGCTTCTTCAGCCAGAGCAGCACGCGAAAAGCCTGCCCGACCATGCCGGTCCGCTAAAACGTATTCTTGAGCAAGAGAGCTTGAAAGGGATTATTAGCCGTTTTAAGAAAGCGGATGTAAGCGCAGTCCGTCAGCAGGTGCGCTATAAGAGAGCCGGCCGCGTCGGCATATGGACCAGGTTCATTTCAATTCTTATCGGGGCGGCCTTTATCTTTCCTTTCGAAAATCTGTTTGCCGATTGGGCCGGCCCCTCTCTGCCGTTCGGCCTCGAATTCACCCAAGCTGCTTTTCTCCTACAGCTCTTCTTACTCGGATTGGCGTTTCTTACCGCGCAATGGCTCGCCTATTTCCGGCCTTTCGACAAATGGATGGAGGCGCGCGCCAAGGCGGAGATCGCGCGGATTGATTTGTTCAACAACGTTCTTGACTCCAATGAGGCTTCCCGTCCCGGCGAATTGCCAGTCCTACCGCTACAGCTCGAATATTTCCGGCGCTATCTGCTCGATATGGAAACAAGCTACTATAAGGGCCGTGGAGAAGAACATTCCAAGGCCGCGGGCCGATCAAAACTATGGATGCTGGTCCGCAACCTTCTCATCGCTGCGGCGGCTCTAACCCTTCTATACGGCCTCGCCGCGATCTTCGGTATATTTCCCTGGATCGACGAATTGTCACGGAAAGGCTTTATCGCCAGCGCCACCGTGGCGTCCGCAATTTATGGCGTCATGTACGATATATCGCTCATGGATATGAATGAGCGTAACGCGGCGCGCTACCGATCCACATTTGATAATTTGGTTTATTTGCGGAACGCCGGGCTGGATCAAGCGCGCAAACTCGCGGCCAACGGACATAAGAACGGCGTGCGGCACTTTAGCCGTCTTGTGAACGATCAAATTTCCTCAGAGCACAGGGAATGGGTTGCGCTCAAGGACTTGATGCCGAAACTCAATCAAAGCCTGCTCAATTTCGAGTCCGCGACGTAAGCCAGATGGCAGGGAACGGCGGATGGTCCGAAAGGCGCAAATAGAGGTGTCCAGTTAGAAACCGTACTGGTCCACCATATGGCTCTCTGGATGAAAGTGAAGAAGTGTCCTCTTCTTTCGGGGAACTTGCCGGGCGGGCAGCTTCGCCGCGCGCGCCAGCTGCGCGCTGCCATTGAGACAGATCTTGGGGACTTTGCGGCGGCGGAACCATCGAACGACGTCGCCAGTGCCGCCATGGCCTCTTGAAGCCGCACCATCCCAAACAGCCATCAGAACATTGCTTTGGAGCACAAGAAATGCACCCTCCCAAGCATATTGGCGATCGCGCGCCGGCGAATAGGTTTTCCAGGCCTGTTTGGACAACAATGGCGCCGTGATGATGTGATCCGCCCGGTTGAGAAGGGTTGTAAATTCCCGCCGCGATGCGGCCGTCTCGAAATCCGTGACAAAACTTTCTCTGGGTACTGCGAGCACGGCTATGAGCTTGGCATCAAGCTCTTTCATCACGATCCGCGCCACCATTCGATCGGCACCTTCGGCCAAACCGGAAAGTATCACGAATGATTTATCTGCATGCGCACGCGCGAGCGCCCGGCACTCCTTTCGAATAAGCGCCTTCAGCTTGCGGTCCTGGCGATCAATGTTCCTGTGCCCGGTTACGCCAATGACAATTTTCTGCCTTTTCGCCACGAACTCACTACTTCCTACTTGCGGCGCGATTCTTGTACTGATGTCGTTAGGGGTGTTCTGTTCTAACATTCTGCCAGATAAGGCATAAAGAACAGTGAATGTGCACCGGATTGGCTTGGATTCAGGCTCTATTGAAAAACCCGGGCGCAGTTCCCTTCAATGGGAATATCGAGGATTTGAGGGGATTGAGAATACTTTCCGACCCTTGCTGACCTTCCGCCGGATTTCACCGCGACTCGAATGTGAACTGCCCCAATTTACGAGAATTGGTTCGTTTGGATCTGGTCTCTGTCAGGGAACTATAGGGCTGGCCATTCAGAAATTTTCAGTTATAGTCCCGGACCGTCTGGCATTCCTCCACCTGGCACGGCCCTCAATTGGCAGTACGATGATGCTGTTCGGAGATGTGCGACAAAGGGCAACAAGCTGGCGGACCCGGCCCGGCATATCGGGGTAAGGCGTCACGCGCACTGATATTGGAGCCACGCCGGCTCCCTCGATGACCGGATTAAAACTGGGAAGCCGAACCTCTAAACGATATACAAGTCAAATTGGACTGCAATAATGGCTGCCGGCGCCGGCAACGCGACTTGACGATGGTCGAGAATGCACAAAGGGAACGCGGTCAGAAGTCGCAATCGGACAGTTGATCAACCCAATGCTCGACAAGACAAAAAATGATACGACGAAAATTGAAGCCAAGCGGACGCAAGAACCAATTGTCGTGCGATTCGCTGGCGATTCGGGCGATGGCGTGCAACTTTTGGGTGCGCAATTCGTCCGTTCTGCGGCAGATTCTGAACTGAATTTCTTTACCTTCCCCGACTATCCAGCGGAGATCAGAGCCCCGGCGGGAACGACATTCGGCATATCCGCGTTCCAGATCCAGTTTAATAGCGATACGGTGTTGACGCCGGGCGATGCCGCTGACGTACTCATCGCATTCAACCCGGCAGCTCTCAAAACCAACTTGACCGAAGTTAAGACCGGCGGCCTCGTCGTCGTCGACGAGGGCACGTTCAACAAGCGTGGTCTGAAAAAAGCCGGTTATGACGCCGACCCGCGCGACGCCGGATTGGGCGAGCATCAACTCTTATCCATAGATATCAGCAAACGAACGCTCGAAGCCGTGGCGGAAACGGGTGTCGGGCGCAAACAAGCCGTCATGGCGCGAAATTTCTGGGTGCTTGGGCTCGTTCTTTGGATGTATGGGCAAAACCGGAAACCAGTGAACAACTGGATCGACAAGAAGTTTGCCAAGACGCCGGACGTTTTGGCGGCGAATAAAGCCGCGCTCAACGCCGGTCATGCCTATGGCGAAACCATGGAACTCGCCGTTCAATCGCCAGCCTCCCCGTTGCACGTGAGCGAACCTTACCGTGTTATCACCGGCACCGATGCGATGGCTCTTGGCATCGCCGCAATTTCATCGCTATCCGGCCTCGAGACGTTCTATTGCTCCTATCCCATCACACCGGCTTCCGCTCTCCTCCACGCGCTGGCGAAAATCGGCAGTGGCATTCGCACCTTTCAGGCCGAGGATGAAATTGCCGCAGTGTGCGCCGCTATCGGTGCGTCCTATGGAGGCGCCATAGGCGTGTCCGCCGGCTCGGGCCCCAGCCTTGCTCTCAAGACGGAAGCGCTCGGACTCGCCGTCGCTGCCGAATTGCCGTTGATCGTCATCAACGTTCAGCGGGCTGGACCGTCGACGGGAATGCCGACAAAGACCGAGCAGGCTGATTTGCTGATGGCGGTGTTCGGCCGTCATGGGGAAGCGCCGCTGCCGGTTTTGGCACCTGCAACGCCGGGCGAGTGTTTCGACATCATGCTCGATGCCGCAAAAATCGCCATTGAGGCGATGACACCGGTTATTGTCTTGTCTGACGCTTATCTCGCCAACGCGGCCGAAAAATGGATTGTTCCGGACGCAGAAAAGCTGCCCGATTTGCGGCCGTCGCGCGATCTGCCGGACGAGAGTAACTATCACCCCTATCTGCGCGATGACGTCACTTTGGCGCGCAACTGGATCATACCTGGAACGCCGGGTTTTGTGCATCGCATTGGGGGTCTCGAGAAAGCCCACGATAGTGGCGACATCTCATACGACCCGAATAATCATGATAAGATGGTGGCGCTCAGGGCCGAGAAAATCGCACGCATATCCGAGCGTTGTCCACCGGCCGAGATCGAGACCGGCGCCGAGGAGGGTGATGTCCTTGTAATCGGCTGGGGCTCGACTTACGGCGCGCTCAAAACTGCGGTTGATAATCTCGATGAGGCCGGGCACGCGGTCGGGCATCTTCATTTGCGCCGTCTTTGGCCTCTGCCGCGCGGCATTGAAAAGATTGCGAGCCGATTTAAAAAAGTCATTGTGGCGGAGCTCAACCACGGCCATCTCCGCCGGCTTATTCGCAGCGAATATCTGATCCCTGCCGAAGCGCTCAACCGCGTTTCCGGACAGCCTTTTAAAATCGCGGATGTCGAAGCCGAGATCCACCAGCTTCTCAATCGTTGAGCCAGTTAGTGCCATGAATGAAATTGCTTTAAGCGCCAAGGATTTCACAACCGACCAGGAAGTCCGGTGGTGCCCGGGATGCGGCGATTACGCTATTCTGAAAGCCGTCCGCAAAGTGCTCGCGGATATCGGACGCCCGCCCCATGAGGTGGCCTTTGTCTCCGGCATCGGCTGCGCGGCCCGTTTTCCCTATTATCTTTCAACCTATGGGTTTCATACCATTCATGGCCGCGCGGCAGCGGTCGCCTCGGGGCTCAAATTAGCGCGGCCCGAGCTTGACGTCTGGGTCGTCGGTGGAGACGGAGACTTTCTGTCGATCGGCGGCAATCACACCATTCATGTGCTCCGCCGCAACATCGATCTCAATCTTCTCCTGTTCAACAACGCCATCTACGGTCTCACCAAGGGCCAATATTCTCCGACATCGGCGATCGGGACCCGCTCGCCTTCTTCTCCGGAAGGGTCTGCCGACAGCCCAATCAACGCCGCTTCGCTGGCACTTGGATCCGGGGCCCGATTCGTGGCGCGCTCAGCCGATACGCTGCAAGATCATTTGCCGGAGATACTAAAACGGGCACAGGCCCATAAAGGGGCCTCTTTTGTCGAAATATTCCAGAACTGCATTGTCTATAACGACAATGCTTTTGGACCGATCACTGACAAAACAGCAGGGCCGGATGTCGTTGTCAGGGCAGAACATGGCGAGCCGCTGATCTTCGGCAAGGACCGGGAAAAGGGTTTGGTGTTCGACCCCGAACGCAACCAGTTTAAACCGGTGGTCATTGGCGATGAAGCCACCCGTGACCAAATCGCGCATCATGATGAAACCAGCCTGACCCTGGCGCAAGCTTTGGCGGTCATGGATGGACCTGGCGCACCCATGGTGCTCGGCGTGCTTTATTGCGCTCCGGAAGCGACTTATCGCGAGCGCCTGCCCGAAAATTATCGCACCAAGCCGCTCGATCGCAGCGCCCTTTCGGATCTGCTGTTGGGCGCTGCCGCCAGCCGCTGATCGCGGGCACGGCCAAAAATCCTTGTAGAGAAGTCACCTCTTTTGCTGCGGCCATGGAGCGATGCTTCTCCCGGCGCAAACTATTCTCAGATAGCTCGCGAAGAAGCGTCGATAGTTGGCTGCCATCTCGCGCTTTAAGAGCTTCGAGAATATCCTCATGTTCCTGTATGGAGGATGCCCGGCGCGCGCATGCGGAAATTTCCTGACAACCGCATCTCTGACCTGGTCCGGTAAGGCATAACAGCGGTGCTGGAACATTTATGCTCCCGTAAAATTGGGCTTTCGCTTCTCCATGAATGCCCGGCGTCCTTCGACATAATCTTCGCTGTCGAAACAGTCCGCAACCATCGCTTCGAGCTTATCGAGATCGCGCTCCGCGGACGGTTTCGAGATCTCCCGCGCCACAGCTTTGATCGTCGCAATCGTCATTGGAGCGTTTTCGGCGATCATCGCGGTGTATCCCGCGACATAGGCATCGAGTATATTTTCCGGCAAAACGCGATTGACCAATCCCATTTCATAAGCTTCCACGGCAGTGAACTGGCGTGCCGTGTAAAAAATCTCCATTGCACGGGAAGTTCCGATGATGTCCGCGAGCCGTTTCACACCGGCAAAACCATAGCCAACGCCAAGCTTGGCGGCCGGTATCGCAAATCGCGAACGTTCTCCACAAATCCTGATATCGCAACAAACGGCCAAGCCAACACCGCCGCCAATGCAATAGCCGCGGATCTTGGCAATCGTCGGACGCGGAAAGTCATACAGCCTGTTGCTGGCGGCTTTCGACGTGGCGCCATAGGCCTCGACGGCTTCCTTGGTCGCGCGTTCGCTTTCGAATTTGGAAATATCCGCGCCGGAAACAAATGCTTTCTCGCCGGCGCCGCTCAACACCAACACGCGAATATCGGGGTCCTGCTCATATTCGGCGAGCACATCGTCGAGCCTTTGCCACATATCGAGAGAGACAGCATTGAGCTTTGCAGGATTATTGAAAATAATCTCGCCGGCCGGGCCATTCTTGCGAGCGATAAGATTTTCGGTTCGTACTAAATCATCCATAATCTTGTCCTGATCTATATGTCCCCAGCGCGCTTCATCTCAGCGGCGGTGTCTTTGTCGTAGCCAAGCCACTCCAGGATTTCTCCGGTATGCTGGCCCATAAGTGGCGGCGGCACTCTTATCGAACTATCGGTCCGGCTGAGTGTAAGGGGTTGCCCGACAAGGCGGGTCGGGCCACGCTCCTGGGAAACAACATCCTGAGCGATCTTGAGATGCTTGACTTGGGGGGAGGAAAAAACTTTGTCGATCGAATTGATCTCGCCGCAGGGAATTCCTGCTTCATTCAACTTCTCGATCCATTCGGCCGACGTCATTTTACGCGTATGCTCGTTGATGAGCCTATTGACCCGTTCGCGGTTCTTCGACCTCCCGGCCCCATCTGCAAAATCGGGATCGTCCAACGCACGCTCGTTCAAGACACGTTTCAGCCGCTCCCACATTTCACCCCCGGAGCTTGCAATATTAATATGCCCGTCCGACGTTTCGAAGACGCCGGTTGGAATGCTTGTCGGGTGATTATTACCGGCTTGACCCGGCACCTGCCCATCGACAAGCCAACGGGCAGCCTGAAAATCCAGCATGAAAATCTGCGCTTGCAAAAGAGATGTTTTGACCCATTGGCCCTTGCCGGACCGCTCGCGCTCAAGAAGTGCAAGCAGAATACCTTGCGCGCAAAACAGGCCGGCGCACAAATCCGCCACCGGAATGCCGACACGCATCGGCCCGCGTCCCGGCTCACCGGTCACTGACATAAGCCCGCCCATGCCTTGAGCGATCTGATCGAAGCCTGGCCGGTCCTTGTAGGGACCGTCTTGTCCAAAGCCGGAAATCGAAGCAAGTACAATGCCCGGATTGATCTCTTGCAGCACGTCATAACCAATACCGAGCCGGTCTTTCACCGCAGGCCGGTAATTTTCAACAACAATGTCCGCGCGCTTTACGAGTTCCTTAAAAATCTCAAGTCCGCGTTCCGACTTCAGATTTAAGGTCATGCTGCGTTTGTTCCGGTGCAGGTTTTGGAAATCCGGCCCGTCGCGCGGCCCGCCAAGTGCTTCGCTCTTATCCTCTGGCGGCTTCTCGATTTTAATGACATTTGCGCCCCAGTCCGCAAGCTGGCGAACGCAAGTAGGACCGGACCGGACGCGGGTCAAGTCAAGCACCGTAAACGGCAAAAGAACCTCACTTGCTGGTTCGAATGGCATTCTTTCCCTCGCAACCCTGATATCGACAGCTAAAAAGGCAATCTATCAGAAATTAGATGCCATACAATTGAAGCCGTCTGGGACCAATTGCCATATTATCAGGCCGTAAAACACGGGTGTCCGCGCCTTCTTTTACCGTCCAGATCCCTTCGGCTCTCTTGACTTCGCTTGAGTGTGCGGAATATGGGTTCGCTTTGGAGAATGACGCATGACCGAGCCGATGCCCAAAACGCCCGATATTGTTGTCGCGGCCCTCTATAAATTCGCGCCGCTGGCGAACCTCGATGCCGTCAAGCAACCATTGCTGGAAACATGTTTGCGAGCCGGTCTATTCGGCACTCTCATTCTAGCACCCGAGGGGATCAATGGCACGATCGCCGGTTCGCGCTCAGGGATAGAGAGCGTGCTTGACCATATTCGCCGTCTGCCTGGCTGCCGGGAGCTGCATCACAAAATCTCTTTTGCAAACGACAATCCTTTTCTCCGTATGAAAGTCCGGCTGAAGACGGAAATAGTCACAATGGGCATTCGGGGAATTGATCCGACCGACAGCGTTGGAACCTATGTCGAAGCTGAAGACTGGAACGATCTCATATCCGATCCGAACGTCATCGTGATCGATACGCGAAACGATTATGAGGTGAGCATTGGAAGCTTTGAGGGTGCGGTTGATCCGCAAACCACTTCTTTTCGTGACTTTCCGAATTGGTTCCGGGCCAACAGAGCGGCTCTTGCTGGTTCCAAATTCGCGATGTACTGCACCGGCGGCATCCGCTGCGAAAAAGCGACCGCTTTCCTAAAGAAAGAAGGGATCGACGAGGTCTATCATCTGCGCGGCGGCATTCTGAAATATCTGGAGACGATTGACGAGCACTCAAGTCTTTGGCAGGGGCAATGTTTCGTCTTCGATCAGCGGGTCTCTGTAGGTCACGGCCTCGCCCTTGGCTCTTACGAGATGTGCTATGCGTGCCGCTGGCCGATTGCCGAGGCGGATAAAGCATCAAATCACTATGTCCCCGGCGTAAGCTGCCCGAAATGCCATGACAAACACAGCGACGCCCAAATACAGCGCTTTCAAGAACGGCAACGGCAAATTGAGCGGGCCAAACGCCGTGGGACGCGGCATTTAGGAGCCGTGCCAAAACCAAACGTTGAAGAGAAAATCGGGCAATCCGAATAGCCAATTTTATGTCCCAGAAATCAGCCAAGCTTGTGATCCCGCTTGAGCCCTTTCACCGGCTGCTTTCAGCCGAGTTGTCAACGCCTGCAAAATATGAGGCATCACAATGAAAATATTGGTTTTACCCGGTGATGGCATCGGCGAAGAGATCACTAACGCGACGATGACGATATTGCGGGCCGTTGACAAGGTGACGCCCTTAGAACTCGACTATGACGTCGAGGAGATCGGCTTTGCCTCGCTTAAGCGTTCAGGATCGACGTTTCCGGATGCCGTATTCGAGAAGGCGCGCACATCCGATGGCATCATTCTCGGGCCGGTGCAGAATTTGGACTATCCACCGCCCGATCAGGGCGGCGTCAACGCCTCATCGGTCATCCGCGTCAAGCTTGACCTCTATGCCAATGTGCGGCCGGCCCGGACAAGGCCGGATCTGCCATCCAAGGCGGAGCACATGGATCTGGTTATCATGCGCGAGGGAACGGAAGGATTTTATCCGGACCGGAATATGTATGACGGAACGGGTGAATTCATGCCGGACGAAAACATGGCGCTCTCGGTGCGCAAGATTACCGCCCACGCCAGCAACCGGATTGCCCGTCGCGCCTTCGAATTGGCGACCAAGCGCCGCAGAAAAGTGACCGCGATCCATAAAGCCAACTGCTTCAAGCTCACCGACGGGCTCTTTTTGCGGGAAGTGCGCAAGGTCGCGGAAGACTTTCCCGATGTCGAGCTTGAGGAGATGATCGTTGATGCTTCGGCAGCCATTTTGGTGCGCGATCCCGCGCGCTTCGACGTCATCTGCGCCACCAACTTCCACGGGGACATTCTCTCAGATCTCGTCTCGGAACTCTCAGGAGGCCTTGGACTTGGGGGCTCAATCAACGCCGGCGATGAGCTGTGCTGCGCCCAGGCCCAACACGGGACCGCACCAGACATCGCCCGTC
>BFAS01000297.1 GCA_008974985.1 bacterium MnTg02
CGCCACTGGCAGCTCCGTATCGACACCACCTTGTCCGGCTACCGAATTCATCGCCGGTGCATCGCCCCTGTTGCTATGCTCAGCGGAGCGGTTCACAATCGTCACTATGACCACCGCAAACCCGGCAACGAGCAAGATCCCTATGATGATGACCGCCCACTTCAAAATTAGGAATTGAACGGTTGGCGCATCCGGCTCGGGAGCTTGATTGCTCTTGTCTTTTACGTCCGCTGTCATCAATTATCTTTCCGCAATGACGATTGAAAAACTTGACCGCCACACATTCCGTGTCACAGAGCAAGATCAAGGCGAGCGCCTCGACCGGTTTCTCACCCGCGCGCTCAGTGATATCAGCCGTTCACGTCTCAAGGCCTTAATCAAGGAAGGCCATGTCGCTCACGACGGCGCAACGATAGTTGAGCCCAATTACCGGGTCAAACCCGGTGAGTGTTTCTTGGTTGACGTGCCTGAGCCGGAACCCGCCATCCCGCGCCCGGAAGCCATCCCGTTAAATGTGGTCTTCGAGGATGACAGCGTGATCATCATCGACAAGCCCGCCGGACTTGTTGTCCATCCGGCCGCGGGCCATTGGACAGGGACCCTTGTCAATGCGCTCATCGCCCATTGCGGCGATAGTCTGTCGGGCATTGGCGGCGTCAGGCGTCCCGGTATTGTTCATCGGCTCGATAAGGAGACCAGCGGCCTGATGGTGGTTGCGAAAACCGATGCCGCCCATCAAGGTCTCGCGGCGCAATTTGCAAGCCACGGCCGCGACGGCCACCTGGAGCGCTCTTATGCCGCGCTGGTGTGGGGTGTTCCGGCGCGAAGCAAAGGCCGGATCGAGACCGGAATTGGAAGAAAGATCTCCAATCGGCTAAAAATGGCGGCGGTGATCAAAGGCGGGAAGCCGTCTGTCACCCATTATGAAATCGCCAGGCGTTTGCCAAACGGAGACGCTCCACTTGCGAGCCTGGTAAAATGCACTCTGGAGACCGGCCGCACACATCAAATCCGCGTGCACATGGCCCATATTGGCCACCCTGTTTTGGGAGATATGACCTATGGAGCGGGCTTCGCGGCGAGCGCCCGAAAACTCGCACCCGAGGCGCGCGCGGCTTTGGACACGCTAGGCCGCCAGGCTCTCCATGCCCAATTTCTGGGTTTTATTCATCCCCTCTCCGGGGAAAAGCTCCGGTTTGAAAGCACCCTTCCTGAGGATTTTGCAGCCCTCGTTGAAGCACTCAAATAAGACGCTTGGTGGCCGCTTAGCAAATGACGCTTTTGACGCGGCCTGGGCGATCGCCAACATGTTATGTTGCAGTGCCGCAAAGCCCTTTTATTGTCATGCTAATAGAGCTATCTTCGGCGTAAACGAGATATTAGGAGAAGACCCGAAGGCGAAAGCGCCGCGGGCAAAAATTTATGGCTTCAAGAAATCTACCATCCGTCACCGGACAGGGCGGGTTGTCCCGTTATCTTTCGAGAATCCGGCAATATCCCATGCTGGAACCTCAAGAGGAATACATGCTGGCCAAGCGCTGGCGTGAACATGAAGACAGCGAAGCCGCCCATAAATTGGTCACCAGTCATCTGCGGCTCGTTGGGCGCATTGCCATGGGTTATCGTGGCTATGGTTTGCCGATTGGTGAGGTCATTTCAGAAGGCAATGTCGGCCTCATGCAGGCGGTCAAGAAATTCGAACCGGAAAAAGGATTCCGGCTCGCCACCTATGCCATGTGGTGGATCCGGGCCTCGATCCAGGAATATATCCTGCGCTCCTGGAGCCTTGTGAAAATGGGCACCACGGCGAGCCAGAAAAAGCTCTTCTTCAATCTCCGCAAGATCAAGGGTCAAATCCAAGCGCTTGAAGACGGCGATCTCAGGCCAGATCAAGTCGAGCATATCGCAACGAAACTCGGCGTCTCCGAGGCTGATGTGGTGTCGATGAACCGGCGCCTTGGCGGAGACACTTCGCTCAACGCTCCGGTTCGCGCGGATGCGGAGGGCGGTGAATGGCAGGATTGGCTTGTTGATGAAACGATCGACCAGGAAACCGCCCTGGCGGAATCGGATGAATTGGCGCGCCGGAGATCCTTGCTGGCCGATGCAATGGAAAATCTCAACGACCGCGAAAAGCGCATCTTCGAGGCACGGCGCCTTCTCGAGGATACGTTGACGTTAGAGCAGCTTTCCGGCGAGTTTGGCGTCAGCCGTGAACGCATCCGCCAGATTGAAGTCCGTGCTTTCGAGAAAGTTCAGAAAGCCGTCCGCAAGGCGGCGGAAGCCGCGGATATGGTCACCGCCGACTAACCGGTTCCCGGCACAGAGGAACAGAATGCGGTGCGTCATCGCTTTTTTCTTATCCATAATCCGAATGCAGGACTAGACCGGCGGGCATGCGCCTTCGCAAAGACCTGACTCCACGACAAAACCATCCAAGCCCGCGCCACCAATCGGCGGCACGCCACTCCTCGCCATGGCCGATGTTGGTCTTCGATATGCTGAGTGTTGGGCACCTCAACCAAATCCTCAAGCGCATTTTGGGCGGCATTGCATATCGGCCACCGGTCCCCAAAACGCTCTTCTCGCCACGCACCCCATGGCCGGTCTGCCACCACCTCTGCCCCGCAGTGACAGAAAAGTGACAAACCCTTGTTGCATTGCAGCAACGGCGAATTAACCCTTTGTTAACCAAAAAAGATACACACTTTTCGCGCGTCCAATTTTTTGGACCAAGCGTAATTCGCGTAGGCAAATCAAAGTCTTAGGTCTTTGTTTGCTTTGTAAGAGCGTTGCACGGCCTCACCAGCCGCAGCCAGGATTTGAATACTGGCGTAGGCAATTATGCCTCTTTCGGCCTGGTATGTGGTCTTGGATGGAAAGGAGATCTCAGCTTTGAGGATGATCAAGGCTGTACCATTGGCTCAACATCATCTGAAAACTGAAACTCCGCTCCGCCAGGAGACTGGTGAACGCCTCACTGAGGCAACACACAGTCATGCACGTGGCCTGAGATGTCATTTCGGCAAACTAGGCGCGCTGCATTTCAACCCTATGGAGCGACACATGCAAAATCGCTTGCACAACCCAGCGCGGCATCATGCTGTGCGTAAGAACGAGGTTCATCAACTTAACCGATTGGACCCTGTTCTTGATGTCGACGCGCTCCTACACCCTCAGCATCTCCATCCACCGAGCCGCTGAGACTATCATGGGGTTTCAAGATCAGCATCAATAGCTGATCAGAAGCGCGAGGCCGGCCAACTCTTTGGCCGGCCTCATTCGTTTCGATGAGGCCTGCGGCGATCGCGAATGCCCTACCGCGAGGCCTAAGAACAGGTTGCTTGATTGTTACCAAACATTCTTTCAATATCAGTTTTCATTGATAGCCAGCACTAGTCGAGTATTCGATGCGCGCGCTTCTCGTTTTATGTTTCGCTTTGACGCTGTTCCTGCCGTCCGGGGCTTTGGCGGCAAAGCGCATCGCTCTGCTGATCGGCAATGACAAATACTCAGCCGAAGTTGGTCCGCTCCGCAATCCCGGCAATGACGTCACCTTGATTGCAAGAGCGCTGCGCGCGATCGGGTTTGCGGAATCCGATATTCGAATTGTGCGGAATGCCGGCCGTGTTGGAGCATTGCAGGCGATAGGCGACTATGCGGACAAACTTGCTTCAGCCGGTAATGACGCCATTGGTTTCTTTTACTATTCAGGACATGGCGCGGCCAATAAACGAAACAGCAAAAATTATCTCATCCCGGTCGGCGTCAAGAAGCTGAACCGCTCGCTTTGGTACAATTCCATCGCCCTGGATGACATTATTGCGCAACTCGCCGACACGGCACCAAATGCTGCTCAATTCGTCATTTTCGATGCCTGCCGCAACAGGCTCAATCTCACCACAAAAGGAGGAAAAGGCTTTGTACCGGTGTCCCCGCGGCGCGGCATGCTGATCGCCTTTTCGACTGATCCGGGCGAGACGGCATCCGATGCGGGAGACGGCAGCGGACCCTATGCCAGAGCATTAGCCCATGAGCTTCGAAAGCCGGGTCTCGACCACAACGACCTCTTTCAGAATGTAAAAGAATCGGTCTTCAAGGAAACGGGGGTCCAGGTTCCGTGGGAGCGGAATGGATTGCTGAGCCGCGTTTATCTTTCGGGAGAAAAACATCCGCAATCTGCGAAGCCTGTTGCCGCGCCCAAACCTCCCTTGAGCGAAGCCGCGCGCGAATGGGAATTGGTGAAGCATTCAAAAAGTTCGGCCGTGCTTAAAGCTTTCAAATCGAAACATAAGGACCCTGTTTATCAGGCGCTTGCGGAGGAACGCCTGAGCACGTTGAAACGACAGGAGATGGCGGCTCTAGTGAAACCAGGCAAGCCTGCAAAGCCGGCGGATGAAGTAAAACCCGCCATTGGTATTTTTCCGGCAAAGCCTGAAGCCGCGCTAAAGCGCAAATTCTTTAAGCCTGAGATGGTGCGCGTCCCAGGCGGCTCGTTTGAGATGGGATGTAGAAAAAATGATGGCAACAAAGGTCGGTGTTATGAATTGATCCACCGCGTGACCATCAAGGCGTTTGAAATCGGAAAATATGAGGTGACCATTGAAGAGTGGGACGCCTGTGTGGCTGGGGGTGGCTGCAACGGCCATAAACCCAAAGATCATGGCTGGGGACGCGGAAAGCGTCCGGTTATCGATGTATCATGGGACGACGCGCAAGCCTATGTCACATGGCTGAGCGGAAAGACCGGCAAGAAATATCGTTTACCGAGCGAGGCGGAATGAGAATATGCGGCGCGAGCTGGTTCAACGACACCATTTTGGTGGGGCTCAACAATCAATCCGGCTCAAGCCA
>BFAS01000298.1 GCA_008974985.1 bacterium MnTg02
GTTTGCCGAGGCGTTCCACGTTCAGCGTCGCAATCGCCGCACCACCGGTCGCAGCTACAACCGACAGACCGTCTTCGATGCCCTCGGTCTCCGCAACAGGCGTTTCAGGCTCGATTTTTCCAAGAATTACTGCCCCGTTTTGTCCGTACTTTCCGAGGCCTTTTTTTGGATTCTTAAAGTCGGTCTTGTCAGATCCATCGGGCTTTAAGAATGTACGATGGATCGCACCCGTAGGCTCGCCAGTTGAAGGATCGGCGATGCGGGCTATGAGGGCTGGGCCACTGGGCTCATCGGGCTCACCAGTATAGTACGGGCAATTTTCATGATACCGAAGATTGTCGAGCGCACCGGAAGGCAGTTCATCCATCGAGATGCCACGACATTGTAGGTAGGTTTCAGCGGGCGTGCCCTTTATTGGTGTCGCTTCGTCAAAAATACGACGGGCGTTTTCGAGCTTCTCTTCTTCGCTAACCTGAGCCCGCGCCGGGAAGTGAGAAGTGTCTGCTATTCCGTTTTCGGAATTGCTTGTCGTGATTTTGGCCGGGAGCGCCGTGTGAACGCCATTAGCCCGAACGCCGATATGCGATAGGTCTCTTGGAGCCCTCCACCCAGAATCGAATCCAGAGTTTACCGTGTCCGTTGCGTCTCGTTCTCCGTCCTTTGAGACATAGTCATTGTCGACTGCCACCTCGAACAATTGGGATTTGAACCAACTTCGAGGCCCTAAATCAATGCCGAGGGAACGTGCCCCGGCTACAATTTGGCCAATGGCAAATGCCGCCTGATTTAGCGCATTATTCTGATGACTTCCTGTCGCTTTCAATTTAGCAAGCTCGTCATCAATGGCCGAGCAACAATATCTCTTGATGATGTTCTCAGCCGGGTTCCCGTCTGATGAAAACCCCATGTCAGTTCCCCGCATTCGGACTGGCGGCAGCGCAGAACAACTTGAGTTTGTTGATCAAAACGACTAGTTTCGCGCTACCGAATAGATTGAACACAACCGCCGCCTCAAGTAGCCGCTTGGGCGGCGGTTCGCTTTTTCCAAGCAAGTGTCGCGCTTATCTTCCCTGGGCTGACTTCCGCGCCTCAGATGCACTTGAATAGATGCGGTCAGCCAAGTGGTTGAGCACTGCATCGCGTGGATAAAGAACGCGCCTTCCGATTTTCGTAAACGGTACGCCCGTCCCGTTGGTGCGTTGTCTCTCCAATGTGCGCTCAGAAACGTCGAAAAGGTTTGAGAGTTGCTTCTGGGTGAGAAAAAGCGGCAAATTAGCCGCTTCTGTCGGCCAGTTGCTTTCGGTGTGCGTATAATCCCGACCAGGGTCCAGTGCTTGATTGTTTGCGTGTGCCAAAACGACCTCCATTGCGTGCGGTTGACGTATGGATGGAAACTCGCACAGACGGCAGATTTGTTCAGGGGGACATTATTTGGCGAGATTTATTGTCAATTTTTGTCTGGTCGGAATAACTAGCCGCTTTTGCCCCCAACCTTCGGAACGGATGGGTGCGGGAGTTACGGTGCACTGGCGGCCTCGCCGCAAGGATCAGGCTACTAATGAGCCGCTCGCCCTAAACTAGCAAAATTATCATTTGTCACTATCAAAGTCAGCAATGCGCCTTTGCTTCTCGAGTTCCCGCCTTGCGCGTTTCATGAGGGCACCGGGAGAATGACTAAATGACTGATTTGGCAGGCTTGTGCAGATGTGGAGGAGAAAATGACTGAACAGCGTATGGGGTTTCTCCTCAGTCATCTCGTGGCGGACAGTGGGGCTGCCGCCAGCCTCTTTGAAGATCGTGGCAAGAGAAGAAATCAACTCGTTTAGAGGACGATCTCCCCGGCGTCCGCGACCTCCACCGAAGCGGTCGGTCCAGTGGCTCAAGAGGAATCCATCCTCAATCGCATTTTGATTTAGCTCAAGAACAAGGTGCTGCCAGCGGGCACGAATGTCACTGTAATAGACCTGATGCGCTTCTGTCAGTTCCGAAAATTCGTTGATTTCATCGATAAGTTTCTGGCTGGACTTTGTGATGTGCCGAACCATTTCTTTTGCCTGCTTGGCACATTCAACGGCAGCCTCGACATCCGAAGGCAAGTAACCACCCTTCTTTGTCGCCAAGTAGTGCTCACAACTTGTGACGAGACGAACACGGTGCTCAACCGACAAAGATACGCCACTTACCTTCTCAAGGTCCAACATAAAATCTGTGGGATTGGGTGGTGCATGCGGAAACGTTTCCCGAAAGACTTTTTCGAGCTTCGGAATGAACTTCTTATCAATCGATCCAGAATAATACTGGTGCCAGCGGGCCATCCGGTACTTAACGCATTTGTCTTCGTTTGATGGCATCAGCGCTCTCCGTGAGACGTACCGAATGTGCGGGATCGATGGCAACCGTTTCGGTCCGTCAGTTTCAGTGGGCGATGTTCATGTTTGCCCCAGATCGTTTTCTTCTTCTACCGAAGCTTAACGACGTCGGCCTGCTGTTAGTGTCTCAAAGGCCAAAGAGCTGCTGCGACCCGATAACCTGCTTTGTCGTTAACCCGCTTCAGCGGATCGTCAACAAGATGCGCATAACGCAATGTGGTTAGCGGTTGCGTATGTCCGAGAAGCTTGCCGATCATCACAAGAGTAGCACCACCACTGGCCACTATTGACGCATAGGAATGCCTAAGATCATGAAGACGCACATTCTCGATTTTGCCGTCCGGAAGCGTTTTTGTTGTGAGTTGAGCGGCTTGCCTGATGCGGACCCAGGGTTTTTGCAAATTGACCCAGTGACTGTTGGCTTTGGCTCCGACGATGACATAAGGATTTCCGTCCACACGCGGCAAATGGCTTAACACATCAAGAGCTGGTGGGCTCAAATGAATGACCTTTGACGGAGCTAGTGTTGTTGTCGTGGTCTTATGGTCGGGCAGATAAAGGCACATGCGTTCAAAGTCGACATCCTCCCAGCGAAGCGTAAGTATCTCTTTCAGTCGAGCGCCGGTTAGGATGAGCAGGCGGATCGCTGCGAGAGCGTATGGATCTTCGCTACCATCTGCTTCTGCTGAGGACATCGCTTCTCCAACACGATCAAGCTCCGCCTCGGTCAAAAAGCGCTGGCGGTGCCGCTCGGGATAACGTTTGATCTTCCGTGCTGGATTCGCAGTCTCTTCTGACAACAGCCCAGAGAGCTGTGCTTCCGAAAAAAGCGAACTCAAAAAAGCCAGCATATAGTTGGCTGTTCGGGGCTTGTTTCTGAGCTTTTTGTGGAGAGCGGCCACCGCCGTGCGATTTACCTGATCAAGTTTGAGTCTGCCAAGACAACCAGGCTTGAGAATGCCATCTTGAGTTTTTGGCGCGATGTGATTTTTAAGAAGCCAACGGTAGTCTTTCAGTGTCTTAGGCTTGAGGGATAAGCCATGGCCTTCCAGGAAACTATCCGCGAATGCCGCAAGAGTTGGCATTCCCCGTGCTTTCATTCGCTCAGCCGCCGGATCGTAACCTCTTCTAAGCGACGCAAGGATTAATAGTGCTTCCTGCCGTGCTCTATTCTCTGTCCATCCCTCGACACCGTGCTCGCCAATCGTAACGTAATGCCGTGTGCCACGAACAAACTTGCGAACAAAATAGATGAAGGCCTTGCCTTTTTGGCGACGCACCATGAAACCCGGCAGTCCGATGTCCGAGACGGTTTCACCGGGCTTTAGCCTTTCGATGAGATCGGTCGTGATTTTCGCCGTTCTGAACCCCATACCCCTTCTCCGCCACTCGCTTTTGCTTTCGCTGACACCAATCGCTAGTGCCATTTCCTAGTGCCAAGGTAGTGCCAGTATCAGTGGCGTTCAATTGGCTTTGAGCGGCAATGTATGCGTTATTAACAATAATGTTTGTGCGTAATTTGCGCTATAAATGAAGTATTGACGGTTATGAAGATCTGATTTGTAATCAGTAGGTCGGGGGTTCGAATCCTCCAGCCGGCACCAATCTTTTCAAGGAATTCACGGTTTGAGTCTACTCTGTTGCATTGACCGTGTAGGCACCAGGGCCAAAGTCGGCTTCATTCGGAGGCCGCAATTGACGTCATCGGCTGGCTCTCAATTCATGAATTGGGCGGTCGTAGAGCTGCGGTTTCGAACTGATCTTTCTCAAGCCACATTTCGAGCATTTGAGACGCGTGCCGACCTCCGGCACCTGGATAGCCGGTGGCAGCGGCAATGTGTCCGGCGGAACCTCGTGCTCTCGACGTGGTTAGCCCGCTCGATCATCTTGAGCGATTAGCCCGGAAGACTGCGCCAGCGGCGCAAAGCCCAGGCTCACGTCTCGTGCAGTATTAGAGGTCGCGGCAACCGAGATGACCGAACGAGAGGTCTGTCCGGATGAAGAGTTATCAGCCCAAATCGGGCTACTAGAAACGGTCAGGCCGCCCAATTCTGTGCCATAGGTTCAAGAGGGCGGCTTATGGTTCACCGATCCAGCCTATTTGGCTATCATGGTGCTCAGTTTGAGGGATCATTTGGGGAATGTCGGAATGAATAATGATCTCGAAAATCTCACTATGTTTATTGGCATCGGAGCCTCAAAGGCCGGCACGACGTGGCTCTATAACTATCTGGATCTTCACCCTGAGGCATATGTATCTCCGATTAAGGAGATGCACTATTTCGATAGCAAATACATCTCAGACTACCCAATCGACTGGAATTCGCGATTGGCCGAGCGGTTGAAGAGAAAGTCAAGAAGAACGCGGCTTATTCGTGTTTATGCTAAAGCCTTTTTCGGTCGGTCGGACAGCCTAGACCACCTTACTGCTCTCAGTGACCGCGTTAATATGGGCAACGACGACGCCAAATATTTGGCATTTTTTAATAGCAGGGTCGGGCGCACCCATAAAGTTTTCGGAGAAATCACGCCCTCTTATGCCCGAATTAGCGAAGAAGGATTTCGTAAAATTAGACAAATACATCAAGAAATAAAATTGGTTTATATCATGCGTGATCCAGTTCAAAAATTCTGGTCGGCTTTGCGCATGAAAGAGCGGCGTATCAATGGATATACCGCATCTAATGAATTTTATTCGGAATTGAATGGGCACACTGAAGCAGTAAAAATGACTCTTTATCAGAATACATACAACAACCTTGTTAAAGTTTTTGACAAAGATGATTTATTTTTCGGCTTTTATGAAACGATGTTTTCGGACGAATTTATCAGGTCACTTTGTGAATTTTTAAACATCGAGTTTTTGCCGGGTAATTACCAGCGAATCGTGAATGCTGGCAATGTGAGTCGCGAACTTTCTCCAGAAATGATCGAATCTGCGAAAGAAAGATTCCAATCCGTATACCAGTTTGCCCGAAACGTCTTTCCGGATCGAGTACCGTCGGAATGGCAATACTGAACAATCGCTTTTATTTCGGTTGCTCCAAATCTGCGGAACGTGTTCAAGTCGTCTTGAACGTCTTACCAATCAGGCTTTGATAGGCCGCAACATTTTCGTTGCAATACAGCGCTGGCGGAAAAAATCACGACCAAACAATGTATCAGCGCCTGAGCCAGATCAGAAAATTAACACGTCCAATTAGGAGACCGCGCCGATTGATCTTGCGCGCGGCCGGATCTGTGCGCCGAACGTTGATGCCTAATGCCCAATCGAAATACATCGTGAATTGTGGCGGCCATAAGAGCAAATTCGTGGAAGTGTTGAGGGACCGACATGATGCATTTGGCGATGCGATCGTGCACACGTTTGAGCCAAATCCGGTATTTGCACCAGACTATCGCAAACTGAAAAGACATGTATTTCATCCGGAGGCAATTTGGACATACGACGGTGAAATTGATTTTTATCTACAGGACAACGATTTAGGCAAAGGGCACAGCGTATTAGCTGAAAAATCAAATGTTCGTGGAGACAAGTCGATATCGGTAAAATGCATAGATTTTTCAGCTTGGTTAGAAAGGACCTTCTCAGATGAAGATCACGTAATAGTAAGGATGGACATCGAGGGCGCCGAATACGAAGTTTTGGAGAGAATTATCGACAGTGGGGCCATTCGACTAATAAATTTTCTGATGGTCGAATTCCATCATTACACTTACCCTCAAATCGCTAGTGAAAAGCGTTTTAACTCTATCATATCAAGAATAAAAATTCCGTTTGAGCAGATTCCTAACTGATTGCGATTTAGATATATCATATTAGTGCAAGGCGTATTTTTTGCACAGTTTCCCCATATAACTTTCCGAATGGGGAGCCTTATTCCTATGATGTTTTATTTTATTGTTCCAGAGATGAATTGTCTTCGTATTATCTTCCAAAATATCTTGGATATCGAATTCCGGGTCAAAAGCCTTGTCGGCATCAACCATCTTCAGAGGGTAAAACGTGGATTCCTCTTTTGCTTTGGTTGTTAAATTATGTTTTTCAATCATCCAGGTCAGTCCTTTCGGACCCGACGTGCCCCAGGGCAGATCGACGATATGCAGGGGGCCGAAGAAGAGATTTTTCGCATAAAGTTTGGCGTACCTCTTGTGCTTCGAATATTTACGCAACCAGGGAGGTAGGCCTTTGCTGACGCTGAAGATACTCAATAAGTCACGAATCAAATATTCATTTTCTATATAAAGAACCGCACCATTTATAAACTTATCGCCGGAACGGCCGAATATCTCGGAATCTGTAAAATCAAATTTAGTTACGCAAATAATATCCATATCGACCCAGATACCAACTTTCTTCGACATTATTTTGTATCTAAAGAAATTCGATAATGCACTCCAAGCCTTCTTTTCATAGAATGGCGAAAGGTCGATTGAGTCCTCAATAATGTCTCCGGCGTCCCTTACAACAACACCTTCAGGTACATTCTGAACTTCGCCAAAACTATAAAGATGGAATTCATGTCCTGCATCGAGAAACGAGCACATCGAAGTCTGCTCGATAAATCCCAGGTCGCCTCCAATCCATAACGAATTTATTACTTGAGTCATTCTACCCGGTCTTTCCCAGATGATCCTGGAGATTTAAGCAAGTGTAGCTATTCGAGTCCTTTGGGGAAAGCGGCAACTGATTTGGGTGCGGTTGGTGAAGAGGCGGACGGTTTGAGCGATCCTCTTCGTCCTATTTTCGCGGCATTTCATCACTCCCGAGCGTGCCCCTGCTCTGGTTCCCTCCATCGCGACCAATCCAACGTTCAAGCTGGTGCGGGTGGCAGCCGCAATTCATCGATCGGCCATAGAATTTTCCGAAATTGGCATGCCTGCTCCCCTACACGACCAGCATAGAGCCGCCAGGTAGGCTCCATCGCAAACTCCAATCCTGAAAGCCGCTGCTGATCCGCTCGCAACGTAAATCTCCGCCACATCAATGACGGCATATCAGAGGATCCATGTGACCTACATAACCACATATCTCATAACGACATAGCTCAGTAGCGTAACCGCCACACCACAGATGAGATTTGCGGAAAGTACGGACATCCCCAGCCAGCTCGTGGTCGCGCCTACGAACGCTGACCCAAATGCCGAGTTCGTTCCGAGCAGCAAAAGATAGCGGGGCAGCGATGAACCCACCATCTTTGTACTTTGAAACGTGTATAGGCGGTGAGCGACATAATTGAATGCCCCCGAAACAGCAAAGGCCATAGCGGTCGCCATTGGCGGCGGCATGCCGGAGGCCACGGGAAGGCCACAGCTCAATGTTATAAACAGACCAAACGTCAGGACTCCAACGAGGATATACCGCGCGAACCTGACTCGCTCCGCTCGGTTTGCAAGCCCCCACACTTCGCGCTTCAGTATCAACAATTATCCTTCCACTCAGCCAATTTTCAACTTGTCAAATACAGGCCTTTTACGCCCGCGCCACATAGAGCCAGTTAAGCCCGTAGACGAAGCGCTTCTCAAGCTCTAGTTCAAATCCGGCAGCTTTGAGCAATTCGCGAATTTCGCCTGGCGACATGCCCATAAGCTCATCCTTATCGACTTCGCGGTGCTTGTCCTCACTGTACCACCAGATGGCATGGCCCACCTTTCCGATGAGAGGGCCGATCATCGTAATCAGCACGCGGCCACCAGGACGAACGACCCGCTTGGCTTCCTTGAGGGCATCACCCCGCTTTATGATATGATTAATGCAGGCGATGAAACTGACCGTGTCGAAGCTGTCATCTTTGAAGGGCAGATTTGCTGCATCTTCGATTATCCGGCAATCTGACCCCCAGTCCATGATATCCGCTCCGACGCTGTCCGTCGCATCGCTAGATGTGGCGCCAATTTGTTCTGCATATTTCCGGTAAAGACGGACAAGCATGTTGTCTCCAGCACCGATATCCAGTACGCGCCCGCGCAGGTGGGGGAGCACGGCGGCGAACCGTTCCGCGCGCAGCGACGTCATATGGCAGCGCTCGCTCACCAGATCAGGAAGAATAGCCATGCGAAAGGGCGCGGTGCAGAAATCCCAGGCGGTCTGCGCGGAACTCTTGGGCCCTCTCAGGGCCCAGTCAGGCACAAGCTCCGAGGAAAATGCCAGTCCTTCGTGATCAGGTTTTGGCGTTGCCATTCTAGTGTTTCCCATCCGGTTCGGCCAACGGGGTCCGTCTCAAGTCCAGAGAATGGCTGCCAGCAGCGGAAAGCTGCCATCTGCTGATCTGGTCAGCGATGGCGCCAATTGCGAGCAGGAAAAAACCGGCCATCAGAACCACCAACGCGAATGCTGGAAATCCTTTATCTACTGTAAGCGCCATTCCTAAACCGTAGACAAAACCGATTACCACCAGAACAGCACCAAGAGTTCCATAAATTCGCAATGGCGCAAAAATCATTGAGATCCGGAAGATATTTAGGATTGTCTCAAACCCGTGGCGCAAGCGCACCTTGGAATGGCCAATACGTGGATTTGTCCGAATGTCGAAAAACTCAATCGGGTATTTTTTTTCAAGCATGATCATTGTGCTTGTCGTGCTTGCACTGAAGCGATCGGGGAGCATATTGAGATAGGGGAGGATGGCCTCTTTATGGAAGACGCGCAGACCGCAATTCAGGTCGCGGTCGAGCCTCAGACCGAGCAACCTGGCCCATAGTCGCAACACCAACTTGCCATAGAACCTGACTTTCTGCTGACCCTTGACCTGCCGTCGGCCGATAATGGCGCCCAGAGAACGCTCCTCCAATAACTTGAACATTGCTTGGAGGTCTTCGGTGCGGTGTTCACCGTCTGCATCGAACCAGGCGATGTGTTCGCGATTGGACGAGACCATGCCCGACTTCAGGGCGGCGCCATAGCCGCGATTGAACCGGTGCCGCAGGATGTGCACACCATCAACTTTTTTAGCCATCTCTGGCGTGTTATCTGTGCTGCAATCATCTACTAGGATGATTTCGGCATTGGGGAGATTTTTTTTCAGCGCTTCTAATGTTTGCTGTACACCGCCTTCTTCATTGAATGCAGGCACGATCACTGAAAGATTTCTGTAGTCAGCCACGATTGCCATATCCCGCTAAATTAATTTTCATTTTCATACTCGCACGATCAATTGGCTTGGGTCACGCTACAAGGCGATCTTGATTCCAAACTGCGAAAATGAGGAGAGCCCATAGGCCATAAGCATTGTTTGTATGGCCTGCAATGTGATCCTCAAGAAAGGTTTTCAGTCCGGCCGGATTGAAGAGCATTGAAAGCACATCGGCTTGCGAGACGAGATATTACTCGGCGAGAGGCCAGAGGTGAGGCACGACTTGATGAAGCGTGGCGGCTATTCCCTCAGCTTCGCTATAGGCCGGGATGACAACTAAAAGATCGCTGAACTCCTCCTCTTGCCTACTCAGTGTATCGCTTCCTTCTGACACCAGACACCGATCGTTAGCAACGCCCAAATAGCATATTTCTCATCACGCCTTCCATCGCTATGTTCCCGCCAAAGCTGGCGGACACCATCGGGAGACAAATATGGTGCGAACACATCCGCTTCCCGGTCTAGAAGACGGCTGGCCAGCGGTTTCAGAGCGCCGCTGAGGAGAATATTCATTGGCACATTGAAGCCACGCTTCGGTGCCTGCGCGATGTTCGAAGACACACCAAGGGATTCAAGTGCGTCGCGTAAAATACGTTTCGTCAAACCGCCGCTAGGCAGCATCAAAGCATTGGACAGTCGGCCCGAAAATTCCATTACCCTTCGATCCAGGAACGGCACACGCACTTCAAGCCCGTGCGCCATACTGGTCCGATCGACCTTTACCAGCATGTCTGCTGGTAAATAGTAGGTTTGGTCCGCAACCAGACACTTATCAATTATATCGCCGTTATTGGCTTTAAGCGCATCTGCATACCCCGCAAATGGGTCTGTGTGCTGATCTTCAGCAAGTTGCGGCCCATACAGCAGATGTCGTTTCCAGGAAGGCAAATAGTGTCGCCAAACCGCGTGAGGTGCCTGATGACCAAGTCCCGAAAGAAAGCGATAGGCTTTTTCCCGCAGCGGAAGACGTGCATTGGAGACCCCACTTGTCGCTTGCACAAATCGGGCGGCGGCCGTCCAAATTGGTTTCGGGCAGAGCGGGCTTATCCGCGATGCCAGAGCGCTGGCACGATATGTCGGGTAGCCGGCAAAAAACTCATCACCACCATCTCCGGAAAGTGCAACTGTGGCATGCTGCCTTATGGTGCGGCAAAGACGATAGGTTGCAAGAGTGCTTGAGTCCGCGAGTTGCCCATCAACGGCTTCAACTGAACTGCGGAAATCATCTTCGACATCCGCGCTGTCAGGAAAGTCGACCCAAACGAGTTTACGCTCGGCCGTTCGCGCCAGGCTCGCGGCAACCTTAGCTTCGTCATGTGAAGCTTCCGAAAAGCGCACCGAGAACAGTGGGACTTGGCGGTCACGTGGCAAGAGCATGCTGATGAGCGATGAGTCGACGCCACCGCTCTGCATCACGCCAACAGGCACATCGCTAACGAGTTGCGCTGCCACAACTTCTCGGAAAATCTCTAAGAACTCCGTTTTGGCGGCGTTACGATCTTGCAGCACGGGAGTCCGTTTTGGGCGCCAAAATGTGTGCTCGCGTGTACCGGTCGCGTCGACAGAAAGGATCGTGCCTGGCGCGAGCTGACGTACTCCTTCAAGCAGCGTCCGGTCTGGCGCAGGATAGCCAAGAGCAAGCATATGAGCGACATCGGGAGGAGATAGCTTCGCGGACTTAGACGTATCGGCAAGCAGCGCCTTGATCTCGCTTGCAAAGCTAATCGACTTGCCATCATCACGAACATATAGCGGCTTAATGCCAATTCCGTCGCGCGCTAACACCAACCTGCGCTCTTTGCGATCCCATAGGGCAATCGCAAACATTCCCTCGAAACGTGCAAATGCCGATAGCCCCCATGCAAGGTATGCCGCCGGGATGAGTTCCGTGTCGCATCGGGTGCGGCGGATATATCCGGTCGTTTTTTCAAGTTCCAGCGCCAGATCGTCGTCGTTGTACAGCTCTCCATTGTAGGTTACGACAATGCGCTCATCTGCCGAAACAAACGGCTGCGAACCGGCGGGTGTTAGGTCACGGATAGCGAGCCGACGATGACCGAAAGCGACCGGTCCTTCGTGCCATAAACCTTGGTCATCGGGGCCGCGATGGCGAATCCTGTCAATCATCGCTTGAATGACAGATTGACTCGCGTGCGTCCCGTCCCGATTAAAAACGCCTGCTATGCCGCACACTTTGTTAATCGACCTTTTGATCAACTCCAGCCGCCCAGCGTGTGCGACCGTCTTTGTCCCGATCCACCCCAGCCAGCGATAGCGCTTAAATTGACGATGCTCTGGCGGTACCGCTCTTCGTTGATGTGTTATTCGATGTCGTAGGCGTAAACCAGCGCCTTATCCAGTCTCTTAGAGATCATGGCATACAATGGATAGCCTTCAGAAATTCCAGCAATATTCGTTCACTAATCGTAAATCGCACCAATGATAACAACCAAGATATTTAACGTCGAAAATTACAGAAACAGCAGAAGGAGACCATTAGGCCTCAACGTTTAATCCGTGGTTCGGCAGCCGGAACCCGGAGAAGGCTCGTCTTCTCTGAAGCAAACACAATTGAGCTTGGCACAACGACGCTTAATTTGCGCGCGTCCCGAGCCATAACGATATATTGCGCACCGAACTCTTGCGCTAGACGCACGAATGTACTGTACCAGCGCTGGTCATCTGTGATCTTCCGTTTTTTCTCCGTGTAGGATATGAGTTCATCGAACGCTTTCTTACGCTGGTACCAGTTCACCATGGCGTCAAATTCCTTTGCGTACATCATCCAGCCACCTTCCTTGAATGTGAACACGACGGGCCGGCGCGCCGCATGCCGGATCGTTAACCCCAAAAGGTCTGTTTCCGGTAGAAACCGGCTTCCCTCGGGAAGTTTCTTGATTGCTAAAAGCAATTCATGCACATCGCGTTCAAGGTCATTTCGAGGGCATGGAATCGTTCCGGTCATCAGGCAAACTGCACCAGTTGATACCAAGCCAAAAAACCGCTGAGGTTTCGTCACCAAATTGTGCACAAGAACTAATGTCGCCAAAAGCGTTGTCACAAGAACGGGGCGCACCACTCGGAACGCCAACGCATCGATTTCCCTGCCAACAATAAAAATAAATAGCCAGCCGACCGGCACCACATAGCGCAGCGAGCGTATGAAATCATATTCGAACGGCAAGCGACCCCAATACGCCGCTATCACATGTTCGACGTTCGGCACATAAATGGCAATGAATGCTAGGCCTGCTGCCCAGCCAGCGACAAAAAGGAGAAAAGTGTGGAGATCCGGTCTGCGGCTCCAGAGCCACCATCCGCCCAAGCCGATAGCCAAAAGAAATGGCCAGCATCGCCTGAGGAAATTGAGAGTCATTAGCCACGGGGCATTGTAACGGCCGAGCCTGGCGATGCTGATTTCGCGGGCCAAAGCAGGATCAGGCAAATCGCCACCCGACGTTGTTGAAATGAACGCAAATATAAATGGCGACGCTATTAGCAAAAAAAGGCATCCAAGCCCAAACAACCTCAAACCATGCCCAATCCACGTGTGATTTCGGGGTTTCAGCGCCGCAAACCCGCACAGAAGTGCGAACGCCTGCGTTGCAGCACTATGAGAATGAATATAGACAAGCACACCCGACGCGATCATGGTCGCAATCCGGACGGATAGACTAAAGGGGTTTGACAGGGCCAGAAGCAACACCCATGGGAATAGGGCTTGGTAAAGGATGCGCGACAGAGGGTCTAGAATTAAGCCCCAAAGCTCTCCACTAATCCCGACCTTTACCTTTAGCAATGTGACGATGGCGAAACCGAACGCTAGGAGAGGGCTTGCAAAGAATCTTCGAGCGAGCAGATGAAACCCTAATAGCTGCAAAAAAGCAGCCGGAAGCAGCAAAGAGATAAATGCACTTCCGAGCCCGCCGAACGGCCCGGCCGCATATTGAAGATAAACATCTAATGCTGTCTGGTAGAACGCTGTGATCGCAGGGTTCTCCAGCATCGAGTCGCCGATGAAGCGATATGGCTCCAATCTTCCGGCAACCGCCGACGAATGAGCCCCGGCATCACCCATCAGAATTTCGACCATCCCACCGCGCCAGCGCCCCAGCAGTGCCAGCGTGGCGATCACGGCATAGATTGCGATCGCTGTCGCATCGTACCGATTGAGTACGCTTGTTAGCGAGCCCTGGTGTGAATGAAATCTATCCGAAAACGAAGCGCGCTTTGATTTTGCAAGGTCCGCCATAGGAGCAATCTTCAGCAAATGGATTCAGCATTGCGATCGCGCAAAATAATCAGCAACACTTTCGACAGACATAGACAAATCGCTCCCAATATCATGGTCGGCGGATTGAATCGCCACTCGATATGAGCAATTTGCAAGAAGGTTTGCAGTGAGCCATTATTCAATGATATCTATGACTATTGTCTGCAAGACGACTTACAAAGAAGGGCTTACTGCGCGTCCCCCAATCCTTCAATGTTCGGCCAGTGGCGTTTCAAGAATTCCACATAGGAAGTTCTTTATCGTTAGATTTATTGTATATATTCCGCCTTTCTTATAGATGTCAAATCCTGGAAGGCATAAGCCGTCAGTACGTGGCATTCTCGACGAAGAGTGATTTTCCAATCATATGCTGATTGTCGAACACATGAAGACTCGGCATCTCGAAGCCCTCAATCTAGCTGCTCGAATCGTAGCAATTTTTCTAATCTACGACATATTCAGCAAAGTTTTTTCGAAGGTAGGCAAAATAGAGCCGCTTTTCTTATGCCTGTTTGTATTTGCGGGCGCGTTTGTGGCCTATCTTTCCAGAACCATCACCTACGAAGACACCTGTCCGGCCTTCAGGATCCTGCTGCGCGGGGTGGTTGCGATACTGATTTTCTACACTGCGGTCGCTTACTTAATTTTGCCCGCCGATACGCCTTGGTTGGTAGCTGCGGTTCCGGAAATCTCCCGCTTGCTCGCCATTGCTGGCGGCGTAATAGCTTTTTGGATACCCGTCTTTGCTTTGGTGCCGGCCATTCACATTCTCGCCTCGAAGCGGTGGGGAGCGGAACTGGTTGACATTTCTTATTCCGCGCCGACGGATTACCTTCCAGTCGTCGAGTGCGCGATCTTTCTCACGCTCGGTCTTCTAATAATGACTTATGCCCAGCCCGTTTTGGCACGCTTAAGACTGAGTAAATATTACGTCCACCAGGAAAGGGCGAATTTCCTAAGCTTCTATTTATCTGCGCCGTGGGCATCCATTTTGGAAACTACTTTTATTCCGCCGTTGCCAAATTTGCTCTTGAGGGTGGCCCGCTTGTGTGGGCGATAGAGAATCCAACTGCCATCTTATCACTCGTCGCCCAGGACGGGCATTTCATGCCAATTAGCCAATGGCCGGTATTGGCAGAATACGCGCAGACTTATTTTGCATCATTGGTTGTCATCGCCAACGTCGCCACGCTTGTGGGACAAACCCTCTCTGTAATTTTTCTGCGAGACATAAGATATACGATTTGGCTAACTCTGTTCTACGATTTGACCCATATCGTAATCTACATATTGACAGGAATATTCTTCTGGAAGTGGATATTGTTGAACGCCGTCATCGTCATCGCCGCAACATCTATTAGGGATCTGCCACTCAATCGCATCGAGAGGTCCGCAGGTACATTCTGCGTATTGCTGGGCACAACCGTATTCTTTGCCGCTCAACTCGGCTGGTACGATACGGGAGCCTATAACAGAGCCTGGTTTTCAGCCGAAACCTCGGACGGGCGTCACATAGAGGTACCCAGCAACTATTTTCTGACATCCTCTCTCACTGTTGCGCGGATGCGGCTCGGAGCGCCTGAGCGCACTGGCCATCTGCCCAGTGGGAGCTGGGGAACGACGTCTAAAGTGGACTTTATGCGCAGGGCCAAAACCTGCTCGTTCGAAGGCCGCCAACTTCGCGCACGGCGCAATATGGACCGCGCCCAAGTGGAGAGAATGGTCCGTCTTCACCATCGCGCAATTTTAGATCACGCAGATGAAAACGGCCTTTTCCCCTATGATTTCTATCCACATCACATCTGGAGCAACCCGTTCGAGTTCAAGGAGTTTGCTCAACTGGATAATCGTAAGATTGTAGCATTCCACTACAATTTTGAGTCGGTCTGCATTACATATAATGAAGGTAAACGTCAGAAGCGCGTCCTACACCGGTCAAGCCATGTCATCGACGTCTCTAAGCCCTGAAGGCGCGGATATACAGATCGCCTATGATGGCGACTGTCCATTTTGTTCGGCCTATGTACGTTTGCTAAGGCTGCGCGATGCTGTCGGTTCAATTGAGTTGTTGAATGCGCGAGAAGAGCATCCGTTCGTGCAAGAGATCAGAGCCGCCGGTCTGGACCTGAACGAGGGTATGGTGGCGAAATTTGAGGGGCGCATCTACCACGGCCAAGATTGCGTTCACCTCCTGTCCATGCTGTCCTCACCAAGCGGTAAACTTAACCGGCTTATAGCAACGATATTGAGATCAAAGTGGCGCTGCCGCTGGCTTTATCCAGTTCTGCGTTTTGGTAGAAATTCCACGCTGCGGCTCATGGGGCGATCAAGAATCGTATAATCAGGTCATCCGGCTGATCCCATTGGGGCGCGGGATATTGGCAATGGCTGCGGCACGATAAGCGGCGAGGCCCGATTCAATTTCACCATTGTCACATAAGCTGTAAAAGCCAAAATTTAATCTGACCTTTAGGGCTAGAGGAGTTGTTGGTTCCAAGCGGCGAACGGAAATGCAAGAAATGCTCAGGAATTCGGGTGCAAAAATAACTGCTTAAAACCAACAGGTTAGGGCAACACGGGAAGGCACAGGAATGGCCAGAAAACACAAAGCCACCAATTGTAATCAGTAGGTCGGGGGGTCTAATCCTCCAGCCGGCACCAATCTTTTCGTGAGGCTTAGCAGATCTTCGTTGTTTGCCGGGGTTTCCATGTCCCCCCCAAGCCGCCATTCAAAACTATGTCATCCGGGCGTTTTTGCCCCTCGTATCAAAATGAATTTGGCACCTTGACCCGTTCGCAGGCGGATTGCCTGCGGCGCAACTTTGCGCTGATTGATGAATGTCGTGCAAACGACCGGACCGGCAGCAGCAGCGGACTAATCGGAGGACGGGGATGAGGGCTTGATTTGACCTAAAGCAACCCTTCGGGGCTACGAACAGCTCCGTATCTGAGATATGTCGCGCCAGATTGACTCCCGAGTTGACACATAGCATTTCCAGAATTTGATACGTTAAGGAATTGTGAACAATGCTTCCATGAAATCGCTCGGCTGCACTCCGTATTCATGTTTTTGCCGCACCATACCGACTCGCGTTCGTTAACTAGGGAGCTAAGGGCGTAAGAATGAGTGTGCTAAGAACGGTTGTTGCGGCAATCGCAATCATGAGTGTAACGGTGATAGCCAATAGCGATCCAGTTGAGGCGAAAAAAGGCAATAAAAGCTTTGCTTCAAAAAGCAACAAGGGCGGGGAGCTTCGTGGCCTGGACCGCGCCGACTTTGTCGCTGGATCCCATGGTGCCCATGGAAGAGCCAACGCCAGGACGCGCAAGAACAGAAAGCGCAAAAAGAACCAAAATATTGATGCTTGGCCAAACGTCGCCTACTGAATATTCCTTACCGTTCCAACTTAGATTCCATTTATTGGGAACCGGCCGGGAAGAGGTATGACGTGGAGCTTTACGGGAACGTGTCGCTTGCCCGTCATTGTGACGGGATGAGCGAACGGGCCGTACTTAGTTTTCTTTGAACCGGTAGCCGATGCCGTAAAGTGTTTCAATCACATCAAAATCGCGGTCGACAGCTTGGAACTTTTTTCTCAACCGCTTGATGTGGCTGTCGATGGTCCGGTCATCGACATAAACTTGGTCGTCATACGCAGCATCCATCAGGGCATCGCGGCTTTTAACTACGCCGGGGCGTTGCGCCAGGGAATGAAGAATTTGAAACTCGGTCACAGTAAGCGTGACGTTCTGCCCATCCCAACGACAAGAATGTCGCTCCGGATCTATCTTTAGCTTACCCCGCTCAAGGACTTTTGCATTCGCATCTGGGGATACGGCAGTTTCTTTCTGCTGGGCGCGGCGCAGCACCACCCTGACACGCTCCACCAGCAAACGCTGCGAAAAGGGTTTCGCAATATAGTCGTCAGCCCCCATTTTTAGGCCCAGGAGTTCATCCACTTCTTCGACCTTCGACGTCAAATAAATGACCGGCAATTCCGATTTTTCCCGAAGGTGGCGCAACAACTCCATGCCATCCATACGAGGCATCTTGATATCCAAGATGGCAATATCTGGCGGATCGTTCGATATCCCGTTCAGCGCCGTGGTGCCGTCATTGTATGTCCGAAT
>BFAS01000299.1 GCA_008974985.1 bacterium MnTg02
CTCGAAATCGGCAAGCTTACGGAGACGCCGGCCCCGTCGATAAAGACGATCTATGCCTGCGTCAAACTCTTAAATAAGGTATTTGTATTAAAGGGCGCCGGTGTTCGGATCTACAATGCGGCATAAAACAGAGGTGCCTGGTACGCCATCACTATTCCGATAATTTAACTTCGCCAATTTGTTCAGGCGAAGCTCGTCTATCTTGATGACGTATCCGACTTGCGGAATGGGTCAGAGCAGGACTTCTGTGACGTTAGGCGTGGCATCTACAAGCGGCCCGAAAGCAGACTCTATATCCGTCCCTTCCGATATGTCCGCTTGGCAGCAATCTTGCCATCGCGCAGTGTCAACAGGTCTACGATGTGCACTTCGAACGGTTCGCCGTCCAGCGGCGTCCCTGATTGAATCGATTCGATGACGGCGAGCTGGGACGTGACGAAATGTCGAATTTCCTCAAACTGAACATCAGGTATGCGCTCAAAGACCGACGCGGCAAGTCGTGTTGCTGCCTCCTTACCAACTGCGCGTTCGCCGTAAGGTTCAGGACCGAACGATGCTTCGAAAATGGCATCTTCGGTAAACATCTCGGCGATGCCCTCGATATCGTGATCTTGCCAAACGGAGGAGAACCGGCGGAAGAATTTGTCACTGTCGAAGTCAGCCATAAACGCTTCCTGTACGGGCAGTACCGAGTCAAACATGCGCGGTGTTGTAGTCGAGGATGGTGAGTAGTCGCATTTTCCTCCGAGTGGGGCAAGACGACCGATTCAGTCCATCCAACGAAGATCCGCCCACTCTCACAGCGTTTCCCTCGCGTGCGCGGGCGCGGGCGTGCGTAGCGGTCAGGAAATTCGCAGCACCGACGCCATCATGCGGATGTGGGACGGCCAATGTGCCATCACTGGATGTGTCGATTTCATCACTTCTGAGAGCATCTCATATTAAGCCATGGTGCTCATGTGATAATCGCGAGCGCCTTGATCCTCACCATGGCTTGCTGCTGTCGCCCCACTACGACGCTGCATTTGATAAGGGACTTATTAGTTTTGACAACACTGGTGCCGTTCTCGTGTCACCAGGAGTTGATCTTGCGGACCCGTGTTAGCATCGACGTATCCGCCAAACTAAGTCGGGTGCATACAGCACACATCCCATACCTAAGCTTCCACCGGGAAAACATATGGCAGGACTAGTGAACTCCGCTTCAATTGTCGCCTCAAAAAGCGTGTCTGAACGTTAAGGAAGAAGTCTTCTGCGGGCTAAAGTTCTGATCAGCCATGGTAGTATTCGGATTGCGGGTCTAACCCAACGTGATGCCGTCAAACTGGGATGACACTATTGGCAGAGGGGTTAAATCGACAACTTAGATGACAACTATCGCTAAAATCTCTTGGCGCAGAATCCGGATTTTCATGCTGCTTCTCGCCGTTCTTGGCGCAGGAGCATTTAGCTTTGCCACCAATGTTTCGGCTCAGGGCAATATAATCGAGGAATGCCTCGCGACCGAGGCCAAGGCCGAGCAGGATGGTACGGCCTGCATTGGCAGGCAAGCTGATGCCTGTCTTGAAAAGCCGGAAGGCCTGTCTACCCTTGGCCAAGTCGAATGTATCGACCGCGAGTTAGTTCTTTGGGACAAAATTCTGAACAAGGAATACTCAATTTTGCGCACCGCTCTCGACGACGAACAGAAGACCACGCTCAAGGACGCGCAGCGCACCTGGATCAAGTTGCGGGACCAAGACTGCGGGCTGCCACAAGTTTTTCTTCGTGGCACCATGGCTCAGCCGATGGGCGCGTATTGTTTGATGAAAAAGACAGCCCAGCGGGCTCTCTTCCTACGAGTGTGGCGGGAAACCATGGCGCGGCAGTAGTAATATTTGGGAAATTTCAGGCTTCGACATAAGCGCAGATAGCTGGCGAGTTCGTCTTCGCCGGACTCGCACCTTGTCTTGCTGCATGGCGGCGGCAGATCATCGGATATCGCGCCACCTCTTGACGAAGATCGCCAATCTTCCGGAGCCGCCACCGCACAGCGCCCCCAGACATATCTGATCTTTTTGCAATTGGCCGGGAAGCGCTTTTCCGAAGTTGAGGCCGTGGCTGGATTGGGCGCTCTGCGCCATTTATTCAACCGCTCCGAAACTGTCTGTCTCATTACCCCAGGCATCCCAATTCGGACGCGGTGGACCACGACGGTTCAATTCAATCTTCGGCAGATTCGGAAAATATTCTTCGATCATATCAAGGAATTTTTCCGGCTTTGCAGAATGCTTGCCAACGGGTGCATTGATCAATGATTTCCATTGCGTGCCCATTGCTGGCGCGGGCACATTGCCGCGCACGCCAATCAAGAGATTTTCGTGACTGTTCCTACCCCAGTATCCGGTGCCGACCCGGTCCTTACCCCAAACGTACTGGCTTCGGTACTCGAACCCCCATGCTGCCATCACCTCCAATGCGTCCGGAAACATTGGTGCGGTCGCCCACAGAAACAGCACGCAATCATCGGCGGCAATAGAGGCAACGTCACGCGCTGAAATGACTTCCGTGCATGAGGTCGGATAGTGATTGTCGGCGGCGCGGTCCATGCCAGACTCGCGTGACCACGGCTCTGACCGCCATTCTGGATCGGCGACGATCACCCCGTATTTTTTGTCCGGGAGCGCAGTCTGTTTTGCAGCAAGTTCTGTCTCGCGCTCATCGCGCTTCAGTTTCTTAAGTTGCGTCTTTGCCGAAACCTTCTCGCCGGATCTGGCCTTGTCGATGATGGAAGTGCGTTCGTCATCTTCTATCTTCGCAAGTGCATCTAATTCTCCGGGCTGATCGAGACATGTTCCGACGATGGTTTCAAGGGTACCAGCGCCGATCGATTCGACGCGCTTCTTGGCGCGGCGGACACTTTCTCTACTGCGCCCAGTTTTCTTTTCTAAATCACGGTCAGAGGCAGGAGCTTTTTCTTTTTTACCGCGACCACCCTTACCTAAACCTGACACATTTGTGTCAGGTTTTTCCTCCTTCAACGCCTTGATCAGCTCCGCCCGCAGATCAATGGCGATGGCTTCTTGGGCGGGTGAAAGGTTTTCTCGAATAAGGTTTTCATCGATCTCGGCAAGCTTTGCGTGAATATCATCGGCACTGACATAGACAGCCGGAATCCACTCCCTACCAAGCAGTTTAAAGGCTTCTAAACGATGAGCGCCGGAGATAAGAACGGGGTGTGCAGAGCCGCCACGCAGTATGATTGGACTCTGAAGGCCAATCATCTCAATACTTTCTGCAAGTTTTTGAACGGTTTTTTGACGGATCGGACGACGTTTCTCGTCGGTCTTGATCATTCTCACACAGATCTCATGAACGTACACGGGCTAACCCTCCGGGATTGCTTGCGGTTGTCGGCTATACCGACCGGGCCGGACCCAATCGGAAAGAAAGATGTGTGAATGTGTCTGACAGCGTTTCCTCATTGGCTTTCTGCTCCGGTCAAATTTTTCTCCAGGTCCGAGAACCGCATTCTTTTTTCATTGAATGCAAGTTCGATGGTGCATGGTGGGCCGTGACGATTTTTGGCTATGATCAATTCAGCCTTGCCGTAACATCTTGAGAGATTTTGTTGCCAATTTTGATAGGCGGCATTGTCCATTAAGTCCGGTTTGGGCTTTTGCATAAAATAATAGTGCTCGCGGAAAAGCAGGGCGACGATATCGGCGTCTTGCTCGATGGCCCCGCTTTCTCGCAAATGGGCCATTGCAGGCCGCTTGTCGTTGGTTTTTTCAACCTCGCGATTGAGCTGCGAAACTGCGATAACCGGGATATCAAAATCCAGTGCCAACTGTTTCAGCCCGGCTGAGATTTGTGCAATCTCCCGGTCACGGGTGCGAACATCTTTCGCCGTCGCAAGCTGCAAATAATCGATAAAAAGTGCGCGTATGCCGTACGTATCGTAAAGCCGTGCTGCTTCCTCACGGATCTTATCGAGATGCCGGTCGAAGCTGTCCGCAATGTGAAGCTGACGGGTTTTGATTTGCGAAATTAATTCGGCGATGACATTACGCTGGTCGGGCGTGACAATTCCCCGTTTCAGGTCTTTCATCGGCATGTCGGCGACATCCGCAACGACGCGCAGCGCAAGCTCGTCGCCAGGTTGCTCAAGCGACAAAAAGCCAACCGGCGCATCCCGCGCAACATGAAACGCTATGGTTGTAGCGAGGGCTGTCTTGCCCATAGCAGGCCGCCCCGCCAAACAAAGCAAATGGGTCGGCTGCAATCCATCAATTGCCTCGTCGAGAGCTTTTATCCCAGTCGAAAGACCGGGAAGTTGCCCGGGGTTCTTACGGGCTTTATCGATCCGCGCCAGCACTCGGTCGCAACGCGCCGCGAAAGTCTGATCATGCATTTGGACGCCCCCGCTTCAATCCGCTTTGGATCGTTTTTTCGGCTTCTGATTTCGTCAAACCACATTTCAATGCGGCTGGAAGCAAACCGTCCATCGGCCAATCATATTCAGCATGACGACAGGCTCCCCAATAAAGGATGCTGTTTCGCTGTCCCTCTGAAGCCTTTGCGATGCAATCAAGGACACCATCTTGTGCTTTGTCGTTGAAACCCGAAATTCGCGGACGCGGTGGTTCCGGCGTTGGCGTCAGGGCAACAATCAGCCACATGGGTGGACGTCGAATAAATTCCGGCGTTCTGACCCATCGATAGGGCTTGCCGTCTATGACAGATGGCGGCGCCACGACATAGCCGCCGGTCGAGCGGATATCGATGCCTTTGCCAAGCTTGCCGACGGAGTTTTTGGCAATAGTGGGATGATATCGGTAATATAAATGTCGCCCGCCACTCGGCGTTGCCACCTCACATGTCGGCGGAAAAATCCGTCCGGATTTCTCGAACTCGGCGTAGGTCTCGTCGCCGCCCGCATCGGCTTTGACATCGATATCGATGACCACCAGATTCGATGCCGCGCCGCACAGAATACCGATGTTCGCCCGTGGATAGGTTTCGATCCAATCGGCAATTACATCTTCATCATCGGCGGCGTCGTGACAGCCGCGACCACCCTTGATGGCAGGTATTTTGGAGTTTTCGGCAAGCGGGAAAATCTTGAA
>BFAS01000300.1 GCA_008974985.1 bacterium MnTg02
CGATCGGAGGCGATCTGCAGGTCGCAGAGGAGCGCCAGCTCAAGTCCGCCGCCGATACAGAACCCCGATATGCGCGCAATCACCGGGCACGGAAATTTCCCGAGCGCGTCATAGGCGCGCGATGTGATCTTGTCGTATTCGGCCCGCTGTTCGGGCGTCGCGCGAACGTTAGGAAACTCCGAAATATCGTTTCCCGCGCAAAAGCTTTTCTCTCCCGCGCCGGCCAAAATAAGCACGCGGATTTCGGGTGCATTCGCCCATCCCTCAAGGATGTCGCCCATTTGCTCCCACATTGCCAAAGACATAGCATTCCTGCGCGCCGGATTATTAATCGTCAGCCGCGCTATATGCCCCTCGACATCGTGCCGCAATAAAGACGTAGGCCCCATCATGATGTCAGCTCCCCATAAATTGAGAACAAAATCCGACAAGTTGAATTGAAAACAATCTCGCGGACGCACCCACCGTAGACCGCAAGCCACTATGTGGATACGCACAACCGGATACAAAACCTTTTTGACCCCAGTCACACAGAGGGATCGGTAAGATAGAGATCGCTAAGCGTAATTTCGATCGGGCTTGCCAGGTTTGGTTTCGCCGTAGCATAATTATCTCTGTTTCGGTCTTCACCCAAGCTTATAGGCTGTCGACCGAGTTGTTTAAGTTGCCCTTGACAGCAAGGCGTGCGTTGGAACCGTCCAGGAGACGGCCTATGACCTTGTCGACGAGTAAAATAGTTGCGCCCCCGCGCCCAGAAAAAAAACGCGATCAGCTATTCGACCGCGAGATAAGAGTGCTGCGCGCCCGCGACAACGGCACAAATTTTGTCTATTTGGCGCAAATTTACGCAATCTTGGCCGTAACCATCGCCGGTACGATTTGGCTAGACGCCTATCTGTCCACAGCGGGGCTGAGCCTTTGGTGGAGCGCGCCGGTCACAGTGCTGGCCATCGTCGTCATCGGCGCCTCACAACATCAGCTTGGCGGAGCGGTTCATGAAGCCACGCATTATATGTTGTTTCGCAACCGCCAACAGAATGAGCTGGTCTCGGATTGGCTTTGCGCCTTTCCGCTCTACACGACTACATACCAGTTTCGCCTTCATCATCTGGCCCATCATCAATTCGTCAATGATCCCGACCGAGACCCGGATATTTCCCAACTCCGGGATAGTGATCACTGGCTCGACTTTCCCATCGATCACATCACGTTTGTGGGCACACTCATTAAGCAGCTTTGGCTGCCCAACCTGATCCGCTACACGATTACCCGTGCCCGCTATAGCGCCCTCGGCGTCGATACCAACCCTTATCACGACCCGGATATCCGCAGTTCGAAATGGCCTATCCGCATCGGCGTTCTTTATGCTGTAGCGGCGCCGATTCTGCAGATTTATGTCACCTCGCTCGGCAACGCCTGGCTGCTTGGCGCAACCTCTCTTATCCTATGGGGCGCGGTCATCGCTTATTACAGTGTCGTTCCAGAAGCGAGCTTTCCGTCAGCGCGCATTCAGCCGGTTGTTTCCCACCGCAAGACGGCCATCAATCGCATATCATTTTTAGCCCTGATCTACGGCGCACTCACTTGGATGGAATTCAGAACCGGCGCGCCCGCGTGGCTCTATTTCGCGCTACTTTGGATTGTCCCTCTGTTTACGACATTTCCCTTGTTCATGATCCTGAGACAGTGGGTGCAGCATGGCAATGGCGACCGGGGACGGTTGACGAACACACGCGTGTTCCTCGTCAATCCCCTTGCGCGTTATGCCGTCTTTCCGTGGGGAATGGACTATCATTTGCCGCATCATCTGTTTGCGTCGGTGCCGCATTACAAACTCAAAACTCTCCATGAACTTTTGCTGCGGAACGAACCGGAATATGCGCGCGAGGGAATTGTCGTCGAAGGCTATTTCCAGTCACCAGACGGACAAACCGGAAATCCGACGGTACTCGATGTTCTCGGACCCGCCTATGCCGCCGCGGATGGAGCGCACGAAGCTTATATCGACAATCACGCTCTCGATGATGCCGAAATCACCGGCAGCGAGCATATCGCCCGAGAAGCGGAATTAAGCGCACGATCCGGACGCGGATAACAGAACCAATACCATCAGTCATTGGAAATGACCGATGGGCGTTCAAGTGGTGGCACACAGGCTCACGCGCTATAAAGTGCGGGCCATGCAGTCGCGCTTGCCAAAGAAAATTGAGAGATATCAACTGCCCGAGGCCACACATTCCGATCCGGGATTGTCAACTTCTATGGCAACGCGCGGGCGGAAATAAGCGGCCTTTTCAATTGTGTAGTTCCCCAACAAAAATCCAATTGTCGGTGTGAACTCATAGCGCACAACCGTCTCGATAATGCTCGAATTGGTGTCCGCCAACCCGGCCGGTAAAGATGAATAGGGTCCGATGGGACGCTCAGAGCCCGAAACATTGGCACCGCTCGCACAGGTCCACTTTACTTCCGTTACATCATCCGAATCGGTAGCGATACTGGTTATCAAAACACCCAATTTTTCGTTGCTTTGACTATCCGTGAGCGGGAAAGGCTTAATGATTTCCTTGACGATTTCGCGTATATCGCTGAGCTCGTCTCCTGTAATCGAATCGGTCCGGGCGACAAGGTCAGCCATCGAATTCGCGACAGTCGACAGCCGCCGGTCGATCGTCATCGCCTGGCCAAAATCCACAACGCCAAATAACAGAAGAATCAGAACCGGCGTAATGATTGAAAACTCGACCAATACCGCACCAGAGCGGTCGCGGTGAACTGCGCCGGTCAATTCTTTAAGTCTACAATACAGGTTCTTGTTCTGCTTACTCATCGCGTTCGATCGGGGCACGATTGCTCCAGTTTGGGGTCTTTTCGTTTTTGATCGAATCAAAAAACGACCCTAGTTCATTGATTTTACGTGCAACTTAATCGGAAAACCGGTTTCCACTTTATTCGGAAGCACTCTATGTCCTCACTCATCCCGTTAGTTCTCAGTTTCGAATGGTTCATTCCGGAAGGTGAGCGCCGCACGGAGCAGCAAGTTGCCATTGCTCATATTGCTCAATGCAAGACCCGGAAAAAAGCCAAACGGTTGCCACTCATAGAATGTGGTGACAAGGACGATATCCTCGCCGCCACCCGGCTGAAATGCAAAACTCTGCTTCAGCTCGCCAGCGGCATCAAACGGATCCACTGGCGCCACATCGGCAAATGTATTGAAGCCCTCAACGTTGACCTGCAGCTTTCCAGAACAGTCCCAGAGGATGGCCGTTTTGGCACAGATCTGGCTCTTAAAGGTTGCCGCTCCCATCGGCGGATCTTTTTGCACCTGACCTGTACGGATCAGCCGCGCCGCATCATTTGTGGCATTTTCCAACTCAAAATTTGCCCAATAGATCAAGGCAATGTCGAGCACGGCAAAGATGAGAAATAGAAACAATCCGGCGATCAGAGAAAATTCCACCATGCTGGCGCCAGAGCAATCACGCTTGAGACGCCTCATCAGGCGGCAGGGCCAGCGCGTGGGCCCCCGATCTTTTCGCTGTACGCAAAACATAGTCAGCTAACACTTTACATACTGTTGCCCGTTGCCAACGAGCAATTTCCGTTTGACAATAAGAACAACAAAAAGAATGCCCTAAGAGCAAATCGATTATATAATAAGTTAGAGCAATTTTCCCACTTTGGGGAGTCGCTAACGTTTCTTTGAGAGACGATATACAGTTAGAAACGGGATCACAATCGATCTTTCAGCAACCAGCCGAGTGAGTGCGTCGTTTATGTGGTGTTGGTTGAAGCGGTTGGTCCACCGCATCCACAAGGACCAGCGTGGCAACGTAATTTTATTGTTTTTGCTTGCCCTCATTCCGCTGTTGGCCGGCGTGGCGGTTGCCATGGATTTGGGCTATTATCTCGTGGTCAAACGCAATCTTGCCAATGCCCTTGACGCCGCCGTCCTTGCGGTGGGCAACAAATCTTCCTTGATCACCGTCGACGGAG
>BFAS01000301.1 GCA_008974985.1 bacterium MnTg02
CCCGGATGGCCTTGATCGGTCGTGCGGTAAACATGCTCGCATTCCAACGTTCTATCGATGGAATATTTGTCCTCGACGGAGATGATGCCAAGCACCTCGCCCGTCTCGCTGTCCGCCAAGGCCACATCCTCACCGAGGACGATGCCGCCGGCGGTGTCCTTATCGCAAGATAGGGTGATGGGGATAGGCCAAAATGTTCCGCCGGATGTCTTCATATCGAGACAGACGCGGCGCCAATCATCATGCCCCATATAGCCGTCCAGCGGCGTGTACGCGCCCATGCCAAACATGAGGAGATCGGAAAGCTCGCGGCTGGACATGGGAACCACCTTGAGTGATTCCGCTCTTCGCAGTCTGTCCACGCGCTCAGCATCGCTGATCAGCCGCGAATTTAGCTGCCCGCCGCCATGTGGCGGCACAAGCGACGACATCGCCAAATCCTCCCGGTCCACCATGTGACCAAATTTCAATATGCGAAATTCGAGACGTTTTACAACAATTGGATTTCGCGATATTGGGACGCCGTCCCAATTGAATGATGTATCATACAGTATTGGTGCGAGCCATAAGACGGGCAGAGCCCGGTCATCATCAACAATGTGGAGATGGAACGCCTCGCCGCCCATGATGTCCGGCAGGCGGCAATATCCTGAGCCCGTCAGACGGCGAACTCGAGCAGATGGCGAAAAAATGAGCGACCGGCCCTAAGCGGACTTTATCCCATGACCAATTTGCTGGACCAATCCCGGTTTGCCGAGGCGATCGCCGCAATCGATCAGGCGAATTCGGAAGATCCGAACATGATTGATAGGGACGGCGAAGCCCGGCCCGCCGAGCTGGTGTACGCCGAGCGCATGACCGCGATGCTGGATCGCATTTATCCGGATGCCTCGGAGGCGCTGCAACTTGCGGTCCGCGCCCAGCATCTCAAGCGCTGGATGGTCCCCAGATCAACCTATCCGGACGGTCGAAAAGGATATTTGCGATGGCGCAACGATCTTAAACTTCGCCACGCCGAACTCGCAGGCGAAATCCTCGACCGCAGCGGCTATGACGCGGAAATGCTTGCCAGAGTACAAAGCCTCATCCGCAAGGAGCGTCTCAAGCAAGATCCAGACTCTCAAGCGCTCGAGGATACCGCCTGCCTCGTCTTCCTGACGCATTATTTTGCCACTTTCGCAACCAAATATGATGATGCCAAACTCGTTAATATTCTTCGCAAGACTTGGGCGAAAATGTCGGCGAAAGGGCAAGAATACGCGCTTCAATTGCAACTTCCAGATAAACACCGGCAGCTCATCGAGCAGGCGCTGATGGACGAATAGTTCTCCCCCAATTTGTATATCTGAAGCCGCCACAACATTTTGTGATCCATTGCGGCATTAAATGGAATGAGATGTTCATCAATGCGCGTGTAAAAGCGCGCGCCTGAGCCCGCACCGACCCGATCGGCGCAGCTTTTCATGGGGTTGGAGCAAAAAATGCGAAAAGCCGGGCATTAAACATGATCATCATAACGCGTATCAATATAACGACGCAGATATAAAGATACAGATCGCTACGAAACGGATGAAACAAACGTCGTTTGGGGACTGGAAATCGCGGTAACGATATGACTTGGTTGCGATCTTGCTCTTCCGTACATATCCTATATTCTTTTGCGATGTCGTCAAAAATTTTTAGTATGGCCCGCCGGCTTAAAAAGGTCTGGAGCCGGTTGAGCTTGGCCAAGCAATTCGCGATAGCTGCGTCCGCGGTCCTTATCGTCAGTATGGCGACGCTCGGAACTTGGGTCGCCGGAAAGATCGAAGAGGACGTCACACAGAACACAGCATCTGCAACCGCTCTCTATGTCAGCAGCTTCATCGCGCCGATGTTACAGGATCTCGCGCACCAAAAAGAGCTGTCGCCCAAAAGCCAGGCAGCCCTCGACGGCTTGTTCGCAAGCACTGAACTCGGCAAGCGGGTCCTCTCATACAAGATTTGGAAGGAAGATGGGCTTGTTGTCTACGCCAGCAACAAGCCATTGATCGGCAAGAGATTTAAACCATCTGAAAATTTAAAGCGTTCTTGGCAAGGTGTGGTTTCATCAGAATTCGACAATCTATCGGATGCGGAATCCGAGCTCGAGCAAGCGACACGCATTCCACTGCTTGAAGTCTATGTGCCCGTTCGAGAAAAGAACACCGAACGCATCATTGCCGTTGCCGAATTCTACACTGTTGCAAATACGCTGCGCAGCGATCTCCTGCGCGCCAAGCTGCAAAGCTGGCTCCTTGTGGCTTTGCTGACGCTGGCGACGATCGCGGCGCTATCGATCATTGTCCGCCGCGGCAGCCGGACCATCGAACAGCAACGAGGTGCGCTGGAGCGGCGCGTCACCGATCTCTCCAGCCTTCTCGCTCAGAACGAGGAACTCCGCAGCCGTGTCGAATTGGCGTCCGAACGGGCAGTGGAAATTAATGAGCGGTTCTTGCGCCGCGTTGGCGCAGAACTTCACGACGGTCCTGCGCAACTGTTAGGCCTATCGCTGTTGAGGCTCGACTCTTTGAAACCGCTGATTGGACGAGCCGAAAATGGACAGCATGGTCCCTCGGAGTGTTTGGAGACAATCCGCAACGCTCTATCGGATGCACTCCAAGAAATCCGAAACCTCTCGGCCGGCCTTGCTTTACCAGAGATTGAAAAGCTATCACTGGAGGAAACGTTGCAAATCGCAGTGCACAAGCATGAGAAGCGAACCGGCACAAGAATAAAGCATAATATATCATCGCTTCCCAAGGATGTGGCGAGTCCACTCAAGATCTGCCTATACAGATTTACGCAGGAAGCTTTGAACAACGCCTTTCGGCACGCCAATGGAAAAGGGCAATCCGTTCGAGCAGAAATTGATGAAATCAAACTTGAGGTCAAGATTGAGGATTCGGGGCTCGGCTTCGAACCATCGAAAACCAGTTCTAGTGAAAACCGGTTGGGACTGACTGGCATGAGGGAGCGCGTCGAAAGTCTCGGAGGCGTGTTTACATTGCAGTCTAAGCTTGGCAAGGGAACCTGCGTAACAGCAAGTTTTCCGACACACATGGTGGAGATGCGACGTGACAGGTAAAATTCGTGTAGCTCTGTTCGACGATCATCCATTGATGCGCGAGGGTGTCGTTCATACTTTAAATAGCGCCAACGATTTTGAGATCATCGCCGAGGGTGCGACAGGAGATGAGGCTTTGCGGGTCGCACAGGACGATCTCCCGGATGTCATTCTTTTGGATATCAGCATGCCAGGCGGCGGGATTGAGGCGGCGCAGAATATTTCCAACGTTTGTCCATTTGTACGGATTGTCATGTTGACCGTTTCGGAAGATGAAGCGGACGTCAGCGCCGCTCTTCGCGCCGGAGCACATGGCTATATTCTCAAAGGTGTTAGCGGCCCCGAATTTTTGAGAACATTGCGCGCCATTCACAGTGGCGAAGATTATGTTTCACCGGGCCTTGCCGCGCGCCTACTCGCCGATTTCAAAGAGGTCAAGAGCACAAAACCGGCGGACACAAACCTGCTTGCGGGTTTGACCTTGCGCGAGGAGCAAATCCTGGAGCTGGTCGCGCAAGGCCTGAGAAACAAAGAGGTCGGCGAGAAACTGGATCTCAGCGAAAAAACGGTAAAGCACTATATGACCAACATCTTGCAAAAGCTCCAAGTGCGAAACCGTGTCGAAGCGGCGATGATTGTACAACGGCGTTCTAGCCAAGAAACGTCCTAGTTCTATGTTTCCAAGCATTTTCCGGGCGGAAAACCGCAAGCAGCCCCACTACAATTGCGTTGAGTGATTGCCGAATATGAAACTCTCATTTTGTTGGGCATGGGAATCGATCAAGGTCCGTCTGAGCCACTTCGAACGACCTCCGGCACGCTCTATCGCAACGATGAACATTGCCCCGCGGGGAAATTGATCGTTGGCCCGAGTTCAGCGTCGAGGCCGCTTGAAGCCATCCAATATTTCCAGCGTATCTATTTGCTTCTCATCAGTGTCCATTTGGCCGCCCCCCAATATCCACAAGAAAAGTGCCAAACGGGTTAACAGGTCAGTGAGACAGCAGCCGCGATCGAACGAGACTCTTTGGGCTTGTTGGACATCTCACGTGACGTAATTTTTTGCGCAGTCGCATTGACTTACCGCAAATGCGTTCGCCCCACTTGAAGCTAGACTGCGCACATAAGCAGCTAGTCGATGCGATGTTAACTATCGAACCTAATTCGCCGGACCTTGGTCCATTGTCGTGTCGCGTGCAGTGAGGCTAAACTTTCTTTCTGAGAGTACGAAGTGTTCCTTATCGCTCGCTCAATTGTAACGATTATGGACCACGGAGTCGGGGCGCAGGGAGATAAAAGCGGATGAATCGGCTGTCCGATGAGCTAATCATGACCTATCTGGTTGGTGATTTGAGTCCAGCGGAGCAAAAGCTAATCACGGACGCTGCTCGGCTAGATTCTGAATTGCGTGAGCAGATTACTGCTATCCGGAAGACACGCGACGCGTTTGGCCCACGTGCCGAGCCGGCGAAAAAAGATAGCAGCGACGAACTTCAAGTCTTGTTTATCAGAGGGCGATCGTCATCGGATGCAGCCGATGGCAAGCCCTTGTCCCAAAATCGGCCGCGGGCAAAGAGGATTGCACGATCCCTTCGCAGGTATCTCCGACCTTCTCGACTAAGCTGGTCTTATGCGGCGGCGATTATGGCCGCGCTCTTCGTTGGTTTTGGGGGACACACGCTCCTGAACCAAATCGATTCAGGTCGCGAATTTAGCTCGAATGAGCCGATCAGTGTCCGAGATGGCGAAGTTTTTGCGGTGAACGGTCTTCGCCAGGCCTTAGAATTGACGCCGAACGGAAAGCGATCCGCAGGGAGCAGCGCGGTAAACTACATTGTTCCGTTGCTCACTTTTAAAGATAAGCAAAAACGGTTTTGCCGCGAGTATGATATGGCCGTCGCCAACGGCAAGCATTTTAGCGGCGTGGCCTGCCGCTCCCAGGATGGGCACTGGCAAATACAGCTTCATGTCGCAACGAAGTCGTCCGCTGCGTCCTCAGAAACCTTTTCGCCTGCGTCAAATGGTGCGGTGGAGATCGTTGAACTGATGAGTGAGCAAATGAAGGTGGGTAAGGCTCTCAATAAGTCGGAGGTCGAAACGTCACTAAAGACGGGCTGGCAGATGCAATAACTCCTGGACCTGAACAACTGCGTGAACCGGCTGCTATTCCGATTATGAGGAGAGGGACCGGTGCCCCCGGGATCCGATCATAGTTTCAGGAATTCAATATTTCGTCGTCGCTCACCCTGTTGAAGTAAATGAGCACCATACAATGAAGATAGTCCCTAAAAACCACGTTCGAATCCTCTCGCTCATGCTAGGTGCGTGCGCGTTTGTCTTTGTTCTTTTCGCCAGCAAGAGCGAGCATAGATTCGCTCGTTCGCCGGTTCCAACACCAGATCAAAGTAAGCCACTGGCCCGCTTGGGCCTGGATATGGCAGCCGAATATTCTGCGCTCGCTATGATTACGATAACATCTGCCAAGGCCGATGGCGGAGGTGGCGGCGGCGGCGGCGGCGGTGGCGGCGGTGGCGGTGGTGGAGATGGTGGAGACGGCGGCGGCGGCGGCGGTGGTGGTAGCGGCGGCAGCGGCGGCGGAGATGGCGGCGGCGGTGACAGCGGTGGTAGCAGCGGCAGCGGCGGTGGTGGTAGCAGCGGCAGCAGCGGCAGCGGCAGCAGCGGCAGCGGCAGCAGCGGCGGTGAAAGCGGAAACAGCGGTTCCGGCAGCTCCAATAGTGGTTCTGGCAGCGGCAAAGGTGCAAATTCGGGCCGAGGTGGCGGAAGAGCCTCGGGGCGAGGGCGTGGACGAGGTTCGCATGCGTCTCGAGGCCGCAGCGGGAAATCCGGAAAAGGCCGCAGCGGCCGGTCTGGCCGTGGCAGCTCGAACAAGGGGCGCGGCGGAAGGGCGTCGGCCGGAGGCGGGTCAGGCGGCGAGGTAATTTTCGATAAAAAGCGTAAGTTTGCTTACCATTCGCATGAAATTATCGCGGTCAATCTGAACTCGCGGGCCGTTCGACGGGCCAGGAAACTGGGATTCAGGTTTCAATCTAAAGCTGTGTTTTCGTCCCTAAGGACCGAGGTCATCCGGCTGCGGTCGCCAAAAGGCATGAATGCAATCGCAGCCCGGAAACTGCTTCGCGAGACATTCCCAAAATCGAAGCCCGAACTGAATCACATTTACCGCCTTGAAAGTGGCACATGCCAAGGCGAGCGGTGCGTTTGGCATAAGAAAATAATCGATTGGAACGATCGCCTTCGCAACTGCGGCAACAATGTTCGTGTCGGAATTCTAGATGCCGGTATCGATAGAAAGCACCCGTCGCTCCGCGGTCAAAAGTTGAAAACTGCTTCTTTTGTCAGGAAAGGCCGTTCCCGCCCGCCGAAGGACCACGGCACCGCCATAGCATCGCTGCTTGTCGGCCGTCTGGACAGTCTAACTCCTGGACTTGTGCCCGGTGCGCGCATGTATGCCGCTGACGTATTCCATATGGATAAGACAGGACAATCAGCCGCCAACACTCTGGATTTGTTAAAGGGGCTCAACTGGCTGAAGCGAAATAACGTTAAGTTGGTGAATATGAGCCTGTCGGGTCCGGCCAATGATATCCTCGCTGACGCGATTGAGAAATTGACCGAACAAGGGATAATTTTCATTGCTGCCGCTGGCAATGGTGGTCCAGATGCCGAGCCGAGCTATCCGGCAGCCTATCCCAATGTCATTGCTGTAACGGCCGTAGACGAACAGTTGCAAGCCTATCGCCGCGCAAACCAGGGCAACTATATCGATATTGCCGGTCCTGGCGTCGGCTTATGGGCAGCATCGCCTGGCAAGAAAGCGGACTATCGCAGCGGGACGTCGTATGCGACGCCTATCGTAACCGCCGTGCTTGCGATCATGTACGACGACGCTCGCCCGAAAATCAGCGTGCAAGATTTGATTGAAGAGTTGCCTATTATGGACCTCGGATCCAAAGGACGAGATCCTATTTATGGCCGCGGGCTCATCATGGCTCCGAAAAGCTGCGGCGCCAAAAAGGCCCACAAACGCCTAACGAGAGTTAAAATTTCCCTCCCACGGCGCGCGCGGCGCTAACATTTTCCGTCGCGCCGGCTGACCGTCATGGAGATCAAATAGACCGATCGGCGAACCGCTAACTGATTTGGTCGACGGCGGCTCACCACTTCAATTCGGGTAAGGGGAACGGAATGAATTTTTCGCGCACCAATCTGACCATACTCGCCGCAACGGTGATCACGACGCTTGTGGTGATCTACTATTCCCGTCAATCCGGTGACCAAACAATCGTCAATGTCCAGCTGCCGGCGGACCTGTCCGCAGCCGCTATCGCCGGGCGGGACATCTTTGAGCGCCAGTGCATGGCTTGCCACGGCAAGAACGCGGGCGGGACAAAAAATGGTCCCCCACTGGTGCATATCATTTATGAGTCCGGACATCATGGCGACCCGTTGTTCCACCGGGCGGTACGCTACGGCGTGAAAGCGCATCACTGGCCCTACGGTAATATGCCCAAACTCGACGGCGTCTCATCCGGCGACGTCACCAAGATCCTTGCCTATGTGCGCGAACTGCAACGCGCCAACGGCATCAACTAAATTCGATGGACTGCCGAACCTTATTGTTGATCCTGATCAAGGTATTCGCCGCCCCCCGTAAGCACTATTATGAAACTGATTTTTGTAATTTCGGCATGCGCGTTGGCCGTAAAAACACGAGGATGGCAAGTCATGAACTTCGGCAATTTATCCTGGATTATCAGATCTGCTCTCGCCCTGTTGGCGTTCGGGTTGATTGACCCGACCAATGCCGCTTTCGCCCACGGCGCACGTCACAATCCGACCCGGTATCACTATCTCATGGCAAACGGAATCCCCTCAGAATATGAGGGGTTGGTCAATCAGTTCCCCATGACTAATGAAAATCTCGCTGCCGGAGCACGGCTCTACAAGGACAACTGCGCCGTGTGTCACGGAGCCAAGGGCAATGGTCGCGGAGAAGCCGCAGAAGGCCTCAAGCCGCCGCCGGCAGTCCTCACCGGTATGTATGACCGGCCAATGATGGGGATGGGCAAAGGGAGTGCAGGCGGCCACTTTATGCATGGAATGATGCATCACCATCCAGGGATGTCTCATGCGGAAGCAATGGGTGGGCTCAATCTCGACGCCTATAATTTCTGGGCTACGTCTGACGGTGGCGACCCGATCGGCAGCGCCATGCCCGCGTTCAAAGAGGCGCTGACGAAAGAAGAGCGCTGGCAGATCCTGCTTTATATTGCCAACGGGCTCAGCGCCGAAAAGAGGTAAGAATTAATCCGGATACACTCTAGCTCAACGGCCTCGCTTCGCAGCGGCAATAGGGCGAAAGCTAGCGCCGCGCCGAGAGCCGCCACCGCAGCAAGAAAACCGCGCAAAACAACGCCGCATAGCAGCGACCTTGCCGACAGACGCCAAGTGGCGCACGTTTACGCCGGCATTGAAATTGATACGAGCTGCACGCCCATGCCAATCTCCGAAGAGGAATTTATTGCTGTGGAAGGCGGCACTTCCGGCAGAGCAAACGGCAAGCTGGCAAGAATGGCGGACAACGCCATCTCGCCAGCAGCCAGCTTTGTGGACTAACCTTCGCCCTTCGTTAACACCCCTGCAAGCTTGCCCGAAACGAAGCCAAATAAGGCTCCGATCACGAAAGAAACAATGAGCAAGGCGAGCGGATTTTCGAAGTTCAGGGACAGCAGGTTTTGCAACGGTCCTGTGCCGGTTTCAGCCGAAGACGGCTGGTGCAGAGAATAGGCCACAGTCGCGGCATAACCGTACACATTTGCGGGGACCGACGATAGCGCGTCAACCGACGCTACGATCACAAGGAAGAAAACCGTGACGCCAACGATGACTGGAGCCCTAAACTCGCCTATCGCCCCTATCGACGTCTGCGTGATGAGAAAAAGTGCGATCCAAGCAATAATCGCACCATAGATCGTCCCTGCAATGGTCTTTGTCAGCGCGGCATTGTCTCCGCCGCCGTGAAAGAAGCTACCCCAGGCGATAAAACCTGCCCAAACAAGAACAAACCCGGCAAGCGGTACGAGTGCCAGATAAGCCCAAATTCCTCCCAATACAGCGATGCTAATCGATAGTGCCATGAGTTGCGGCATGATGTTGCCTCCCATTCTGATAACTTGGTTGGATCAATTGTTTTTTCTTATTGTCGTCTAGTGGCGTTTCCCTAGCAGCCAGCCGCCCGGCGCTCAAAGCCACTACCTTCAGGCTCTCAGCGTGTCTTCCCCAACCAGCCGCCGCGGGCCATGAAACAGGACTATACTCCTAAAGTATATTAGACTTTCGAACAAATCTGCGACGAGGATTGCATGACTGGTCTGTGCTCCCAATTGATCGGTTTGGTGATCCCCTTTTCTGACCGGAGCCCACTGCTGTCTGGTTTAATTTTGCCTCTCCCCTGGAGGGAGAGAGAGAAACCAGTTTTTATTCTGCCCCCCCACCGAGACTGTTAGTTTTGTTTCTGGTTAGGAGTGGCAGCTTGTTGGCCAAGCACGGGAGTTTTCCTGAGGCGTTGGACGAGGTGATCAACGACGGCGCGCACGCGTGCCGATGTTTGGCCTGGCTCCTTGTGAACAATATGGATCGGTACCGCTGGCGGCTCATAGTCTTCAAGCACAATTTCGAGCGCACCCGACTTCACATGAGGGGTGATCATGTAGGAGAACACGCGGGTAATTCCGCGGCCCACCTCCACTGCGGCGATGGCGGCGTCAGCAGTGTTTAAAAGCAGTCGCGAGAGTGGCCTGAAGCTGCAAGTCTTGCTCTCCTTTTCAAAGGCCCATTCGCCACCGGGCGTCATATTGACGAAGTTGATGATCTCATGATCTGACAGGTCTGAGGGTACACACGGGCGCCCGCGTGCCGCAAGATAGTCCGGCGACGCACACAGCACCCGCCGGACACTCCCGACGCGAACCGCTGTCAGGGAGGAGTCCGGCAACTCGGCGATGCGCACCGCTACATCGATTCCCTCGTCGATCAGATGGACCACACGATCGACGAATAGGGTCGAAACAGAGATGTCCGGATAGCGATCCAGAAGATCGTGTAAGACCGGTGCCAGAACAACGCGGCCGAACATAACCGAGGCCGTTACCGAAACCATGCCGCTCGGCACCGCGTGAACCCCTGCAGCGTGCCGATCCGCCTCCTCAATTTCCGATAAAATGCGGCGGCAGTCTGCGAGATAGCGTTGACCCGCCTCGGTCAATCGCACCGAGCGTGTTGTCCGGTGCAGCAGCCGGGCGCCGAGCCGCGCTTCCAGTTCGCTGACCGCCCGCGTAACCGAGGGTGGCGACATATTGAGGCGCCGGGCAGCGGGCGCGAAACCGGCTTCCTCTGCAACGCTGATAAAAACCGACATGGTCCGCAGACGATCCATGGCTATTCCGATATTTGAAATAATCAATTGCAGATTATGCGTATTCCTACTCTGAGGGGAAGACCTCAAATTGACGGGCGTAGAGACAAACAGGGCCAGCGCGCACCTTCCGGGGCCGCGCGACGCCCTGCAACCAAGGAATTTAGCTATGCCGAACACTGCCGTTACCCGTGGCGCCCATCACATCGGACTGACCGTCCCGGATCTAGCCAAGACGCGCGCTTTTTTTCTCGACATACTGGGATTCTCCCAAGTGGGCGAGGTTCCGGATTACCCGGCGGTTTTCCTGACCGACGGCAGCATCATGATCACCCTGTGGCAGGCGGAAGATCCGGCAACTTCGGTTTCCTTCAACCGCAAGAATATCATTGGGCTTCACCATTTCGCGCTCAAGGTGGACGGAGCCGATGCCCTCGATGAGCTGCATGGTAAGCTGAAAGTCACCGACGGCGTCGATGTCGAGTTCGCCCCCGAACCCTTAGGAGGCGGACCAACGCGCCATATGATGTGTTCGATTCCAGGCGGCATCCGCGTGGAGTTCATTGCACCTGCGTCCTGAACCAAGGGCAAGCGGCGCGAAATCGGCAAACCTAATGTCGGGAGTGAGAACAATGGATAGCGGCATGAGTCACACAGAATCGCCCTTTCACTCGGGTGAGCAGCAGGTACAGGAACGCCTTGGTGTCCGCGAAAAGATCGAAACCTTTGCAAGGCAGGTTGTTCGCGATCACATGCCTGACCAGCATCGCGCGTTTTACGAAATGCTGCCATTCCTGTTGCTTGGAACTGTTGACGATGAGGGGCGGCCGTGGGCCTCACTGGTTGCGGGCCGGCCGGGGTTCATAACGACCCCCGATGCGCGCAGGCTCGACATCACTGCCAGGCCGCTGTTCGGGGATCCGCTCAACGTGACACTGCGACCGGGAGCGGATATCGGCATACTCGGGATTCAGCCGGAAACCCGGCGCAGGAACCGGCTCACCGGACGGATCGATACCGTCCGGCCCGACGGTTTCGTTGTCGCTATTGGTCAGGCATTCGGCAATTGCCCGCAATATATCCAGACGCGCGCAGTGCAGGTCCTGCCGGAGATCGACGACGTCGAGAAACAACGACCAATGAGCCGCTCGGATCGATTTGACCAGCGCACACGCTCTCTTATCGAGCAGTCCGATACGCTGTTTATCGCCACCGCCTATTCGGACCATCCCGATGCCGTATCCCAAGGCGCGGATGTTTCCCATCGAGGCGGTAAGCCGGGGTTCGTCAAAGTCGAGGACGACCGGACCTTCGTGTTTCCCGACTTCTCCGGCAACAATCACTTCAACACGGTGGGCAACATCCTCCTCAATCCCAAGGCTGGCTACCTGTTTGTTGATTTTGAGGCTGGCGACCTCGTCTATATGACCGGCGAGGCTGAGATCGTTTGGGATGGCGAGGAGGTCCAGGCCTTCGCCGGTGCGGAACGGCTGATCCGCTTTCGCGCCGAGGAGGTGATCCGGGTCGAGGGTAGTCTGCCGCTCCGCTTCAACTTCGGCGAATACTCGCCCACCCTCGGCCGCACCGGAAGCTGGCCACAGACAGCGGAAACCATTGCCGCCGAAAAAGAACGCAACGTCTACGTTCCTTTCGAGATTGTCGACATCAAACCGGAGAGCGAGGCGATTTCATCGTTCTATTTGCGTCGCCCGGACGGCAAAGCATTGGCCGGCTACAAACCGGGTCAGTTTTTGCCAATCCGCCTGACGATCCCCGGCGAAGAGGCCCCGGTAACACGGACTTATACCGTGTCGGACGCCCCCGACGCCGGCCACTACCGGCTCTCGATCAAGCGCGAGGGTGGCGACGCACTGGTTTCCAACTTCTTCCACGACCAGGTCGAATCCGGCTTCCGCCTGGAAGCAATGGCGCCGCGTGGAAAATTCGTCCTCGACCAATCGAGCGGCCGCCCGATCGTTCTGCTCTCCGCCGGCGTCGGCATCACGCCGATGATCGCCATCACCAATTTCATCGTCAATGAAGGGCTCAGGACGCGAAATTTCCGCCGCACCACTTTCATTCACGGCGCCGAGAACGGCCGGGTGCATGCGTTTGGCGACCATATCCGAGGGTTGACCGCCGAGCATGAGTTTCTGACGGCCCACATTCGCTACAGCCGTCCCGGCGGCGATGATCGCCTTGGGGTCACTCACGACAGCGAAGGCCATGTCGATATGGCATTATTGAAACGACTTTTGCCGTTTGACGACTATGACTTCTATCTCTGCGGGCCGCCGCCATTCATGCAGGCGCTTTACGACGGTCTGACCGGCCTCGGCGTACGCGACAAACGAATCCACTATGAATCCTTTGGGCCCGCCACCGTCCTCAAACATGACGCCAAACCGAGGCTGCTGCCGGCAGACGGCGAAGCCGTCGATGGCCCTGTCTTGGTGTGTTTTGCGGACTCTGGAGCGGAGGTTGAATGGTCGCCGGACAAGGGCACGCTGCTGGAGCTTGCCGAAGCGGCCGGACTCAATCCTGCTTTCTCCTGCCGCTCGGGCATCTGCGGCACCTGTGCCACGCGCATCAAGTGCGGCAAAGTTGACTATATCGAAGAACCCATCGCGCCGCACGGCGACGACGAAGTTCTGATCTGTTGTTCGACGCCCCGATCCAATGCCGGGGAAGATAGTTGTGGCAAGGACCATGGTGTCGTTCTCGACCTGTAGCCGGATGGGAGGCAGAAGGCTTTGAGTCGATCGCAAGACGATATTTCGTAACGCGCCCTGAAGTTCAAAGGTTCATCGGCAACAGACTGAAAGCGATGAGGAATTCCGCAAAACGCCTCCTCACGCCCCAACTAGATTTCGCTGCCATAGAGCGTCAGCCGGATCACGTTCTGCTTAAATCGCCAGACGTCGCCCGCGACAACGGGGAGAGCGACGCCATCATGATCCCGAGGCTGGTTGGTGCCCGGCACGCCAGCGCATCGGCATGATGCGGTCACTGCGCCGATCCAAAAGGTCGTTTGGTTGAAGAGTTGAATCCTGTTGCGGCAGGAAACCCATTTGCCATACAGGCGCCGTCCACAGATGACCTTTAAGGCGGTCATTTATCTAATCAATCCCAATGTCGGTTTTTTCGATTTAAACGATACTATAGAAAGTGTTAGCCTGCCTTAAACGGGTTCTGAGATCAGCTCGCCCGGCTCATATGCTGGATTGCAATTGACCCACCAAACCGCCGGGCACACCTGAAATCTTCTGCAGGAACACCGTTTGTTGCACGCGCCGGATCCTTTGCCGAAAAAGCCGGAGCCGATGCGCTTTAAGGGAGGAGTATAATGATCTGCAATCATAAGAGAGCGCCCGATAAGATTTTCCAATATGTTGTCCTGAATCGAAGCTGGCATACAGCGGCAATTGCCCTGACGGCGATGACCGCAGTATTGAGCCTGACATCGACGGCGCAGGCTCAGCAATGCGAGAATCCGGCAGCGCTGACCTTTGCGATTGTGCCGACAGAGGAGACCGTCGCCGAGCTTCAACTGTACAAGCCAGTGACCGACCGCCTGGCTAAGGAAACGGGCAAAAAAATCCAGTTCTTCATGCCGACGTCCTACGCTTCGGTCGTCGAGGGACTGCTCAGCAAGTTCATCGATGTCGCCGTTCTCGGGCCATACAGCTATGTGATTGCGAGCAGCAAGGACAACACGATTGAGGTCTTCGCGACCTATGCCAAGCGCCCCGGTCACATGCAGGAAGAAGGCCCTGGATACAAGGCCGCTCTGGTGACCAAGAAGGGCTCGAAATTCACAACTATCGAATCGCTCAAGGGCACGACCCTCGGGCTGGTTGATCCCGGCAGCACCTCGGGCAATCTGTTCCCGCGCGTGGTGTTCGCCAAGAATGTCGGCGGCGATCTAGATAAATATTTTGGCAAGGTCGTCTACACCGGCAGCCACGAGCTTTCGACCGTCGCCGTCGCCAAGGGCAAGGTTGATTCTGCCTTCGTGGCGACCCATCGCTTCGACAATGTGGTGAACAAGGGTGAAGTCAAACTGGAAGATTTCAACATCCTCTGGAAATCCCCCGTCATCCCGCAAGACCCGTTCGTGTATCGCAACACGCTGTGTAAGGATCTGAGGGACAAGATCAAGGCGACGTTTCTTGGCCTGTCGCTCAACAATCCCGGCGAGAAGAAGTTTCTCGATAACGTCAAATCCAACAAGTTCGTCGCCATGACATCGGCAGACTATGACGTGATCCGGGCGCTGAAAAAGGCCAAAGACGCGCGGAAGAAAAAGAAATAGCGTTGGATTGCCTTGCCCGAACGAGCACCTGCTCCTCTAATAGTAGGAGAGGCGAGAAAGCAACTCGCCTCTCCTAATCAATCTGATCGCGATCAGGGCCATGGGGGACAATGTCTATTCTTTCCGTAAAAGATCTCAGGGTGCGCTATTCAGCGTCCGGCCCGGAGATTCTTAAAGGTGTGAGCTTCGAGGTCGAGGCCGACGACTTCTTCGCCATCATCGGCCCGAGCGGCGCGGGCAAGTCGACACTGATCCGGTGCATCAACCGGCTCGTCGAACCGAAATCCGGTCAAATCATCCTCTATGGCACTGATGTGCTCGCTCTGAATTCTCGCAAGCTTCGCAAGCTGCGCCGCGGCATCGGCATGATCTTCCAGGAGTTCAACCTGGTGGACCGAATGTCCGTCATGGATAATGTGCTTTCCGGGCGGCTTGGCTATGTCAGCAATCTGGTCGGCCTGTTTCGCATGTTTTCGAAGGAGGACATTTCCCGCGCGCTGTCCATTTTGGACCGGGTCGGGCTGTCCGATCATGTCGACAAGCGCGCCGACCAGCTGTCGGGCGGTCAGCGCCAGCGCGTCGGAATCGCGCGCGCTTTGATGCAGGATCCGAAATTGCTTCTGCTGGATGAGCCGACCTCGAGCCTGGATCCGAAAATCTCCCGCGAAGTGATGGCTCTCATCATGGAGATCGCGGCGGAATACAAGGTTCCGGTACTCTGCAACATCCATGACGTTCAGCTCGCCATGGAGTTCTGCAATAAGATCATCGGCCTGCAGGACGGTATCAAGATGTTCGACGGACCAACGTCTGAGATGAACACGGAAAAGCTGGATGAGATTTACGCGATGGAGGTCCTGTAGTGGCCTCTGCGCAGGCAACGGCCGAACAGGTCGACCGCATCATTGCGGCGCGTGCGAAAACCAAGCTGCTACGATCGCTCATCTACGTCGTGATGCTCGTATTGGTCGTTTTGAGCTTCAAGACGACAATCATTGACGATACCGATTGGGAACGTCTCGGATCGGTGGCTGCGGTTCTGGAGTCCGTTGCTCAGTTCCTAGGGGTCGACTGGAGCCTTGTTCCTAATCTCCTGGTGCCGGCGCTTGAAACCATCATGGTGGCGACGCTCGGAACATTGCTTGGCGTCATCCTCTGCGTACCGGCTATTTGGTTCGGCGCTCTCAATATTACGCCCTATGCGCCCGTCACCTATCCAATCGCCCGTCTGATGATGACATTAAGCCGGTCTATCCACGAGATCGTCTGGGCGTTGTTCTTCGTAGCGGCTGTGGGGCTCGGCGCGCTTGCCGGCGTGCTTGCCCTTGCCGTGCGGTCCGTCGGCTTTATTGCCAAGATGTCGGCGGAGGCCATCGAAGACCTTGATCCCAAGCCCGTTGAAGCGATCCGCGCAGTGGGGGGCAGTGAATTCCTGATCTTTGTTTACGCAATCCTGCCGCAGGTTCTACCCGCTATGATTGGCGTGATCATCTTCGAATGGGAAATCAATATCCGCCGTTCATCGATTCTGGGCCTTGTCGGTGCGGGCGGACTTGGCCTCGTCTTCTTCCGCCAGCTCAACACCTTCAACTATCCCGGCGTCACCACGGTCATTCTCGCCGTCTTGGTGCTGATCCTGTTCGGCGAGTTGGTTTCTTTTTTCGTCAGAAAGACGGTCATCTGAGCCATGGCCAACCGCCCAGAAACACGGTCACGTTCCGCGAGCA
>BFAS01000302.1 GCA_008974985.1 bacterium MnTg02
GATGCTCCGCTTTGAGGGATAAGCTGTCGCTGAGTCGGCCTTTCAATTAGGCTCACTTTTGCCCCATAGCCGTCATGGCGCTTGATTGAAGACTGTACAAGAACGGGCGAGGAAAATACCCGACTCTCGAACGTAAACTTGCTAAAGTTCGGCAATCGAAAATCAGGGAGGTGTCCATGTCCAAATCCATAATGGAAGTCGTTGCCGAAGCGAAAGCAATGGTTCCATCAATCAGTCCGGAAGAGCTCAAGGGCATATTGGGGCAAGACAAGGTCTTAATAGTTGACGTGCGGGATGCGCCTGAATTGACTGATACCGGAAAGGTTCAAGGTGCGCTCAATGTATCCCGGGGCATGCTGGAGTTTCGGGCGGACGAGGCAACCCCATACCACAACAAGGCGTTTGCTAAGGATAAGACAATAATTCTCTATTGTGCCTCCGGCGGGCGGTCTGCCCTAGCGGGAAAGGCTCTCATGGAACTTGGGTATCAAGACGTGAGGAGCCTTGGCGCGTTTAAGGATTGGGTTGAAGCCGGTGGGGCGATCGAGAAGCCATAGCCTCCGACCCATTGCAGATACGGCATTGCGATATGGACTGACAAAGGAGTAATGGTTTGGCTCTATTCGATCTGATGAGTGAGAAGCTGCCAAATGTCTCCAGTTCGGGTTTCATATTATTCCGACGTATTGTGCATCTGGGCCTATGCCGCCCAGCGCCGACTTGAGCAGTTGGCGCAGAAATTCGGCAACGAAATCTCAGTCGATGCACACTTCTGCTCCGTATTCCCGGACGCTTGGGGCAAGATTGAAGAGAAATGGAAGGCGCGCGGTGGCTTTGAGGGCTTCAATCGGCATATCAATGAAGTCGCTCGAAAGTTCCCACATATTGATGTTCATGAGCGTCTTTGGCTCGAGACTAGGCCGCGCACCTCCGCAAGCTCACATTTATTTCTAAAGGCCATCGAGATCATTGAACACGACGGAAATAAAAATCAGTCCAAGCCTCAACCCTTTCTCGACAAGATTTCAACGCGCGCCACCTGGGAGTTGCGTCGCGCATTCTTTGCCTCAGCGAAGGATATTTCGGATTGGCAGACCCACAAGGAAATTGCCGAATGCCTAGGCATTGATTACGGTTTGGTTGATGAGAAAATCCGTTCCTCGGAAGCCGTCGCGCAGCTTGCGGTTGATTACAACCTGAGCCAAAAACACGGGGTGGAGGGCAGCCCGACGTTCATCATGAATGACGGTCGGCAGAAGCTATTCGGCAATGTCGGGTACCGGCTAATCGAGGCGAACGTGCAGGAGTTGCTTCGCAGTCCATCGGAAGACGAAGCGAGCTGGTGCTAGCGCCAGGTGCCCGGCTGCCGAAATACTGGAACATGCTTCAGAGGTTTCAGGCTTTCGGACGTTGCCGCCGGGTCGGACAGGGCGGTGTTGTTCCGCCAGCTTCAGTTTACGACTACGATTGTGTGACGGGGCACATGTGCGCAGATGAACAAAGCGTATCGGAGCGTGGGTTTAGAGTGGTCTGCCAACCGGGCTCTTTAGGTAGGCAATCAGATCGTCAAGGTCTTGGGTGGACATAGACCACCGCGGCATCGCCGGGTCGAGAGATTTGCCACCGGGATCAACGCCTTGCGTGATTGCGCGGCGAAGAGTTTCGTCAGTGTAGCCTTCGTGGTCGGCGTGGCCGTCTTCCTTTTCGCCCTCCGCGTGCTCGTCGAACAAAGCGGCAGGGGTCAGCGGGGGCACAACCTCCCAGAACCGGGGCATCACCCGCCCGCCGCGTCGATCCGCGCCATGACAGGTGACGCAACCGCCGCCCATCATTGACATATGCATGCCACCGTCTCTGGAATTTATGCGACGGCCGGACGCGCTCATTGCGGTGAAATAGATTCGCTCTCCGTTGCTTTGAAACTGAGAGGGCCAGTGACGGCGATCGGCCATCGGACCCAACCTGGTAACAAACCACGCACCGACGAGTACGAGTAAGATCAGAACGACGCTGCCAACTGTGGCGAAACGGCGTCTTCGGGGTTTTCGCGCGTGGTTCATATGTCGCCCCTCCTTATTGTCTCAAACTTTCGGGTAGCTCGTGTCGCCGCGACCTACCATCCTTCTGTTTGCTGCGTCCTGCGGAATCGTAAGCGCGCGCGGCATTTATCGCCTTCCAACACTGTTGAAACAAGTGGACACACTTTGCCGTCTTGCCGCAAAAAACGTCACGTCAGCTTGGCTCAACGGTAATGCCACACAAAACGGCCAGTGACGACCGGCCCTTTCTCTTGATTGTTTGACAAGTTTTTCACTCTTCTCTTAGCTCTTTATGGGCACTGGACCATCTTCGTCGACAACGTTTTTTGCACCTGCTTCACCGCCATCCTTCCGAAAAGCCTTCGGTAAGATAACGGCAATCAGAATCAACGCGATCGCCAACGCCCCGGCAACCATCTCGCCTGGGTACTGGCTTAGCAGCCCGGTGAATTTCTCGTTACCGGTTACCGCGATTGTCGCCTTGCCTCCGAACAAATTGCCAAGCAGTCCAGTCCCCTCGATAGCCTCGTGAGACACGGTATAGGCAAACGCGCCGACAAGCCCGCCAATGACAAAAACGATACCGTCAATGCGGCCTGTCGCGGCGGCGGCCAAGCCGGTACCCGGACAATATCCCGCTATCGCGAAACCAGCACCCAGAAGCAGACCTCCGATTATGACTCCGAAATGAGAAGCCTTGATCGAGAGATTGCCGGGATCGAGCCAACCGAGCCCCATGCCGGCAAAAAGCAACAGCGAAGCAAAACCGATGGCGAACAATATCACCTTCATAAGATGCAGATCGGTTAGCCGAAGCATGTTTATAATGTTTTCAGGATTTGTGGCGCCAACCCGGTTCAGGGCGAAGCCGAAAGCCGTTCCTAGAACAACGGCAAGAATCCACTCGGTCATGTTATGCGCTCTTTCGCTTAGGAAACATCAAGATGGCGATGGGGATGGCAGACGCAAATAGGGCAGCGGCAAACAAATAGCCGCTGACAGAGGTCTGCATCATTCCGCTCATCATGTGGCCGCTGGTGCAACCGCCCGCCAGCCGGGCACCAAAGAGAACTAAGAAACCGGCAATAAAGGCCACCAGAAATCTAATCCATGGGTTGGTGCCGAAATTCGACGCCCAAACCTCAGGCATGGAATATTGCCGGCCCGCGGGACGATCTCCGCCGAGCATGGCAGAAAGAAATGCGCCAAACGCGAGGCCAATAACGAAGATAAAACTGTAATTCAGTGGGTTTGCAGCGTTCTTTGCGTACTTGCCACCGCTCTTGTTCAAGTAGGCGTTTGGTGATCCGTAGCCAGTTTTGGACTCTGGTACCTCTTTCACGATATCGGGATTGATCCAATCCCAGACGATTGCATCCAGGATGACGAACTGTGTGGAAACCCCGATCGGTTTGACAAGGGCAACTGCGAGCAGAAAAACAGCGCCAAGCAGAAGCCCGCCTTGCAGCCAAGGTAGGACACGAGGCATTGCAACTTCCTTTCCTTTTGCGGTTCATTAGATATTTCGAAATGTAGAGTTTTATAAAATCATAAAAATCGGTCAAATTGCCGCATAAGAAGATCGACTACGAGGCCCTTCAGGAAGCAACCAAAACCCTCAGGTTGTTGGCCAATCCCAATCTGCTGCCCATCCTCTGCCGGATCGGCGAGGAAGACGTTCCAGCCGGCGAACTCGCGGAATTTGTCGGCATGGCTCCCTCTGCCCTCTCTCAGCATTTGAAACGCCTCAGAGAGCTTCAAATCGTCACCACGCGCAGGGATCACCGTGTCATTTATTACCGCCTAGCTGATGACAAACTGCAGAGGATTATCCGCCTTCTGCAAGAACTCCACTGCTCTCAGAAGCGTGTCAATGTAAGCAAGATTTACGAAATCCGATGCCGGTACATTGATGCAGATCAAGGGCGGCAGGGCTGGCGCGCCGCCTATTGTTGGCCTATTAGGAAGCAACGGACGCGTCGTCTAGAGTCTGCTCACCACGGCTCGTGACCCGACTGTATGGACCGGCCGTGCGTTGCAAGATGAATCTTCGATTTGGCGGTGATTAGTCTTGCTCAAACGTATCCGGCCCTTGTGAAGCATTTGATGCTTCTGGCCACAGTGGGTATCCGCGCGTCCGTTCTCATTCTCGGACATAACGTCGAGCTATCGCGATGTGACCGCGACACCAGAGCCTATGAGGAACGCCTCCGTTCCCTCGCTTTCACCTCAACGAGGCAGCCTAATTCTTTGCGTCCCACGTTATCTCTTTGCCGTAATTTGCCGCCAAGTAGTCCACCATTGGACCGATGTCCTGCTCATCAATCGGTGCGCCATAACGCTTTTGCATTTTGTGTATTTCTGCGGCCCATTGTTCGCGCGTAAACCCTCGATGCTGGAGGATCGGCGCCAGCGAGTGGCAGGCGGTGCAATTAGTCTCCACGATCTCAGCCCCTTGGCCCGGTGCTAATTCCCATTCGAGCTCCGGTATTTCCACATAATTTGTGTAATCAACTGTTTCGGCCGCACCGCCGAAGCTCGCATCAACGAGGACCGCACCCAGCATACCGACTGCGAGCATCTTGACGAAACGCAAACCAACTGCTGTCGAGATCCAGGTCATCTACACGACCTCCACACGGGTTCCAAATGCCATTACGGAATTCATGCGCCGTCCGTTGTCGGTAACGTCCTTCAACAGCGGCTCATTCGGTTGCGTTTCCTCGGTCACGCCCGTCGCGCGGCTGAGAATCGTTAGCGACCCCTTACGATCGGGCGTGAAACGGTGGTGCCAAACGCGCCAGACATACTTCCCGTAGCTCTTTTCCATGTCCGCCGTTTGCCAGGTCGCTCCGCCGTCCGTGCTCACTTCGACCTTGGCGATCCCTATGCCAGAGTCGTATGCGACGCCGGTGAGGATATGTTCGTGATCGGATTGTAGCCGTTGACCGGCTTCGGGAACCGTCACCAATGACGTAATCTTGATGGGATCCCGACCACCCACCTTCGTACCCGCCCAGAGGTTCCTTAGCGGGGTGGAACGCACCTCGATCCGAACAACCTGCTTGACCCATTCGGGCGAATATTCGCCGGGATTGACCAGGCGCAGGGGCGCCCCATTCCACAAGGGCATTTCACGATCGTTCATCTTGTAAGCGAGGATCGGCTCCGGCCGGGTCATCTCATTGATCGCCTGTACGCGCCAATACTGGCGTTCGGAAACAGCAATTGTCTCTCCGGCAGCCTTAAAGGCAACCTGCACCGCGGTGTCCTTTACGCCGACACTTTCCAGGAGGTCCTTTACGCGAATTCCAGTCCATTTTGCGGCGGAGACGTCCCCGATTCCCCACGGGACGCCGCCAAGCACCGGCCGGATCACGCCGCGGGCCATGCCCTTGCACGCGCCAACTGCTGCAACCGAGGTTTCGGAAAATTCCTGCTGCAGTTCGTTGAGGGTGAAAGTCCGCGGATTAACAACAGCGTCGCCGGCTACGATGAGGCGCAGCTCCTCGGGTTTGATCTGGGGAATGAGTGCTTCACGCCACCTGACGTAATAGGCGTCGCGGTTTGTAAGCGGGTATATCTCGTCTCCGATGAGAAGCGGCGACGGCGTTTCATAGACCGGTGGCCGGTCATAAATCTGGATGAGCGGGCGTTTGCCTGGCAAGGCCACGAGCCGATTCGCGGCGCGTGTCGGCGGACCGACACGGACTTGAACATCACCTGCGCGCGTCAAGTTGGCGAGCGGTCCCAACGAGAGCCCGGCCGCACCAAAACCAAACGCCCCAATCTGCAAAAACCTTCTTCGATTAAATTGAGAACCCATTGGTGCAACTCCTCTCACTTCACGTAATTCGACTAACTCGACATTCCCTCTCGAATATTACTC
>BFAS01000303.1 GCA_008974985.1 bacterium MnTg02
GACGGCGCACCCGACCCAAAAATCGCCTTCGGCAAGAACGGCTATGTCCGTGGCACGATCTTCACAAAGCTGCAAAAGCTCAAAGGCGCTCAGGAATATCAGATCCCGGCCGGGACCGACCTGACCAAATTCAACCAGGTCTGGCTCTGGTGCGAAAAGTTCGACGTGCCGCTTGGAGTTGCCAATCTGAAGCGGCCCGGCGCCTGACCCTAGTAAGTGCGTTGCGGAGCGACCGCTTCTCCCGCATTGCTGGCCCGGCCGTTTCGGACATGGACTGTCGGGGCTAAATTGTTCAAGCCCTCTGACGTGCGGTGTCAGTCGATGCTTAGGCCTACGCCGTTCAATCAGTTGGTCCCCATGATTGCTGCTAACCTTGAACGTGGCGGTGTCCCTCGTCCCGATACTTGTGAAACGCAGCTTCATCTGGGGTTCCACAGCTAAATGACCGCGCCGGGTCGTGTGTCACGAGTGCCGTCCGAGTACGACGGTGCGCAACTGTATATGAGATGAGGGCAGCCCCTCGGAACCGGCAGTCAGGTGCAGGCTTCAAACCCTCGCGAGCTGCTGTCGTAAAGCGATGGTGGTGAGCGTTGCGGAAACATCGGGACGTAATCCCGGCAGGCGCGCAAGCGAGTAAAAGAAGGCGGAACGTACATTGACAAATGCGATTAGAGAACTTCAGTGGGGGAGGATCACTCGCGTCCACCGGAAATGGGAAATATCGACTTCGTATGGTTTCGATACGAACTGGCTATCGAAGAATTGGGTAAAATCGCATAGAATTGTGCAGACCCGTAATCCAAAGAGAACCAACCTGTGCAAAAAAAAACGCCCGGCTTTGAAGAAATAAACTGCCTTGATGCCCCGCTTGCGGACAAGCTTGCAGCCTTTTTCGATCACATGGAAGACGCTCTACCAGACTTTGCGCGGGTATATTCCGCGCTCGTGGACCGGTTGCTGGCTGCCAATGCGGGCTCCCAGGCTCCAGAGATCGGATCCGTGCTGCCTGCGTTTCTCCTGCCTGACAATGAAGGCAGGCTGATCAGTTCAGCCGATCTTTTGAGCTCCGGTCCACTCGTGGTGAGCTTCAACAGGGGGCATTGGTGTAATTTCTGCTGGTTTGAACTGCTGGCGCTAGTTGAAATCTATCCGGAAATCAAACGACTTGGCGGTGAGATCGTTTCAATCATGCCGGAGCGCGCGGCCCCCGTGAGACGCCTCAGGGAAACCTTCGATATCCCATTCCGGATCTTGACCGACATGGATAATTGCTACGCCCTCACGTGCGGCCTGATGGTTTCGCTCGGCAACGCGGTACGAGAGTTGTACCTCGGCGTTGGAATAGATCTAGCGGAATACCAGGGCAACGACGCGTGGTTCGTGCCGATCCCCGCGACATACGTCATTGGAACCGATGGCCGCGTCCACGACCGGTTTGTTGATCCGGATTTCAGCCGCCGCATGGCGCCGGACGACATCCTCGAATGTCTTAAACAGATCAGTTAGGTCGATGCTCGTACCCGGACCAGTCGGCGGCCCGCAGGACACTCGCGTCCACCGGAAATGGGAAATATCGACTTCGTATGGTTTCAATACGAACTGGCTATCGAAGAATTGGGTAAAATCGGATAGAATTGTGCCCGCCTAGACCCGTAATCCAAAGAGAACCAACCTGTGCAAAAAAACATGCCCGGCTTTGAAGAAATACGCTGTCTTGACGCCCCGCTCGCGGACAAGCTCGCAGCCTTTTTCGATCACATGGAAGACGCTCTACCAGACTTTGCGCGTGTATATTTTGAGCTCGTAAACCGGCTTACGGCCGCCGATGCGGGCTCCCAGGCTCCAGAGATCGGATCCGTGCTGCCTGCGTTTCTCCTGCCTGACAATGAAGGCAGGCTGATCAGTTCAGCGGATCTTCTTCGCTCAGGTCCACTCGTGGTGAGTTTCAACAGAGGGCATTGGTGTAATTTCTGCCGGCTTGAACTGCTGGCGCTCGCTGAAATCTATCCGGAAATCAAACGTCTTGGCGGTGAACTCATCTCGATCATGCCAGAGTGCGCGGAGCCCGTGAGACGCCTCAGGGAAACCTTCGATATCCCGTTCCCGATCGTGACCGACATGGATAATGGCTACGCCCTCACGTGCGGCCTGATGGTTTCGCTCGGCAAGGCAGTGCGAGAGGTGTATCTCGGCATTGGAAGAGATCTAGCGGACTACCAGGGCAACGACGCGTGGTTCGTGCCGATCCCCGTAACCTACGTCATTGGGACCGATGGCCGCGTCCACGACCGTTTTGTTGATCCGGATTTCAGCCGCCGCATGGCGCCGGTCGACATCCTCGACTGTCTCAAGAAGATCAGTTAGGTCGACGCTCGTACCCGGACCAGTCGGCGGCCCGCAGGAGGCGAATCAACCCGGATGCGGCCGGTGAATAAGGCCGGCCGGAAACCGCAAAGAGTGTCACGGTGCGCAGCAATTTCGCGTCGCTGATTGGAACCGCAACCACGCTTTCGGGAATCTGCGTGCTTCGCGGTGCAATTCCCACGCCTAGCCCTTCACCAACAGTGGCCCCGAGATCGGACTGATCGGAAAGTTTGTGATAACCGTCCACCGGAATCTGGCGTTCTTTGAGAATGTCGGAGAACATGCCGGCGTGCTCGCAGTAAGGCCGAGCAAGAATCTGCTGACCTTTCAGTTCCGAAAGCTGGACGGTACCCTTGCTGCCCAGCGGATGCGTCAAGCCCGCAAACAGGACGAAGTCCTCGGTGAACAGTGGCCACTGATCGATGCGCTCCCAGGTGACCTCGCCAACGGCGGTCACACACAATTCAATCTCACCATCTTCAAGCTGCTGCATGACTTCTCTTGCCGGCCGTCGTAAAAGATGCAGTTCCAACCCTGGCATCACCCGGACCAGCTCACGAAGCGCGGGCAGAAGTATGCGAATTTCGATCGTTGCCGATATCCCCAGGCGCAAGGGCGCGGTCTCGCCCCGCCCAAGGCTTTCCGCCTGCGCTTTTGCCGCCATCGCGCTGTCCAGGCTTTGCTGGAGGAAGGGCAGCGTCGAGCGGCCGAGTTCGGTCAGATGCGTCCTCGAGCGCTCGCGGCGGAACAACTCGCCGCCCAACTCCGCTTCCAGGTTTTTGATTGCTCGCGTCATGGAGGGCTGTGTAACATTGCATTCTTCGGCAGCGCGAGTGAAGTTCAGTGTGCCGCACACCGCCAGGAAATATCGGATTTGGTGCATTTCCATCGCGAATAACAATCTGCGCGTACCGTTGCAGCGGAATGCGGCAGTTCCCGGTCGCCGGCAGCAGACTATACCCGTTGTCGTGGAATGAGAAGCACGCCGCACAACAGGCGATACTCTGCCTCTCGGAGCAAAAGGAAAACCCGCCGCACATGAGACATCCGCTATTGCTGAGTGGCCAAGTGAGTGTTCGAGATTTCGTTTTTTAACAAGTCACAGAGGCGTTATCCGCCGGCGTTGATGGACTTCGACAACAGCGCTTCTTCCGGCCCGGCAGTTACGGGCTCAGACTGAAAACTGAGGCCGCATCTGGGATATGATGGATGCCAGAAGCAGTCCGGCGCGCAGGGGAAGGCACCGCGCTCGCAAACACAAGAGCGGTCATAAGGATTGCATTGGGAAATCACTGTGGCTTCAGCGTTTTTGGAGGGGCCGATTGCGACAATGATGAAGGCAAACAGGATAATAAAACGGCTATGTGACGGCATTTCCAGTCCTCGTCTGTTCCTGTTCAAGCTTCGCCGGAAACTTGTCACATCAGAGGCGGGCTGAGGCCGCCTCTGACGTGAATAAGGTTTGGGCGGTGAACGTCTTACCTGCCGGATCCATATTTTAAAGTGTATTTCAGGTGTTGCGGATAAGCCCAGTGATAGCCGTCTTCGGTTGCTGATGCAGAAACCGTTGACGCAGCAATGCCGCCGACAATTGTCAAGGCGATTACGAGAGCGTTGATCGTGTATTTCATGGTCTTTTTCCTTCAGTGCTAATGTTGATGCTTGCGATCGGCAATGCCTGATCGCCACCTGAAGGTGGGATATGCAACGGCTCTCGTCCAATACCTGTTGGGCATGCATTCCATGCCCAATGCACAAGCTGAAGGCCTTCGCCGTGACCCAATCAAATTCGATTTGATGTGGCAGGCGATACTCTATCTCCCGATCTCTACCATCATCCCTATCCTCGCCTTTCCCTCGTCAGGGCGGACAGTTTGGTGCGATTGAACAAGGGAGGATTTCTGGCTCAACGTCGCCCTTTGGAGAAAGAAGATGAGGCAGAGAGACGACGTGAGGAAGGACAGAGCTGAGAAGGCTTCTGCGATATACTGCCTGCCACATCATGACACGCTCCGAGGACGCGCTTATGATGCGGGCCTTGTTGCGCTAGCGGCGGGAGAACTTGGTTGGGCGATAAGCTCCGGCTTCGAAGTTCTTGCATTTGTCGGAGGAGGTGTAGTCGGATGGCATCTTCTCTGGACGGCCCTAGAGGCGCATCCGCAAACGAGCCTTGCATCAGCCAAGGCCGTTCACAACAGAACCATCAATCGCATGAAAAGGGCGTTATTGCGAGGCATGCCAGCAAAGGGCGGTTTCCACAGTCCCGCAGCGTGCCCGAAACTGTTGCCGGGAGCTTAAAGGGTTACCTTGATGCTCAGAACCGGCGTTTTTATGGGGAACGTCGGCTTATGTGATCGCCCAAAATGCGTAGGAACTGGCCGTAAGGATAAAACCGCAAACAATGGCCATGCCAGCGATTTGGCAAACACGGAAAATCCCGTCCGATCCGTTGCTGCTGCGCGAATCCGGCGCAATTGACGTCGCCGTGGCACACTCGACCAATGCGGAGCGATAGCCGGTTAATCGATTTAGCATTGTTCCTCTCCTTTCTTTTCGACACAATCCGCTCTGGGGTATCTAAGGCAATAATAAAATTTGTCTCTTTGCGCTTCTGTGACGCAAGTCACACTTTGTAGGTTTACCCCCGGCAGCACACACCGCCGGGGGGGGAGGGGCAGTCTTATGGTCAACTCGATTAGTTGCTGGATTCAAATACTTCCTGCGCCCAGGTCGGATAGCCATTGATTGGGTCTGCGGAGGCCGTTGAAACAGTACCAAGAACGCTCAATGTCAGAATCGCTGCTGCCAGAAACATTTTCATAATATATCTCCTCATTTGTTGTACGACCGTGCGAATTTCACGGCGTTGATCAGTGTTTATGTTTGCACTTGTGAAGCAGACGATTGTCTCAAGATCGATAACGCCTGATCACCACCTGAAGGTGGGCTAAGCAACCGCTACAGTCCAATACCTGTTGGGAATGCATTCCATGCCCAAAGCACATTGAGATGCTTCAGGCTACATACAGAAGAACTGCGACATCGCTCCACGGGAGCCCCGCAGGGACTGTCTCAAGGCGCCATCACGCTGGATACCGCGTGACATTGATGAGGACGCCCGACCGCCACTGGCTGTTGCCTGTGCTCTGCCTCAGGATCAACCAGCCGATCCATAGGTGAAAGTATCTGTGCAATGGCGGTTAAACTGCCGCGAGAGAGCCGAGCAGGGCCAAATGCCATGCTCAATTTCAATAACGCATGCAGGCTCTAAATCATCGGTCTCTTGGTGACCCGATGTATGGTCTGGCCGTGCGTCGCCGCCGAATTCCTGTCTGGCGGAAATCGATCGAATTGGTTATCGTGCCGCTATGTCAGTGCTGCTGCGCCAAATCGCCCGCTACGTTGCACAAAAAGCCGCTTCCGAACCCGAGGCAAGGGAGAAGGTGGTCAAGGCCGCCCGAGGTGTTGTTGAGGAAG
>BFAS01000304.1 GCA_008974985.1 bacterium MnTg02
AGCGGCTGTTCTTTCTTCGCCTGCTTGAGTTTCAGGACAATCAGATAATTGCCGGCGTTCAGCGTAAAGATGGGCGCGGTATTATAGTTACCCGTGAAATGCGTCCGCTTGCCCTCAATATCTTTCTCGGCCGAATAGATATCCCACCGCAGGCCCTTCTTAATCTGGCGACCGTCTTTCGCTAAAGCGACCAGCTTCACCATGCCGGCATTGAGATCGAACAGGGACTCGGTGCGTTTGCCTGCATTGACCTCCACTTCAACCGACTTTACCGCCTTGCCGGCTTTGGCGACGACAAGGTATTTGCCTTGCGGCAGCGTGAAGGTTGGCTTGGAGTCATAATTGCCATTGATGTGCTTGCGCTTGCCCTCCAGATCCTTTTCGAGCGAATAGACATCCCAGCGCATCCCCTTTTTGAGCGGATCCTTGCCCGAAGTCAGGATGGCGGAAAGCGCCAGCAGGCCCGCCCCCATGGCAAACGACGTGTCAGTCCGTTTGCCCGCCATCACCTCGATTTCACTGCTGACGGTCGCATTGCCTCTCTTGGCGACAACGAGATATTTGCCTGCCGGCAGCCGGAATTTGGGCTTGGCGTCGTAATTGCCGTTAATATGCTTGCGTTTCCCGTCCAGGTCTTTTTCGAGCCCGTAGACATCCCAGCGCATGCCCTTTGAAATGACCGTGCCGCCTTCCGAATAGGTTGCGGAGAACGCGGCAATCCCGGCTTCCATAACGAATGTGCGCTCCGTGCGCTCGCCAGCCTTCACTTCCATGTCACCGCTGACGCTCGCATTCCCGATCTTGGCGACCACATAATAGTTGCCGGCCGGAAGTCTGAAAATGGGCGTCCGGTCGTAGTTTCCGTTGATATGCTTGCGCTTACCGTCGACGCCTTTTTCAGGGTGGTATACGTCCCACCTCATGCCCCTTTTGATGGCATCTCCGCCTTCAGCCAGCGTTGCCTGGAGCGCGAGCCGCCCGGCATTCAGAACCAGCACATGCTTTTTCACGTCACTGGCCGAAGCGACATCGAATTCTTCAGAAACGGTGGCGTTGCCATATTTGGCGACTGCCAGATATTTGCCAGCGTTGAGCACGACTTTTGGTTGTGCGTTATAAGTCCCGTTAACGTGCTTGCGTTTGCCGTCCGGATTTTGTTTTGCCTCGAAGATGTCCCAGCGCATGCCGCGTGTCACGGGGTCGTCGCCCTCGCTCAACACGGCGGAAAAACGGTGGCCCGGCTCTACGGCTTTTTTCGGCTTGGGGGCGGGTTTGGGCCGGGGGGCCGGCTTGGCCACGACCTTTTTCGGCTCCGCCTTGACAGCGGTGACCGCCTTCGACAGCGCCGAGTTCAACTCACTCGCATTCTTGGCGGAGAGAAACAGGCCGCCGGTATTTTCAGCCAGGCAGCGCAGGCCTTCCTGTTCTTTTTCGGCGACATCGAAACCGACCACATGAGCCGTGAAGTCGACGCCCAGCTCCTCAAGCTCGGTGCCGAGGGCGCAAGGGTCGGCCTGGCACGTCTCCACGCCATCGCTGACAAGAATGACCGTTGCCTTGTTCTCGGTAAATTTCAGTTCGTGGGCTGCTCGCCGCACGGCCTCCGACAATGGCGTCTTGCCCTTTGGTTTGAGCGAATTCACGATCTTGAGAATAGTTTTCGGCCGTATGGGCCCAACCGGATAAATCGTCTGGATGTCGCTACAGTCACCCTTCCTGCGGTGGCCATAGGCGCTCACGCCAAGCTGGATGTTCTTATCCCATTTGGCGAGCAGGTCCTTCACGGCTTGGCGGGCGATAACGATCTTCGATGTGCCCTTGATCTGGCCCCACATGCTGCCCGACGCGTCGAGAACAAGCATCACTTTGGATTGCTCTGCCGCCTGCACCGTCGCGGTCAGCGGCAAAAGGCCAGGTAAGATCAGGAAAAAACTGAAAGTCCAGACTATTCTTGCAAGCCGCATGGCACACAACCCCCCTGCCGATCCACCGCGATAATCTGATTGTAACACTATTGCCGCGCGCGCGACCACATCGCTGGCACATTCCCAGAAGCATCGAAACAGGGGTCTCAATCTCATGAAAAAAAGTTGCGCGAGAGGGAAAGCGGGCACAAGACCGGCCGCCCAAATAGGGCGGCCGTTGGTTTTGGATTGGCTGAGAGTTAGATCGATTTTTTGGGGCTGAGCGGTTATTAGAACCAGCGGGGCTCGCCTTTACATTTGTTGCGCCACTGGCGCACCTTCGCTTGCCGGCGCCGGATCTCAGCGCGATCGAAATTCAGTGTTGCATTGCTCGCGCCTCGGGGACCATAGCTGGCGCGCATGCGCAGGTCTCTTCGGTGAGCAGCTCTTGCTGCATTCAGACGCGCTTGCCACCTTTTGTAATAATAGCAGGCATCTTTAACGGGCTTTTCTGCCTGGGTAGCAATGGCGTTGCCGACGATGGCAAGGCCTAAGCTCAAACCCAGATTGATTGCTGCGTCGTTGTTGTGGCGACGGCGGTTATGACGCCTGCCGCGCTGCCAGCCGCCACGCTCGCCGACGCGTTCCATTCGATGGCCACGCTCAAATGCCTGTGCAGGCGTCAGTGCGGTCATGGTGACAGTTGCGAGTATGCCGGTTGCCAATATGGCGGCAATCGTCTTTGTAAGGTTAAAGGTCATAGTGCTTCCTCCGAATTTCATTTTTCTCATCCCGTGGTGCCGCCCTGGATTTCGCCTCATATCCAGTTAGTCGCGGCGACCCGGAGAAAGGTTCAAATGGATTGGAGAAAATATGAGTAGAGTGGCCGGCTGCCATAAATGGGGTCCTCATCAAGAGTTCGATTAACCCTAAATTAGGCAAACGCGAGCCCCAAAAGCGCTGCATCCTTGCGGAGAATAATGCCGGAATAGATGCTGGCGAGGCGGTCCTTCATCTTTGCATTGTCTTCAAAACTCCGCCGAAACCCTGTTGGCTCGGCGACGGGGCGCCAGCCCTCAATGATGCCGCCGATCAGATAAACGCCGCCCCATGCCGCCGTCACCAATGCGAGATCGCTCGCCACCTGGCCGAGCCAAGTGGAAAAATGCTTGACGGTTTCCGCAGCAACGGGATCGGAGACGGCGCGCGTGAAGACCTGCTCTGGCTGGATCGCATCAGACCCGTTTTCCTCATCCGCATTGAGGGTTTGATAGAGGCGCTGCACTCCCGAACCGGACAGCGCGTCCTCTATTGTGAACCTTGGCGCTCCGCATCGCGACAAAACTTCCGATTGCGAACTCTCATGGTGAGCGAAGGACATGTGGCCCGCCTCGCTCGGACAACTCTGCCAGCCAATTTGAGTTGGGATAAGAGTTGCCGCGCCAAAGCCCGTACCGACATTCAACACAAGCTTGGTCCCGCTCGCCTCTTCCGGAGCATCAATACTGCCGAGCGTCAGGAGGTCGTCCGCGGTCAAATGGGGAAGCGACAGAGCGACGGCTTCGACATCATTCACAAGGGTCACGGCAACGCCGCCCAATGACGCGGAAACGTCCTTCTCGCTCAAGTGCC
>BFAS01000305.1 GCA_008974985.1 bacterium MnTg02
TCCTCGGCTTGGCAGGGGCCCAATATTCTCGGCATCATCGCGCCAACGGTCGAGGCGGCTACTCAGACTCCTTGGGCCATCACCAGCCCGCAATATCCGCAAAAGAACAATAGTGATCTGATCGCTATTTTCGCCACCAGGCGGACGGTTGCGACGAATGTTTACCCCGAAGAGATCGCTAAGAGATGTCCGAGAGCAAAAATTATCCAGCAAGCTTGTCCGAAGCTCGCCGGAGCCATAGAGGAGGGTGTGCCGCCGGACAGGATCGACGCCATGATCCAAGAATATGTGGGTGAACTCATGGACGCGGGAAGCGGCGCTATTCCTCATCGCGCCATTCTCGGATGCACGCATTATCCCCTGATCGAGGCACAATTTCGCACATATTTGCCGCCACAAACGCGGCTGTTGTCACAAGCAGACGCTGTTGCGGACAGTTTGGAGGATTATCTGGAGAGGCATTCGCACTACGTCACGGAGAGCCCCGCCGGAACAGACTCTTGTCTTCTGACAACAGGCGATGCGGCTCAAGCGAGCAAACTCGCCCTTCCGCTTTGGCGGCAAGATTTGGCATTTGAAAAGGTTGCTTGAAACCGGAGCCGCGGACAGCCGAAGCCTAATTCCATCGGTCATTGGGAATGACCGATGGACGTTCAAGCGCCACGCCGGCTTGACCGCCATAAGGCGCGGGCCACGCAGTCGCGCTTACCAAAGGAAATTATGAGTCAATCATAAATTCCTTTGGAATAACCGGCGGCAGAATAAATATTGATCAAAGCAAAGAGAGCCGCGGATCAAATCCAGCGGCTCTCGTCATGACAGGAACTGAAGTCAAAGATTTCAAATAAGCTGGTTCAGCTTTAACCCGCCTCTTTTTCCGCGCTTTGCTCTCGCTCCACCTCGTCGCCTGTCTCTTGATCGACGACTTTCATCGACAGCCGGACCTTGCCCCGGTCATCGATACCGAGCAGCTTGACATAAACCTCATCACCCTCATTGATCACATCGGTGACCTGGCGGACGCGTTGATTTGCCAATTGCGAGATATGAACAAGTCCGTCTTTCGGGCCGAAGAAGTTCACGAAAGCGCCGAAATCGACAACTTTCACCACCTTACCCTTATAGATCACGCCAACTTCCGGATCCGAGGTAATTTGCTTGATGCGCTCGATCGCAGCCTCGATGGATCTTACATCGGCTGCGGCCACCTTGATTGTCCCATCGTCGGCAATATCGATCTTGGCGCCCGACTGCTCGACAATATCGCGGATGACGGAGCCACCGGTGCCAATGACCTCCCGGATTTTGTCAACCGGAATGGTCAAAGTCTCGATGCGTGGCGCAAACTCGCCAAGTTCAGGCCGCGCCTCGCCTAAGGCCTTATCCATTTCGCCCAGAATGTGGAGACGCCCATCCCTGGCTTGGGCGAGCGCCACCTTCATGATTTCCTCGGTGATGCCAGTAATCTTGATGTCCATCTGCAGAGACGTGATGCCCTCCGCCGTTCCGGCCACCTTGAAATCCATATCGCCCAAATGGTCCTCATCTCCGAGAATGTCGGAGAGAACGGCATAATCATCGCCTTCCTTGATGAGCCCCATGGCAATACCGGCGACAGGCCGCTTGAGAGGAATGCCCGCATCCATCATCGCCAAAGACGTTCCGCATACGGTTGCCATTGAGGATGAGCCGTTGGATTCGGTGATCTCGGAAACCACGCGCAACGTGTATGGAAAGTCCTCTTGGCTCGGCAACATCTTGTGGAGCGCCCGCCAAGCGAGCTTGCCGTGACCGACTTCGCGCCGGCTCGTAAATCCGACGCGGCCCGTTTCGCCAACGGAAAAGGGTGGGAAATTATAATGCAGCAAGAAGTGCTCTTTATAGGTGCCTTCGAGAGCATCGACATATTGCTCGTCCTCACCGGTTCCAAGGGTCGCGACGACGAGCGCCTGTGTTTCTCCGCGCGTGAAAAGCGCAGAGCCATGAGCGCGCGGCACGATGCCGGCTTCGCATTTGATGGGGCGCACGGTTTTCAGGTCTCGCCCATCGATCCGAAGGCTGGTTTTCAAAATATTGCCGCGGACAATGCTTTTTTCCACCGACTTGAAAGCGTCGCCCAGAGCCGATTTTTCGGACCCATCGTCCTCTTCCGGCATCAGCGCTTCGAACACCTCATCCTTAGCGCTTGCAATTGCGTTTTGGCGTGGTTGTTTCTCGGCAATTTCGTAAGCCGCAATAAGCTTAGCCTCTGCAATCCGGTGGACTTCAGCGCTATATTTGTCGTCTTTGTCGCCACTGTGATCCCAGGGCTCTTTGGCGGCCTTTTCCGCCAAGCGAATAATGGCTTCGACAACGGGCTGCATACCCTTATGGCCGAACATGACAGCACCGAGCATGACCTCCTCGGAGAGCTCATCAACCTCGGATTCGACCATGAGAACTGCTTCGCCTGTGCCCGCGACAACCAAGTCAAGCGCGCTTTCGCCTAGCTCGTCGACAATTGGATTGAGAACATATTCGCCGTTGATATATCCCACTCTGGCGCCAGCGATTGGGCCCAAGAACGGAATCCCTGACAGAGTCAGCGCCGCCGAAGTCGCAATCAGGGCGACGATATCCGGATCGTTCTCCATGTCGTGTGACAGCACGGTGATGATGACCTGCGTATCATTCTTAAAGCCGGACGCAAAAAGCGGCCGGATCGGCCGGTCGATCAGCCGGCACGTCAATGTTTCCTTTTCACCAGGACGGCCTTCCCGCTTAAAGTAGCCGCCCGGTATCTTGCCGGCCGCATAGGCTTTTTCCTGGTAGTTGACGGTCAGAGGAAAAAAATCAATTCCGGGCCTCGCGTGCCGGTCGGCAACGGCCGTCGCCAGCACACTCGTATCGCCATATTGCGCGAACACCGCACCATCCGCCTGACGCGCGATGCGTCCCGTTTCCAGAATGAGTGGACGGCCACCCCATTCAATCTCTTCTCGATGTATTTCAAACATATCTCTTCTCTATTCGGTCCTATCCGGAACCGCGAACACAACATTGCCGCAGCCCCACGCTCCTCCGGATCACGAATATTCGGCAGTCATCGTTGCTGCCCAAATTGGACCCGGTGTAATCCGGCGCTACCTGCGGATGCCAAGCCGTTTGATTAGCTCTTGATAGCGCTTTTCGTCATCTTTTTTGACATAGTCCAACAGCCGCCGGCGCCGGCTCACCATTTTGAGCAGGCCGCGTCTGGAATGATTATCCTTCTTATGAGTTTTGAAATGTTCCGTCAGGTTGGCGATCCGCTCGGTCAATATGGCCACCTGAACTTCGGGCGATCCCGTATCGCTCTTATTTAACGCATATTCGCCCACAAGCTCTTGCTTGCGTTCTGCCGTAATCGACATCGGTTATCTCCATCAAAATGAAGGCACAGCGCAGAAGCTAACCAGGCAGATTAAAAACACGTTTGGGGCGCAATTCACCATGGCAGACCTCTCCAACTGCCACGAGTGTTCCTCGCGACATGGCATAGACAGGTCCTTTTAGGATCGGAGCGTCCCGGCCGCGTATCAATACAGCCTGGCCCCGCTTAAGACGCTGAGCATCTGACCCACTGACGGCGAGCGCCGGGATGTCGTCCAGCGCCGTCTCAATGGGTTTAATTACATCACAATTGGCCTCATGGCCGTCGGCACTATGGCCGAACTGATCGAGTTTTTCCAGTGAAATTGTGTCCTTTTCGGTGAATACGCCGACTCGGGTCCGGCGAAGCTCGGCAACATAACCGAAGCACCCCAGCTCACGGCCAAGATCGCGGGCCAAAGCACGCACATAGGTGCCTTTTCCGCATTCGGCTTCAAAAACACAAAGGTCGGCATCCTGGATTTCACGAATTTCGAGCCGCTTTACAAGCACTGGACGGGCATTGAGCGTGAAATCTTCGCCGTCGCGCGCCAAATCATAGGCGCGCTCACCAGCGACCTTTACGGCTGAAAATTGCGGTGGGACCTGCGAAATTTCGCCAGTAAAAAGAGGCAGAACAGCCTCGATATCCTCTCGCGATGGCCGTTTATCGCTTGTTCGTACAGCTTGACCTTCACTATCGTCCGTATCGGTCTCAACGCCCCATCGCACTAAAAAATTGTAACATTTCATCCCGTCCATAACGAACGGCACCGTTTTGGTCGCTTCGCCGAGCGCAACCGGCAACAGTCCTGTCGCTTGCGGATCGAGCGTACCGGCATGGCCTGCTTTCTTGGCGTTAAGCCGCCGTTTCACGGCGCTCACCGCTTGCGCCGACGACATGCCTTTCGGTTTATCCAAAATGACCCAGCCATGAATAGAATTTCCGCTTCGCCGCGCCATGATCTCAAACGATCCTCTGTTAGACGTCCTTTAGGGTCTTTTCGATTTTGATAAACTTAAAACCAGACCCTAACTCTTTGTTTTACAGTGCTTCTTATCTAAAAACCGGTTCCGACTTTTCCTTAAGCGCTCTAGCCGGTTCACGAACCGCTGCCCGCACCCAAATCCCGAGCCACCCTAGGCGAGCGCAATAGCTCATCTATGCGCGAAGAGTGCTCGTAAGACAGGTCGAGCGAAAAATCGATGTCCGGCATATATTTCAAGCGAACCCGGCGCGTCACCTCACCCCGCAGAAACTTTCTATGACGGCGCAACACGTCGACAGTAGCGGCGCCGTCATCGATATTTAGCGGCATGATATAGGCTTTCGCACTTCTGAGATCAGGACTTACGCTGACTTGCGTAACCGTCAGTATAACGCCAACGAGTTCTGGATCCTGAATATCCGATGTCAGAAAGACCTCAGCTAACGCCTTACGGATGATCTCTCCCGCTTTGAGCTGGCGCTGGCTGGGTCCGTTATCTGTTTTTTTGGATTGCATCTCAAACGTCCCACTTTAACTGAGACTCTCAAATGGGCACGGACCCTAACGACTCTAGGCAGAGCCTGGCCGATACTCGCGCAAATCCTTGGCACGCCAGAGTTCTGAAAACACGGCTTATTGATAAAGTCTCGAAGACCCTACAAGCTCCGCTTGATCTCCTCGACCTGGAAGCATTCGATGACATCGCCGGCGCGCATGTCTTGGTAATTCTCGAATGCCATGCCGCATTCCTGACCCCCGACGACCTCCTTCACTTCATCCTTAAACCGCTTCAGAGTGCTCAGCTTACCCTCATGAATGACGACATCATCCCTGATCAGCCGCACATTGGCGCCGCGTTCGACCTTGCCTTCGGTGACCCGGCAACCGGCAACCTTGCCGACCTTTGTAATATTGAAGATTTCCATGATCTCCGCATTGCCTAAGAAGGTCTCCCGCAATTCCGGAGAGAGCAGGCCGGACATGGCGGCCTTAATATCGTCAATCACGTCATAAATTACCGCGTAATAGCGGATTTCTACGCCGTCCCGTTGGGCCGCGTCCCGCGCCTGAACGTTGGCGCGCACATTAAATCCGATAACCGGGGCCGAAGAGGCGACCGCTAAAGCAATATCGGATTCCGTAATGCCGCCTACACCGGCGTGAACAACGCGCGCTTGAACCTCATCTGTTCCGAGTTTCTGGAAAGCCGCCGTGATGGCTTCCACGGAACCTTGCACATCGGCTTTTAGAAGAAGTGGCAACTCCCGTGTCCCCTCTTCCGTGAGCTTGGTCATCATCTGCTCGAGAGTGAGACCTCCACCAAAGCCCGCCGCTTGCGTCTCCCGGCGTTTGCGTATCCGGTAGTCGGTAATTTCCCGGGCCCGTGCTTCATTGTCGACGACCGCAAGCTGATCGCCGGCCTCCGGCGCGCTATTGAAACCCAAAACCTCCACAGGAATCGAAGGTCCCGCTTCGTCGATTTGCTGCGAATGATCATCCAGCAGCGCCCGCACCCGTCCCCAGGCGCTACCAGCCACAACGATATCTCCAACTTTCAACGTCCCGCGTTGAATCAACGCCGTTCCGACGGGGCCACGGCCGCGATCAAGTTTCGCCTCGATGACAACGCCTTCCGCCGACCGGTTCGGGTTCGCCTTAAGCTCAAGAATTTCCGCCTGCAGCAGGACCGCCTCTAAGAGCTTGTCCAAATTGGTGCCTTTAAGGGCCGAGACTTCCACGTCAAGCACATCACCGCTCATGCCTTCGACGACAACTTCATGCTGGAGGAGATCCGTCCGAACTTTGTTTGGGTCCGCATCCGGCTTGTCCATTTTATTGATGGCCACAATGATCGGCACTTTCGCGGCCTTGGCATGATTGATCGCCTCGACGGTCTGTGGCATTACGCCGTCGTCCGCCGATACGACCAAGATTACAATATCGGTAACCTTCGCGCCGCGGGCACGCATCGAGGTGAACGCCGCATGGCCAGGCGTATCGATAAAAGTGACCTTCTGCGTGTCAGAGACGTCCACTTGGTAAGCGCCAATATGCTGCGTAATACCACCAGCTTCGCCTTCGACCACGTTGGTATTGCGAAGCGAGTCGAGCAGTGATGTCTTGCCATGGTCAACATGACCCATCACGGTCACGATCGGCGCGCGCGGCTGAAGCTCCTCCGCGCTATCTTCCTCACCGATGAAACCTTCTTCGACGTCTGCTTCGGAGACACGTTTGACCATATGGCCAAATTCCTCGGTGATTAGCTGGGCGGAATCGGCGTCTATGATGTCAGTGAACTTGTGCATTTGTCCCTGATTCATCAGGAACCGGATCACGTCAACAGAACGCTCCGCCATACGATTGGCAAGCTCCTGAATCGTAATCGCCTCAGGGATCACAACATCTCTGACAATCTTCGTTTGCTCCCGATCATCACCTTGTGATTTGGACTTAAGACGCTCACGCTTGCGTTTCAGAGATGCGAGAGACCGTTCCCTTTGCCCCTCATTGAGTGCGTTCGCAATCGTGAGCCTACCCTTAACCCGGTTACCACCGCGGCGGGAAACATTACGATCCGCTTTCGGTTTCTTAGCACGGGCATCGATCGCCTTACCGCGCTCTGGGGCGCGAACGCTCTGTTTCGGCTTATCTGCGCCCTTTGCCGTTGCCGACTCCGGCGCCCGAGCGCCTTTGGTTTCGCCTGGCTGAGTTTGAGCCGGTCGGGCGGATTCGCCTGCTGCAACGCCGTTCTGCCCCGACTCGCGTTCCTTCAAGGCTTCCGCTGCCTGCGCGTCAGCTTCCTTGCTGGCGATTTCGGCTTCACGCGCTTGGCGCTCAGCCTCCACCTCGGTGACTTTGCGTTCCTCAACTTCGCGAACACGGGCTTGGGCTAGGGCGCGAGAACGGGCGTCTTTCTCTTCCGTCGACAGTTCGCGAGCGGTTGTGCCTGTATTTTCAGCGCTTCGTGCAGATGTCTGTTTTGCTGCTGAGGTTTTCTTTTTTACCGTCTTATCAGCCTTCCCCTGGACGTCAGCCGACGGCGCCGCATCGCTCGCGCCGGGCGCTGCGATCGAACGATTCTTTTTCCTCTCGACAAGGACAGACTTCGAGCGGCCGTGGCTGAAGTTCTGCCGTACATGGCCGGACTCGACAGTCCTCTTTAGATTGAGGGTCATCGTTTTCCGCGACCCTCTTATGGTCTTGCCGTCTGTTTCTTTCGTTTCGCTCATACCTTATCCGCGCTAGCACCAATGATCGCCTATCGAACCGGCCTTATGCGGCTATGTCAGCCAAATTACCAGTACGATAGCGCGTTAGCCGCTCAACTGCCTTCAAGACAGATAAACTTGCACCACCAAACATTAAGGCAGCATGTACCACGTTTGACCGCCCTAATGCCAAACTCAATTCCTCTACGGTAAAGCAGACAAATGTCCGCGCGGCGTCACCAGCAATCGCTGAGAATTTCCGATCAAGCTTTTGAACGCCATCTTGGCTTCCATCCGACCCGTGAAAAACTCCCATGATTCGCCGAGATTCCAACGCCGCATCGACTTTCTGAAAGCCGGTAATAACCTGGCCCGCTTTGTTGGCCAGACCTAAAATCTGCAATGCGGACTTCGATAACAAACTATCCAAGCGATCCGCCAATTCTGGATCAGCTTTAACAGGTTCACGAAACCTGGCGGCGAACAGATTTTTCTCGATGGCAACCGATACGATTGCCGCCGAACAAGTTACCCAAACGCCACGGCCTTCGAGTTCAGCTTTTAGATCCGGAACCACGGTCTCATCGGGAGCGCGAACGAATCGGATCAGTTGCTCCACCGGCCGGCGAACGCGTGTCGCCGCACATTGGCGGTATCTTTCCTCCGATTTTCGCGCTGTCTTCGCCATAAGTCCCGTTGCTTTTAATCTGATGTCTATTCGTGCTCACGACCCGGTTTACTTACTCACCGCCATTTGGCTTTGTCTCCGGCTCGACCAGCTCACTTTCTTCCCCGGTTGCCACCTCTGACGTGTCACCGGTCTCGGACTCAGCAGCTTCGCCCGCATCTTCATCTTCCGATTTCGCATCGACCGGCTCACTTTCTTCCGCGGCGGCAACCCCGGTCGTGTCACCGGTCTCGGATTCAGCGGCTTCGCCCGCATCTTCATCTTCCGATTTCGCATCGGCCGGCTCACTTTCTTCCGCGGCGGCAACCCCGGTCGTGTCACCGGTCTCGGATTCAGCGGCTTCGCCTGCCTCTTCATCTTCCGATTCCGGATCATCGGCAATGAGATCCTCTTCTGATATCCAGCCGGCCTTGACCCGCGCGGTCATGATCAGCGATTCGGCAACAGGACGGACGATCTCGAACGCGTCCAAAAATCCCGCTTGACGCACCGACTGACCCTCGACTTTCTCATACCAGCCAACCAAATCATCGGTTGCGCAGCCGGCAAAATCCTCGACCGTCCTCACCTCATTCTCACCGAGCGCAACCAGCATCGCCGTCGTCAATCCTGGAATAGCTCCAAGCTCATCTTCAACTTTAAGCTCCTTACGGCGCGCGTCCAACTCGGCTTCCTGACGTTCGAGATATTCCCGGGCGCGCGTCTGGATTTCCAGCGCCATATCTTCTTCAAATCCCTCAATCGAGATCACCTCATCAACCTCGACATAAGCGACCTCCTGAACCGACGAAAACCCTTCTGAAGCAAGAAGCTGGGCAATTACTTCGTCGACGTCCAACATTTCCATAAACATGGCCGAGCGTTCGGCAAATTCTTTCTGCCGCCGCTCCGATTCCTCGGCTTCAGTCAGGATATCAATATCCCAACCCGTCAGCTGTGAGGCAAGGCGGACATTTTGACCTTTCCGTCCGATAGCCAAGCTGAGCTGATCATCAGGAACGACCACTTCAATGCGCTCGGCTTCTTCATCGAGGACCACCTTGACAACTTCCGCAGGCGCCAGGCCATTGACGATGAATGTCGCCGCATCTTCCGACCATTGGATGATATCGATTTTCTCGCCTTGAAGTTCGTTGACCACGGCTTGCACCCGGGCACCACGCATGCCCACGCAAGCGCCAACCGGATCGATCGATGAGTCATTCGAAATGACGGCAATTTTTGCGCGGCTGCCGGGATCACGGGCAACCGATTTTATTTCGACGATATTGTCATAGATCTCCGGCACCTCTTGCGCAAACAGCTTCGCCATGAATTCCGGACGGGAGCGCGACAAGAAAATCTGCGGACCGCGTTGCTCGCGGCGGACTTCGTAAACATAGGCGCGAATACGGTCACCATAACGGAAGTTCTCGCGCGGCAGAGACTCGTCACGGCGCACGATCGCCTCGGCGCGGCCAAGATCAACAATGATATTGCCATACTCGACGCGCTTTACGGAGCCATTCACGACCTCATGGATGCGATCCTTATATTCGCCATATTGGCGGTCGCGCTCAGCCTCACGTACTTTTTGAACGATCACTTGTTTGGCGTTTTGCGCGGCAACGCGACCGAAATCAAGCGGCGGCAGCGGCTCGGCGATAAATGCGCCCAACTCAGCCTCTGGATTCTGCTTTTTCGCCTCCTTAAGCGATATCTCTGTCGCGTCCATCGCGACGTCTTCAACAATTTCTAGCAGCCGCGCGAGACGAATTTCACCGGTTTTTACATCGATTTCGGCCTTGATCTCGTTCTCGCTTCCATAGCGCGACTTGGCCGCTTTTTGGATCGCGTCCTCCATGGCGTGAATAACAATCTCACGGTCAATCGATTTTTCCCGTGCCACAGCGTCCGCGATCTGCAGAAGTTCCAATCGATTTGCGCTAATACCTGCCTCAGCCATAAACCAATTCTCCGACACTTTATCTCATGGGCCGACACTGACATTTCGTGCTTTTAATGTCAGCCCGCACTCCGCGCCTACGAACGTCCTATCCGTCTAAATTGTCATTCCGATCTTGTCGGCGTCTCGTCTTGTCCTGCTCTCTTCCGCCGCGCCAGAGCAGCACTTAACAGCTTATCCGTCATAACCAGCTTGGCGCTTGCGATCCGGTCGACAGCCAATCCGAGCACCTGCCTATTCTTAACTTTCTCTTGGCTTCCATCTTCCAATTCGACGATCAATCGAAGTTCACCATTCTCATAACCCTCGATGACACCGCGAAACCGTTTGCGCCCTTCGATAGTCTCTTGAAGTTCAACCTTCGCTTCGTAGCCGCTCCAATCCTCAAAATCACTAGGCCGAACAAGAGGCCGGTCAATCCCTGGTGAAGATATTTCCAAATGATAGCCGCCTGCTATCGGCTCGTGCGCATCCAAAACCGGGGAAAGCTGCCGGCTAATCAGCGTACAATCTTCTATCCTTATTATATCTCCCGGCCGCTCGGCCATAATTTGCACTGTGGTGCCATTTCGGCTTGAAACAAGAACGCGAACAAGCCGAAAACCGAGCGACTCTAGAACCGGCTCCGTCAGACCAGCAATTTCCGCCGCGATACCGGTTTCCCTAATGAAGCGTTTCGCCTCGATACGACCCTCAGACCCGTCTGTCATTACCTTCAGCTGCCACCGGCAAGGCAACTACCTAAACAAAAAGAGCGGACCCGAAGGCCCACTCGCCAAAGTGAGATGATCATGAGCGCATCCAAAATACGCCCCTTTTTAGCGTCGGGCAAGAGCTGAATTGCGAATTCAAGAAAAATCAGAGAAGAATTCCTCGTCCGTCCAAAAAGCGTTAAGTGTCTCTGGTCTGTTTCCGTTCATGTTGAATTATTGGCGGGCAAACGACAAATAGACAGGCGTCCGGCCAGCGCCAATGGCCTTTTGCTCATAACGTGTTTCAGGCCAATCGGAAGGCCTAGAGCGCCAATCGGATGGCCCATTGTTGAGCCAGTGGAAATCGTCATGGGATTGAATGGCGAGCAACGTTGTCCTGACGAAGTCGCCGACATCGCTGGCGACGCGCAATTGAGCGTCTGGCCGCATGATCCGCGCCAACTGATCGAGTGTAACAAGCGTCACAAAACGCCGCTTGCGATGTCTTTTTTTCGGCCAGGGGTCGGAAAAAAGCAGAAACACCCGGCCGATGGACGCATCCGGCAGCCAATCGAAAAGTAGTCTCGCATCATCATCGAATATGCGGATGTTTTGAAGTCCGTCCAACTCGATTTGGGAGAGCAGCTTGGCAACGCCATTGATATATGGCTCACATCCAATAATGCCAATATCCGGCTGTTGTTGAGCCTGCCAGGCCAAATGCTCTCCAGCACCGAAACCAATTTCGAGCCAAACATCGCTTTTTGGCGAAGCGAACAATTTTCCGAGGTCATTCGGTGCTGCCTTCGCACAATCGATACGCAGCCGCGGCAGAAGACTCTCATAGAGTGCCTGCTGCCGCTGGCTTAAGCTATGGCTCCTATGCCGCCCATAAAGGCGCCCGTCCGTCTCCGCCATTTCAATTCTGTTTGGTTTCCGGCCATTTTTCACGCGCGGTGCAGTGCGCTAAAAGACCATTAAACATCAAGGCATTAGTATACCGCCGCCTTGATTGTTTCGACCAGATCCAGCCGCTCCCACGAAAAACCCCCATCGTTCTCCGGTGGACGGCCAAAATGACCATAAGCCGCCGTGCGCTCATATATCGGACGGCTCAAAGCCAAATGCTCACGAATGCCTCTTGGAGAAAGGTCGATGACGTCCGCCAGAACCTTTTCGAGCCGATCCTCGGCAACCCTGGCGGTTCCTTGACAATCGACATAAAGCGAAAGCGGTTTTGCCACACCAATGGCGTAAGCAAGTTGAATGCAGCATTTGTCGGCAAGACCACCGGCGACTACATTTTTCGCCAAATAGCGCGCTGCGTACGCAGCTGAGCGATCCACTTTCGTCGGATCCTTCCCGGAAAATGCGCCGCCGCCATGATTGGCGGCACCACCATAAGTGTCGACGATGATCTTGCGCCCGGTCAAACCCGTGTCGCAATCAGGTCCGCCAATTACGAATTTACCCGTTGGATTGACGTAGAACTCTTCCTCGGGGCACATCCAGCCATCGGGCAGCACTTGCTCGACGAATCCACGGACGATCTCTCGAACACGTGGCTGATCTGTATCTTCATTATGTTGGGTGGAAACGACAATTGATGCGGCACGAACAGGCTTCCCGTTTTCGTAAATGAGTGTTACCTGGCTTTTCGAGTCGGGGCCAAGCTCGGAAATCGATCCCGCGTGCCGGGCCTTGGCCATCTCATGCAATATGCGGTGAGAATAGTGGATGGGAGCCGGCATATAGTGCTCCGTCTCCGTGCACGCATAGCCGAACATGATACCCTGGTCGCCCGCCCCTTCATCCTTGTCCGTTGCGGCATCGACGCCCTGAGCAATATCGGAAGACTGCCCATGGACATAAATGTCGAC
>BFAS01000306.1 GCA_008974985.1 bacterium MnTg02
GGTAAGCCCTTGTCCCAAAATCGGTCGCGGGTAAAGAGGATTGGGCGATCGCTTCGCAGGTATGTCCTACCTTCTCGACTAAGCTGGTCTTATGCGGCGGCGATTGTGGCCGCGCTCTTCATTGGTTTTGGGGGACACACGTTTCTGAACCGGATCGGTTCGGATCGCGAATTTAGTTCGAATGAGACGATCATTGTCCGAGATGGCGAGGTTTTCGCAACGAATGGTCTTCGTCAGGCCTTAGAATTGACGCCGAACGGAAAGCGATCTGTCGGGAGCAGCAGCGTAAACTACATTGTACCGTTGCTCACTTTTAAAGATAAACAAAAACGGTTTTGCCGCGAGTACGATATGGCCGTTTCCAGAGGCAGGCATTTCAGCGGCGTGGCCTGCCGCTCCCGGGATGGGAACTGGCAAATACAGCTTCATGTCACAACGAAGTCGTCCGCTGCGTCCGCAGAAACCTTTTCGCCTGCATCAAATGGTGCGGTGGAGATCGTCGAACTGATGAGTGAGCAAATGAGGGTAGGTAAGGCTCTCAATAAGTCGGAGGTCGAAACGTCAATAAAGACGGGCTGGCAAATGCAGTAATCCTGGGCCTGAACAATTGCGTGAACCGGCTGCTAGCCCGATTATAAGGATAAGGACCGGTGCACCCGGGATCCGATCATATGTTCAGGCATTCGATATTTCGTCATCGCTCACTCTGTTGAAGTAAATGAGCACCAAACAATGAAGATAGTCCCTAAAAACCGCGTTCGAGTCCTCTCGCTCATGCTAGGTGCGTGCGCGTTTGTCTTCGTTCTTTTCGCCAGCAAGGGCGAGCCTAGACCGGCTCGTTCGCCAGTGCCGACACCAGATAAAAGTGAGGCACTGGCCCGCTTGGGCATCGATGTGGCAGCCGAAAATTCTGCGCCAGCTATGATTACGATAACCTCTGCCAAGGCCGATGGCGGCGGTGGAGATGACGATGATGATGACGATGATGATGATGATGATGATGATGATGATGATGCTGACGGTGGAGATGATGATGATGATGACGATGGAGGTGATGACGATGACGGCGGTGGTAGCAGCGGCAGCGGCGGGTCACACGGCAAGATAATTTTCGATAAAAAGCGTAAGTTCGCCTACCATTCGCATGAAATTATCGCGGTCAATTTGAGCCGACGGGCCGTGCGGCGCGCCAGGAAACTGGGATTCAGGATCCGATCTAAATCCGTACTATCGTCCATTAGGACCGAGGTCACCCGGCTGCGGCCGCCGAAAGGCATGAATACGCTCGCAGCCCAGAAACTGCTTCGCGAGATGATCCCAGAATCGAAGCCCGAACTGAATCACATTTACCGCCTTGAAGGCGGCATGTGCGAAGGCGAACGGTGCACTTGGCATGAAAAAATAATCGATTGGAACGATCGCCTGCGCAGCTGCGGCACCAATGTTCGTGTCGGAATTCTCGATGCCGGTATCGATAGAACGCACCCGTCGCTCCGCGGTCAAAAGTTGAAAACCGCCTCTTTTGTCAAGAAGGGCCGCTCCCGCCCGCCAAAGGACCACGGCACCGCCATAGCATCGCTGCTTGTCGGCCGTCTGGACAGCCTAACTCCTGGACTTGTTCCCGGTGCGCGCATGTATGCCGCTGACGTGTTCCATATGGATGAGACAGGGCAATCAGCCGCCAACACTCTGGATTTGTTAAAAGGGCTCAATTGGCTGAAGCGAAACAACGTTAAGTTTGTGAATATGAGCCTGTCAGGTCCGGCAAATGATGTCCTCGCTGACGCGATTGAGAGATTGACCGAACAAGGGATGATCTTCATTGCCGCAGCTGGCAATGGTGGTCCAGACGCCGAGCCAAGCTATCCGGCAGCCTATTCCAATGTCATTGCTGTAACGGCCGTCGATGATCAGTTGCAAGCCTATCGCCGCGCAAACCAGGGCAACTATATCGATATTGCCGGTCCTGGCGTCGGCTTATGGACAGCATCGCCTGGCAAGAAAGCGGAGTATCGCAGCGGGACGTCGTATGCGACGCCTGTCGTAACGGCCGTGCTTGCGGTCATGTACGACGACGCTCGCCCGAAAGCTAGCGTGCAAGATTTGATTGAAGAGTTGCCTATTATGGACCTCGGACCCAAAGGACGAGATCCTATTTATGGCCGCGGGCTCATTATGGCTCCACAAAGCTGCGGCACCAAGAAAGCCCGCAAACGCCTAACGAGAGTAAAAATTCCTGTCCCACGGCGTGCGCAACGCTTACACTTTCCGTAGCGCGTCCGAGCGGGAGTTAACCGCCACTTTCCGACGAACGCATTTTCATGAGCAGCGGCGGTCCAATTGACTCGGTCGTCCGCGAAGAACGTCTAAGCTGTTGATGGATCTGCGCAAATCCCTCTGCCAAAGTATTTCGTTTTGCAGTTTTATGTGGTTCTGTCAAAATTGAAAGGCCGTTGAAATATCTTTTTTTTGCGTCCTCAAAAGACGGTCTCTTTGACGGATGGAGATGGCTGAAATTAAGGAGACTTGCCTTTGAAAAGGAAACACGGAATACAAGCCGCTTCATATGGCAGGGCATCGCGGCTTTTGACCACGCCGGGGCGTTGCGCCAGGCAATGAAGAATTTGAAACTCGGTCACCGTAAGCGTGACATGCTGACCATCCCAATGACAAGAATGACGCTCCGGATCTATCTTTAGCTTACCATTGAGTTTTATCGGGCTGACGCCATCCCCAATCCAAACACGAGAAAGTTTCGAATTTATTTTGCCATAATCCCGGTTTAGTCATTAGAGAGCGTAGGTCCTGACATGTAGTTAGGATCTTCGGCTCTAATTATCTTTAGGATGAGCGTGGTTAAATCGAGCGCTCGACATAGATCAACAGTCTGTTAGGCGCATTATTCATCCACCCTAGGAAGTTCAACGAATCATTGGAGCTTCCGAATTTCACAAATTTGCATGACGCGTTTTGGCGGATCAGCTGGAGGCGAAGCAAATGATTTCTGTAATCTGCCCATGGTTACGGATTGTGCTTGGCTTATGTCTCGCCACAGTCTGTGCCGGTTTGGCCGAAGCTAATCCGTCCGATGCCTACAGCTCCAAAAAAGCGATGCAGTTTGCCGTTCGGCATCTTCTAAATATCCAGGACAAGCATGGGCTGTTTGTTTATGACTATGATTTGAAAGGCAACGAGCCGACGGGAAAAAATAACGTGGTCCGACAGGCTGGGACAGCGTACGGGCTTGCCGAGTATTTCGTGCGGCATCCTTCTCCGGAAATTAAGATAGCACTCCGGCGCGCTCTCTCGGCGCTGCACGAGATTTCCGTCCGCTACGGAAAGAGTCAAGCGCACCTCGTCACCGAAATGCGGACGGTTGAGAAAGCCAAGACGGGCGCCACGGCGCTCGCGCTTTTGACGGAAGTCCAATACTACCGTGCCACCAAGGACGATCGTTTCAAAGAGTTCCGTTCACATTGGCTCAATGGTCTGTTTGCGATGCGGCTTGACGGAAAAGCGTTCAGGAAGAAACCAAGGAGCCGTAAGGAGTCGCCTTATTACAATGGTGAGGCCTGGCTAGCACTTGCCTATTATCAAGACACGTTTTCGGACCGAGAGACCGCGGATGCGTTGGCAAAACTGGATGAGTATCTGATAAAAAAATACACGGCGGAACCTGAGATTGGATTTTTCCACTGGGGTGTCATGGCTGCTGCGGTGCGCTACTCGACGACCGGCTCAGCAAAACATGTGAAGTTCATCGAGGCCCAGACGAAATCCTTTCTGGATCAGCTTAGACCTATACCTCATCCCAAAGCCAATACTTGCTATGCTCTTGAAGGTTTGTTGACTGCATTCGTAGTCCTCGCGGATCGTCCGGAGAGCAGCGCCCTGCAAGCACGACTCAAACCGCGAATTGCGCTTGAAGTGAAGAAAAACTTGGCGCTCCAGATTCGACCGGGATACAAGATACAGCCGCGGCTTGGCCACAACTCACTTGCTCCGATCGCTGCGGATTACGTTGGAGCGTTTCTCGGGCGGAGCTACAGTGACTACACACGTATAGATTACACGCAACATTGTCTGTCGGCTTTAGTAAAACTGCATACGAACAAGAAGCTTGAATACGTTTTTTTGTCGGAATAAGTGGTCTGATCGATATTTTGTGCCAGGCTTCTTGAGTTATTGCACCCTATGGGCGATGTCGAGCGGCGTATTGTTTGGCCTGACGGCGACTGGTGCAGGTGGCCTGTAGCCAAGCGAAGAGTGAGGGCGTTTGGTTTAGTATTGTGGTCGGCCATGCGAATGGTGCAGGCTGGCCTCCGGTAAATGAGCCCGTTTGCTGATTGGCTTCGGCAATAGATAGTCAGTGCGGTGAACCTACAACGGACGCTTGGGTTGCGAGCTAACGCCCGCTATGAGCCGCTTTAACAACAATCGCGAAGCCCGAACCGGCGTATCACGCGAAGCCCGAGCGTGAATAAATATTGCGCGTAAGACAGGCCGGTCACCTCACGACGTCGATCTCACCCAGATAGATGTTCGTGTGCTCAAATTAGAGCTCCGTGCGGAGTGCCCGATCGACTGAGAACTCGCCGCCACCACGGATGAGCACAACAAGTGCGCTGCACGAGGGACAGCGTGGACTCTGCTTCGTGCGTGGCCGACAGGATGACCAGATCGTGCTCACCACCTATGGACGATCCTCAGGCTTCTGCGTCGATCCGATCGAGAAAAAACCTTTAAACCATTTTCTGCCGGGCACGCCGGTCCTGTCCTTCGGCACGGCCGGCTGCAACTTAACCTGCAAATTCTGTCAGAACTGGGATATTTCAAAAGCGCGCGAGACGGTCGAGCATACCTTCGGTACCATCAAAGCGCGGATGGGAGCGACGCACTTCTTGATGAAACGGTTGCCGAATGTAGCAACCGAAATGGCACTCAGCGTACTCGCCTACAATCTCACACGGGCGATGAACATCGTCGGCATCGAGCCGCTCATAGCAGCGATCAGGGCGTAGATGTGCACTGCTACGCGAGATCTCGGCGCCTGCAGATCGCTCAGAGCGGTCGGTGGAAGCACCAGGGTTGATTCCCCATTCTGAGCAGCAAGAATATTCTAAAAGGACCGCTTAAAGACCCATCGGCGAAGATCCAGAGAACCCTCTCCCTGCGTACCAACGTTTTCACGCAACCAAGACCCTCAGCGGACGTAAGCGGTGTCGCCAGACTCGATTTTTTCCGTCTGGTTATCGAGGGCAGAAACTCCGCTTTATCAAAGTTTGATCGCTGCTAATCCAGCACGGGCGATTCCATCCGATTATCGACTCGGAGATTCTGCAGAATGATTGACATAAATTGGATCGAAGAATCTCAGTGAACCAATTCAATCTCGCAGATCGGCACTAAGGTCCAATAATCTTTCCGACGTTAGGCACCCAATTTGCTGGCCTAAAGTGGGAAGCGCCCACGGAAAGAAACGAACAATATTAAGTTTGGGAGTGCCATGACGTTTTCAAAAAAGGAGACCGCATGGCACTCCCAAAAATACTTCGCCGGTTCGCGGTGACGGGGCCGTCGTACGTTTATCTTCGGCTCCCCGAAGGGACGGGAAATGGCAACCTTGACCCTCGACCCAGTGCCATTTGGGGAATGTCGGTTCAAACCTTCGATGAGTCCCCATTTCTGGGGTTCGAAAAACAGCGATGTTTGAGATTTACATGCCAAAAATTGATGATAGCCATGTGCAAGAAGTATGGCGTGATTTCAGCCTGGCCAGACAATTCGTGCTGATCACGTCGGCTGCCCTGACCGCGTGCATGTTCGTCCTGGGAACGTGGGTCACCGGTGAGATTGAAAATGGCGTAACCCAGAATACGGCCTCTGCTACGGCGCTCTATATGGACAGCTCCGTCGCGCCGATTGTTCAGGAACTCTCCCAAAGCGATAATTTGTCGCCGAATAGCCGCAAGGCGCTTGGTGAGCTTCTCGCCAATACCGAACTTGGAAAGCGGGTCCTCTCGTTCAAAATTTGGGGACGAGACGGGCTCGTGATCTACAGCAGCCTTGGGGATATTGTCGGCAAGAAGTTCAAACCGACCGACAACCTAAAATCGGCGTGGGGCGGCGACGTCGCCGCTGAATTCGTCACTCTCAACGACGAAGAGGACAAATTTGAGCTAGCATTGGGTGTACCGCTACTGGAGGTGTATTCACCCATCTATAAGTGGAATTCTCGTCGGGTGATTGCGGTAGGCGAGTTCTACGCGGATGCCACTGATCTGAATGACGACCTCTTTGCCGTGCGGGTGCAAAGCTGGTTGCTCGTCGTGTTGCTGACACTGGCGACAATTACGGTCCAGTGGGGCGTTGTGTGGCGCGGAAGCCGGACAATCGAACGTCAGGGAGCTGTCCTGAAGCGGCGCGTCGCTGACCTCTCATCATTGCTGAGACAGAACGATGAGCTGCGAAATCGTGCGGAACGGGCAACCGAGCGAACTGCCGAGATCAATGAGCATTTTCTGCGCCGTGTTGGCGCTGACCTCCATGACGGCCCTGCCCAGCTACTTGGGTTAGCTCTCTTAAGGATCGATTCGTTGAAACCTCAATTTGAACAGGCGACTGAAAGCAAGCACGACATAGAAACAGTCAGAGGTGCTCTCTCAGATGCACTCAAGGAGATCCGCGATCTTTCTGCGGGTTTTGCTTTGCCGGAAATTGAGCGGCTTACAGTGAAAAAGGCGTTTGAGCTCGCCGTGCGGATGCATGAAAATAGAACCGGGACGGCTGTTCAATCGGATATCTCCCAGTCGCCGCAAGATGTTCGGAGCTCGATCAAGGTTTGTCTTTACAGATTTGTGCAGGAAGGGCTCAACAATGCGTTCAAGCACGCGGGAGGGCATGGGCAACGTCTGCAGACCATTTACGATGGCTCAATTTTTGAGGTAGTGGTTGAGGACTGCGGCGAAGGGTTCTCACTTTCACGAGATCAAGTGTTTGCTCAGGGCCTTGGACTATCCGGACTGCGCGAGCGCGTCGTGTCTTTGCACGGTGAATTCGACGTTATTTCCCGTCCTGGCGAGGGATGTCGGCTGACGGTTAGGTTCCCTGCAAATACCTTGGAGATGCGACGTGACAGATAATATTCGTGTAGCTTTGTTCGACGATCATCCATTGATGCGCGAGGGTGTCGTTCACACTTTAAATAGCGCCAGCGATTTTGAGGTCATCGCCGAGGGTGCGACAGGAAATGATGCTTTGCGGGTCGCACAGGACGATCTCCCGGAAATCATTCTTTTGGATATCAGTATGCCGGGCGGCGGGATTGAGGCGGCACAGAATATTTCCAACGTTTGTCCATTTGTACGGATTGTCATGTTGACTGTTTCGGAAGATGAAGCGGATGTCAGCGCTGCTCTTCGCGCTGGAGCACATGGCTATATTCTCAAAGGTGTTAGCGGCCCGGAGTTTCTGAGAACATTGCGCGCCATTCACAGTGGTGAAGAATATGTTTCACCGAACCTAGCCGCGCGCCTGCTCGCCGATTTCAAAGAGGACAAAAGCACAAAATCTGCGGACTCAATCCGGTTTGCAAGTTTGACCTTGCGCGAGGAGCAAATCCTGGAGCTGGTCGCGCAAGGCCTGAGAAACAAAGAGGTCGGCGAGAAACTGGATCTCAGCGAAAAAACGGTAAAGCACTATGTGACCAACATCTTGCAAAAGCTCCAAGTGCGAAACCGGGTCGAAGCGGCGATGGTTGTACAACGGCGTTCTGGCCAAGACGCGTCCTAGGCAACGCTCAGATCAACACGTTTTCGACGGCTTCTGGCAAATTCTATACTATGAAGCCCTGTCCAACCTCGCGAAATAGACTGCGCCCTCTGCGAGCCTTCACAAACAATCAATGC
>BFAS01000307.1 GCA_008974985.1 bacterium MnTg02
ATATGGCAGTGACGAGACCGTTTAGAAGAACGTGCCGTCAGTTCACGGACGGCACGTACTCGGACAGACCATCTGTAGTCGTTGAGATGGCCGCAATGCATTGCGATTAACTATCCCGCTAGTTCTGCTTATGGCAGGATTCTGCCGTGACGGGACGGCTAAATTTTTTCCGCAGCTGAGGGCAGTCCGGACTCGCTAAGCACCCTCCCGGTTCGGCTCTTCATGACAGACCTTTAGAGCTAGAAAACCCGGCTAATGGTCAACTAAGCGGCATTCTGTGGATAAACTCAACGCGCATCGTTAACCAAATATTAACCAATCCTAATATAAGGTTAACAAATGGGAGTAGCACGTTCTAATTATTGCAAATTACTCGCCTTTCCTCAGACATTTCCGGCGTAAGGCGCAGATCAGCCAGATCTCCGTTTTTTCCAAAGTACGGCGCGTTCCAAATCAGCAGCTCTCAGACTCGAGGAGGAAGAGGGAGATGAAGCGGTTGCGTGGCGTCATCATACTGGCTTTACTGAGTTTGACGGCATGTCAAACGACACAGAGCACATCGTTAACGCCGCGGGTGAAGGGAGATTTGTTCTCCGCACTCGTTCACCAGGAAAGCGGCGGCAGAAATAGTGCTGTGAGCCATGCGGGAGCCGTTGGCCGGGCGCAGCTGACCTTGTCGACGGCGCGGATCATGGCGCGAAAACTCGGTTATCTGAAAGTTGCTCACTTATCAAACCGGCAATTAAAGCGCCGGCTCATGCAAGATCCCCGGCTGAACGAGCGGCTTGGCCGCGCCTATTTGAACGAAGGCCGGCGAAGATATGGGCGCGATGATATCGCACTCATTTATTATAATGGCGGACCGAAAGCGGCGAACGCGGCCTATCGCAGTTGGAAGAAAACTGGACGTTTGGCCATCTATACCGGCGAAACCTACTGTTATGTGAAAAGCGTCGCCAAAAGGTCGGGCATCAAGACAGCGCCGATGAGTTTGGTGAAAGGCAAAGCCTATTACCGCAACCGGTCACGTTGGTTGCAGCGAACGGGCCGCGCGCCTTGTAGCCAGCACAAAATGGCATCCCTCAGCCGAAGGAAACAATAAGCTTGCCAAAGCAACGAGCCTTGCGAGTTCACGCGACGCTTTTGCGGTCGCATTTTCAGGATCCGGGATAGCGAGTTAGATCGCCTGTGGTTCAATTCATTGCATGCCGTTTAGAAAAGGGCGCTAAGGTCCACGTAATGCAGGTCGGAACCACCGTGTCACACTGCGGAAGACACTTGAGGTGCAATGAGGTCCGGATTGAGGTTAAAGGCAGAGTCAAGAGAGAGCAGCTTTGTAAGAAATGTTGTGGCGCTGCAACCAGGAAATTCTTGTTGGGAGTTAGTCTCGACATTGTAGGAGACTGACACGTCAGGCATCACCGACATGAACGTGCACGCCACTTCTTTAGCCTGAAAATCAAAATAGTATCGAGCTGGGTGATCTTGAAAGGCAACGGGGGAGTATCACGAGCACAGACCGTTAGCGGCAGTGATCGTAAGTTTGGGGGAAGGTCGGATATTAAACCAAATCTTAGATGATTGTAAAAGTGCAACAGACTAAACAAATAATTTTCACAAGGGTGAAATTACTCAGCGATACGCCGACAGAGGCGAGCTCACGCCACATTCTGTTTCTAATAATGTCTCACTTCGCACATAAGAGTGGCAATCAGGTGCCCTGGATCCCACTCCTACTCACCTGATTGCCAGCCGGATCGCAGAATAAGCGAAGTGGCAGCGGGGGTTCTGCGGCCCGGTATCTCATAATAACTATATGATTCAGAACCGGATTTTCGTCGTTTCTGTGACAACTAAGCGAAACACCTAGCCTTAGTGCAAAAAAGGCGGAAGATTCTTCTAATGAAGACAGTAAGTCGACGGTTCCGCGCTTTGCAATAGTTTTCCGGCAAATACCGTCGGCTTGGCTGACCGCCTAAGTTCCCATGGGTCATACATAGTCGTCGCACTGCAACGACATGCGTGTCTGGTTTCGCCCTATTCACTCAATCGTCAATCTAACCAACAACCGCGTTCGATAGGTTCGCATAACCCTCGTCGACATCGAATTCGAGCGTCTTGATTTTGGCGTACTTGATCGTCATGCCCTGGCTCTTCCACGAACTTAAAACGCGATGCGGAGGTGGGCCGGTCCCCTTTCACAAAGCGCAGGCCTAGAAATCAGCATTAGACCGGCACGCTGCCACGCTCTGACGTCCAAAATGGCCGCTGGATTTATCAGAGCCCCGCCATAAACTCAGAATTCTGTAATCTGGAATGCGCTACTGTGACTTGGATGCGGGCCTGAACTAGGCCGCTGAGACTTGGCTAATGCGTCAATTTCCTTTAGCTGCTAGGCTGTTTCCGTGGTTGAAAACGGCCCCAATAATCTTGTTCTGAAACTGCTTGGCGAGATCCGTGACGATGTCTCGACAATCAAGGACGACATGCATTCACTTCTTGTGCGAATGACCTCACTTGAGGAGAACATCGACGAAATAAATCGGTGCATGGATCGCCTCGAAGAACGCACGGACCGCATCGAAAAACAGCTTGGGCTGATCGAGACCTGATGGTTGTTCTGCGGCGCGCAACTGTACGAGAGATGAAGGAGGGCCCTTCGGGTTCGGCGATCAGGAGCCGATCCCAAGCTACCGCAAGCTGCTGTGGTCAAAAGCCATGGTGGTGAGCGTTGCGGAAACGTCGGGACGATGATCCCGGCAGGCACGGTTGAGAGAGGCGAGCGCAAGCGAACCGCTACGGAAGCGTCGAAAGCGGATTATACCAAGGGCGTTGCGGTTTGACTCATTTGGGATTCCCAAATCAGTTGATGTCCGATGCCAGCAGCCTTACCCCTACGATCCGATTTTGACAGCCAGACCTTGCGGGGTCTTGCGCGGCGTTGTGAAGATTCCAACCAGAGCCGGCGTCTGTTGTCGCTTGTGGCGGTTTATGACGGCATGAACCGGATAAAGGCTGCGCGGATTGGCGGCATGGACCGTCAAATACTTCGCCACTGGGTGCTTCGGTTCAACGCTGATGCGCCGGAGGGGTTGTTTGATCGTTGGTCCCCAGGCCCGGCCCGCAGGCTCAGCGATGACCAACTTTGCCTGCTCTAGCTCTTATTGCTGACATAGCCAACGGCGACCAGGACGGCAGAATCGTGCAAAAACAGGACATCCGTCTGGGAAATTGCGGGCGCCAACCCAAAGTTGTCTCGGCAATTCACGATGCCGCGGGAACAAAATATTGTCACACTAACAAGCTAGCATAATGAAAGTACAATTTATAGTTGTGAATATTCGCGTTGTAATTGAAACAATATATAGTTGTTAACATATACGTTTTGATTGTATTTACGAACAGGTCTTGTTATGTATGGAGTACAAGGCTGTCTCGTTGCTGGTGACTCGACGGCATTTTCTATTCCGCTGAGCTGGAGTAGTGCATCGTCCAGCGATTATCGGGTCCTCAACGCCCATGATCTGAGCACCAGCCCCGCCCAAAACTTGCTCTCCGTCAGCGACAGCTTCAAGCACCCGACACCGCGTGGGCTTCGGCTGTGGTAGGCACATTCCTTCTGACTCAAGATGATCCGATGGAGATGATATTACCTCGTTCCCGTGTCCGACGTCTTCTCCCGCCACACCATCGTCTGAACGACTAACAATACAATGCAGAAGAGAAGACGCCAAAAATCTGAGATCCATCGCCGGCTGAAGGCGGCATCGATCCGTCTTGTCCAAATCCGGCCCCACAGTCCAGTTGCTTCTGAAGACGTACACTGTTCACGGTGCCATCACCCCGTGGATGAATTCTGTGCTGCTCGCCCGATTTCTCGCTCGAACATCTGGATCGGTGTGGCCCACCAATGGACGCGTCACACGCTCGGCGCGCGCGTCTGCGTCTGTCGATTGCGGCGCACAGCAGACCGGGAGGGGACGCCATTGCGCTAATGCCAATCCAAATTTCTACGACGTGAAATGCGGGGATTTTTGGGGGAGTAAAAAATGTTCCGATACATCCGAATTGTGCTGATGGGCGTGGCCGCTCTTTGGGGGACGGCCAGCCAAACGTTGGCTGCCGAGGTAACAATGCGTTTGCGCGGCAGCGCTCTGACGTTCACCGGGAAAGTCATCAGCTTCGACGGCCAGAATTACCGGCTCGATACCGAGCGTTTTGGCAAAGTCAATCTTAACGTCAGGAAGTTCGAATGTGTGGCCGGCGCTTGTCCGGTGGCTGCTGCGGGATCAGCGGCCACCGCCGGGCCTAACTTTGGAGTGCATGGGTCCACCACCGTTGGCAGTAAGTTGATGCCTGCGCTGATCAGTGCCTACGCCAAGAGCGTTGGCTTGAGCGCAAAAGTGCATGCGAGCGGCAGTGCGGAGGCCAACATTGAACTTTTGGATAAGGGGGGCACCAAGGTCGCCAATATCAACCTCAAATACCATGGCTCAGAAAGTGCCTTCTCGGCGCTCGCCGAGGGGCAGGCGCAGATCGGTATATCATCACGCCGCATCAAAGCCAACGAAGCGGCTCTGCTATCGTCCTCTCGCGAACATGTCCTGGCGCTCGATGGCCTGCTCGTGATTGTGTCGCCGCAAAGCTCCTTGTCATTCATTTCTATTGATCAGCTTGGACAAGTGTTCTCAGGGGAGATTTCGGACTGGTCGCAGCTTGGCCAGAAGCGGGGCCAGATAAATGTCTACGCCCGCAATGTCGGATCGGGAACCATTGACACGTTCAAGTCATTGGTGCTCGATCCCAGCAACCGTCAGATCACGTCGAAGGCGACACGGGTCAGATCGGATGCTGAGCTGTCCGACGCGGTGGCCCGCGACCCGCAGGGCATTGGCGTCACAAGCTTTGCATATAAGCGCAGCGCCAAGGCGCTCGCCATCTCCACCGCATGTGGTATTACCTATTCGCCAACCGTCTTTAACGTGAAGGCGGCAGAACACCCTCTGTCTCGGCGCCTTTTCCTCTACACAACTTCGGCGCTAAGTGCCAAACATGCCAAAGGGCTTCTCGATTACGCCCTCTCCGATCGGGCTCAGAAGATCGTCTCAGGTGCCGGGTTCATCGACCAGTCCGTGGAATATCTTGCGTTCAAGAACCAGGGCGATCGCATCCTCGGAGCCTTGGACACGTCCGGCGACAGCTTCGACCTGAAGCTCATGCGTCAGCTGATCAAAGAGATTGGTCGCTCCAGCCGTATATCAATGACGTTCCGCTTTCGCACGGCCTCGTTCGGGCTCGACAGCAGGTCGCAACAGCAAATCAAGCGCCTGGCGGCTCTGCTGTCCAGCGTTCCGTTGCACGACAAGGAGATATTGCTGCTGGGGTTCTCGGACGAGGTCGGCGCCTTCGATCGCAATCGCGAATTGTCGCTCATCCGTGCAAGACAAGTGAAACAGACGCTTCTGAGTGCCGGCGGCGGCCGTATCAACGAAGCACGCGTGAAGGTCATGGGTTATGGCGAGCTGCTACCCGTTGGCTGCAACACCGATCCTCTAGGCCGTGCAAAAAACCGCCGCGTCGAGGTCTGGGTTAGAAGTGCGGCGGTGCTCCCACAGCAACAGAACCTCCCTCAGGTAAAGAAACTGGCCAAACCCGATTTGGATTTGAATTCGGAAAAGACAAGGAAGTTGTTCCTCAGTTTTCTTGAACGGGTCAAACCTGATTCGGATTTGAGCGAGGAGGAGACAAGGAAGTTGTTCCGCGCTTTTCTTGAATGGAGCCGTCGCCAACAGAATTGAGGTCAGTACGCACCGGGCGCGTGGCCGGACGGCCAAATCGATTGTCTCGAGATCGGATCGAAATTTGAAGGCCATCGCAATCTGGCGGCGCGCGATCTGATATTCGCTGCTACAAAGAAAGGCAAGAGCAATGATCGGCAAATCTCGTCTCTTTTCCCGCAGTCTTTGCATTCTAGCCATAGTTGGAATCTGTACGATGGCAGTGGGAACCGTCAGTGTCATTGGCGACAACAGGACCAAGGAGGGCAAGGCACTCAAGCCCCGAGTGGTTGCTGACTTGTTCCACGCTGTCGTGTCGGCAAATCGTGCCGTCTACTCGCAAGTAGTCGTCAACCGCTTGATGTTGCACGACAAAGTGATCAAGGCGAGCGAGCATTTCCTGGAAGAAAAGGCTTTGCCGCTCCCGGCTCAAATGTTCCGTCTTGGCGCGGAGCTGGCTGCGGAAAAAAACCGAAAAGTGTTTTATTCACTTCACTCATATTGGCCGCTAAACAAGCTAAACGCGCCAGGCTCGGAAATGGAGAAAAATGGGCTCGCGTTTGTCACCGTAAAGGACCAGAATTTCTACGGTGAAGAGGTGATTGACGGTATTAAATACTTCATCGCCGTTTATCCAGACCGGGCTACTGATCAGAGTTGCGTGCAATGTCACAACAATCACAAGGATAGTCCGCGACGAAACTTCAGGCTCGGTGAGGTCATGGGTGGTGTCGTGATCCGTATTCCGTTCGGCGAGTAGATCGCCTCGACATTCACCGCAATAAGATCATGGCTCCAGATTGGTTGCGTCATGGAACAGAAGGGCGAGCGCGGCATCAATCCAGGGGTTTAGGGAGAGCGGATACTTGGCTACCAATCCCGCTCTGCAATCAGGCGCTTTTTGCGTGGCGGAATTGGTTTGCTTTCAGCTCAGGAGATCG
>BFAS01000308.1 GCA_008974985.1 bacterium MnTg02
AAATGATATTGAGAGGTTTCAGGATGGCCGGCTTAAGAAGACTGGCGGCGAGCAATATCGTGGCGAGCGATGAGGCAATGATGAGGACGAGTGTATCGCTCCGGAAAATGATCGCAACAATTGCGGCGACAGCGGTGAACACGAATCCCGTCGAACGCTCAGAAGGCGGATCGACGGCAGCTTGGGCGAAAGATTCGTGGAAATTTTTGCTCATTTGAAAACAAGAATCATCAGCAGTACGACCACCAATTTACTCGGAACTTAGAGGCCAAATGTCTAGCATATGGCTTATTTCTAGTGCAAGTGGGGAAGTGGCGGTCAACAACATCAGAAACAATCCGTTGCGCCCGGACAAGAAGCAGCATTTGCCGCTAATACGAGCACTAAATGACCCGCGCCGCGACGCAAAAACGAAACAATCCATGAGCTTTAGAAAGTTCGTCGAAGGCGCTTGTTCTAAACCGTTATATGAACAGAACAAACATTGGAGACCACAGTATGATAGTAAGCGGTCGATCTAGCACCAAGGTCGAAAGGTCTCATCTTGACCCACAACGGACCTCCAAAGGGCTTGGCCCAATCTGACTAGACCGGCTTCTTGCCTCAACTTTGCACTTTTCTTAGGAACTCAGAAGCACCTATGCCAACAAGCTTCGGCAGATGCGTGTAGATATATCTTGAGCCAGAGGCGAGCACTTCACCAAGGTTATCCACCGAGGCAGGCATGCCTGGTATCTTTCCAGCGTCGACGATCTTTTGAAGAGTGCTCTTGATTGCGGCTTTCACTGGTTCTGCCTTGTGATTTCCCGGATATCCCATTGATTGCGACAGATCGGATGGTCCAATAAAAAAAACGTCCACCCCTTCCACGTCAAGAATGTCATCGACGTTTTCGATCGCGGAAGCATGTTCAAGCTGCACACACACGAGCGTCTGTTCGTTGCTCGTCTTTACAAATTCATCCATCGTCCTCGATAGGCCGTAGCTGTCTGGGCGCGTTCCGGCAGCAAGACCCCTGTTATCCCCCGAACCAAACTTGACAGCCGAGACGGCGGCACGGACATCTTCTGCGCTATTGACGTGAGGAACCTGGACCCCCATTGCACCACGATCCATCACAGAGGAAATATCCGCCTTGCGGTTGCTTCGTGGTCTGGCTATCGGCGTTATGCCGCTTGCCTCTGCTGCCATGATCATCAGCTCAGCAGTTTCCAATCCGATTGTCCCATGCTCCATGTCGATCAGCACCCAGTCAAATCCCGCATGCGCGACCATCTCCACCATCTGCGGTGATGGAACCATGATGGAGCAACCGAAAACCGGTTCGCCAGCGAGAATTTTTGATTTCATCCGGTTTCGCTTCATCAAGGCTGTTTCCTAGTGTGATCGATTATTGGTTCAATGAAGTCTACGGTTTTTGCGAAACTCGTCGCAGCAAAGCTTCAATCACATCGTCCATTTTATCCGGTTTTCCGACAAAATCCTGGGATAGGTCGAGATCATTCGATCGTTTAAAAAACGCCGTAGTCGCGTCCGTCATTATCGCTTCAACATTCATTTCCGACAGCAAATCGCTCACCTGGGCCATTTCATGATATCGTCGTTTGTGGGCAACTCCATGGGAGCAGACCCAATTGCGGGCCACATCATCGAAACTGTTCTCAGCCAGAAGTGTTGTGACCTCCTGCCACAGATCGTCTTCAAGTCCAGCCTTCTTTCCGGCCAATAAGAACTCAACCATGAGCGCTTCCAAGCCCTTCGAGAATATGCTGCGAAGCATTTTGAATGTCGAAGCCTTCCCGATCTCATGGCTGTAAGGTGCAGTGTTTAGTCCATATTTGCTGAGAGTTTTCGATAACTCTTCTGCGTATGCGCCACCCAGCAGAATCTTAGTCAGTGCCCCGGTTACGCCAATCGCACCAAGGATTGCGCCCTCGACAAATATTGCAGATGTGGGTTGAATCAATTCGTGAAGTTGCAGCTTTAATGCGGGGGCGGTGGAATTTAGATCGCAGTATATATGCTGCGGTCCTAAGTTCGGCACACAGTTCTGTGCCGCAGTTAGCGCTGCGTCGGTCGTAACGGTCGATAGAATTATCTCTGACGATGCCAGCAGTTCAGCAAGCGAGCAGAACGTAATCTTGACGTCGCCAGCCAGGCTAATCTGGGGCAACTTGATGTCTAACTGGTCCCGCGCCGGATCAAAAGCACGAACAACCGCGCCATGACCGGCAAGTGCCGCGGCGAAAGCGGAGCCTGCCTCTCCGAAGCCCAATACGCCGATATTTATCATGGATGACCCTTTTGGGGATGATTCGCCGTCAAGATCCCCCACCGTCGCGTTGAGCCAGAGTTATCACGACTTGGCGGGTGATGTCTCTTCCTAGCACTGGGCGGCGGTAGCGCATGGTCAGTGTCGACGGAGAGCCTTGAGGGATAAGCGGACTAGTTGTGCTCTTGCTGAGACTTACCGCCCATGACCCATTTCGGACGTTTGCAAGCGCTGTTTGCTGCTGCTTAGCGGCTATTGCTACATACCAGCGGGCCAAGCATCAGTCGAAACTGTAACTCTGGTTTGGAAAGTTCAACGCATGCTCTTGACCGACTTCGTCATCGTTTGTCACCTGGACGTTGGTCCGGACATTTTTCGTTATCTGGGTTCATTCCCTTCAGAAATTTGAAGAGGTCACTATCCGTGGAAAGGATAATGGTCGTGTTTTCGGCGATGATAGACTTGTAGGATTGAACGGTCCGTGTGAACTCATAGAACGCCACTGCTTCAGGGCTTTGATTGTAAACCTTCGCGTATATTTCGGTCGCTTTCGCATCCGCCAGGCCGCGGATCTCCTCGACTTTACGGTAGGCTTCAGATTGGATCTTGTTCAGGTCACGCACACGATTGCCGCGGATTCTGGCAGCCTCGCCGTTACCTTCCGACAGGAAGCGTTCCGCGATCTGCCGCCGTTCGCTGATCATTCGATCGTAGATTTTGGGGCGCACGCTTTCGTTGTAGTTGATCCGCTTGAATCGGATATCGAGCAATTCGATGCCGAACACTCGAACATTCTCAGCGGCCGCGGCAAAGATCTCCCGTTCGACCAATTTGCGTCCCTTCTGGATCGGCACTAGTGATCCCATATCCAGCTGTCGTTCCGCTTGGGTCAGGAGCGCGTCGCGCAGCGGCACGCGATCCTTGGTGGTGCGGATGATCTCTATTAGCTCATGCTTGGCGACAGCGTTACGAGTCTCGCTGCCTAGAATATCGTCCAGGCGGGACTGAGCACTGCGTTCATCACGCAACCGCAGAAAATACTGGAGAGGATCTGTAATACGCCAGCGGGCGAAGAGATCGACTGAGATGTAGAGCTTGTCCTTGGTTGGCATATCCGACGGACTGCCGTCCCACTCTAGAACCCGCTTGTCGATCGGGTTGACCTCTTGGATGAAGGGCAATTTGACCTTCAGACCAGCGGTAGTCACGGGAGCGCCGACTGGCTTACCGAACTGGGTGATAATTATTTGCTCGATTTCGCTTACCGTATAGATCGAACTCGTCAAGAGGTATGTCCCGATGCCCAGAACAACCAAGAGAATTATTTTCTTGATCCTGCTCATGGCCGAACTTCCTTCTGGGGATTTACATTCAGCAATGGCAGAATACTGCGCGCCTGTTCATCGACAATGATCTTGGAGCGTATGCCCGGCATGACGTCCTGCAGGGTTTCGATATAGATGCGGCGGCGAGTGACCTCTGGGGCCTTGCTGTATTCCGCAAATAAGGCGCTAAACCGGGCAACATCGCCTTCCGCTTCATTGATCCTCTTAAGCCGGTAGCCATCGGCCTCGCGAATCCGCTGATCCTTCTCGCCCTCGGCCAGCGGGATCACCTTGTTGTAGTCGCGCCGGGCTTCGTTGATCAGTTTCTCTTTCTCCTGTTGGGCCTGGTTAACCTCGTTGAACGATTCCTGCACCGGTTTGGGTGGATTGATGTTCTTCAACTGCACCTGGTCGATGCTGATCCCCATTGTGTATTTGGTTGAGAGCGCCTGCATCTTGGTCAGCGCTTCCGTTTCGATTTCCTGCCGGCCGATGGTAATCACCTCGTCCACGGTGCGATCGCCGACGACTTCCCGCATTACGGATTCGGAAACATAGCGGAGCGTTTCACTCGGTTCGCGAACCTCGAAAAGGAATTTAACGGGATCCGAGATGCGGTATTGAACCACCCATTCCACCAGAGCTGCGTTCAGATCGCCCGTCACCATCTCCGTTTCCCGCTTTCCGTCGCGAGAACTCTGGTAGGGATTGGTGGCGCCTGGCGTCTTGAACCCGAATTCCATCTTCAATTGCCGTTTGACGGGAACGATTGTCGCCGCATCAATGCCCAGTGGCAGCTTGAAATGCAGTCCCGGCGGAACCTCCTTGAGATATTTTCCGAAACGTTGCACGACAGCGACGGAGTCGCTTGGCACTGTGTAATAGGTCGTCCATGCGCCCAGGCCTGCCAAAGCGAGGAGGGCTAGGAGGATCGCTCCGCGCAGACCACCACCCGGCAGGATCTGCTTGAGCCGGCTCTGGCTCTGCCGAACCAGAGCCTCAATATCGGAACCGGGTCTGCGCCCTTCACCCCACGGTCCGCCCTGCTTGCCGTTATCGTTCTGCGATGGCATTGGAATGCACTCCCTTATGCACGGCTGAGGTCATGCTCAGCGTCTTTTTGACTGGCGCCCGCCGGCTGGGATCACTGCGGGCGCCTAGTCATGCCTAAGTACCCCGTCCAACCCATTCGGATAAATAACCAACATCCGCGAAAGCCCGGATGACCAAGCTTTAAGTGCAGATGAATCAGAGTCAATATTTTCCCGTAAGCAGACGTTCTGGAAAGAGGCTCGTGGCTAGCGCTCATGACCCTATCCAGAACAAGATGTGGTCAGATCATCGGCCATCGGCTCAATAGCAAACGGGCGATAGTCAACTGCTGACGAACGGATCCGGACACAACTAATCTAAACGTGAGGGAGGAGCCCGGTCTGCCGTGAGGCCGAGGCGCCCAAAGAGAAAGCCACACCATCACCAATCGCGGGCGAACACAGCACGCTTGCCGTCTACCCGGATGCATCCTCGGCGCGGAATTCAATCGTGTAGATGGCGTCGGCGCTGGTATCGAGTTGCACGGTCGTCGTCGCTGCGCCATCGACTGTGATGGTGACGGAAAGACGGCTACCCCCGTCAATCTAACCTCGCCCGGTCAGCGTTACAACGGCTTGAGCGCGAAGATTTTCACGCTTGCCGCGTAGTGGTTGAGGTCGATCGACTCGATCAGGCCGGACAGGCTCTCGTGGAAGGCCTCGGTGGGCTCGGCCGACTGAGTACCGCAACACCCGACGACCGCCTGTGCACCCTCGCCGGCGCTGCAGCAGCCCGCTCCCGCGCCCTCCTTGTAAGCGTTGAGGTCGGCATTCGTGTCAACGATCTCGATGTCGTTGAAGCCTGCCGTGGCGAGCTTTTCCCGGTTCTCCTCGATGGAGATGGCGCCCGAGACGCAAGCGGTCCAAGCGGCAACGTCCTTGCGGACCTGATCCGGCACCGGCCGCTTGAGGGCAATGTCGGAGATGGCGAAACGCCCTCCGGGCCTGAGGATGCGGAAGATATCGCGGAACGCCGCATCCTTGTCCTCGACGAGATTCAAGACGCAATTCGAGATCACGCAGTCGACGCTGGCGTCTTCAAGCGGCATGGCCTCGATGCGGGCCAGGTGGAACGCAACGTTGGTGTAACCGTGCGCCTCGGCGTTGCGGCGGGCGAGCGCGACCATGTCCTCAGTCATGTCGATGCCGATGGCGCGTCCCTCTGGCCCGACGGCCTTGGCGGCGAGGAAGACGTCGAGCCCGCCGCCCGAGCCGAGATCGACGACGGTCTCACCGGCTCTCAGCGATGCGATCGCCACCGGGTTGCCGCAGGACAGCCCCATATTGGCTTCGGCCGGAATGCTCGCGAGTTGATCTTCCGAATAGCCGAACGCCTCGGCGATGCGGCGGATGCCGTCGTTGTCAGAGCTCAACCCCTGGCGTGCGACCGCCCCGTAACGGTTCTTCACGGCGGTGGTGATGTCACCTGTCATGGCCTTCACTCCTCGTCGGTTCATTGAGGTGCTGCGGACGTGTTATGCTCGCGTCGAGACTTTCGCATATTGACCCTGAGCAGACAAAACACGCCACTAATCCACCCTTCCAAAAATGGCCGATTTGATTCATCCAATTTTGAAACATGCGCCGAACATCTATGCTCACATTTGATTAAAAGTGTGCA
>BFAS01000309.1 GCA_008974985.1 bacterium MnTg02
CAATCGCCGAAAGCCGCCATGGCAGACGAGCCGAGCGCCTGCGCAAGGCAGGTGCAGCTGTGCGCAAACGGCTTTTCGCCTGCTTCGATCCAAAAGACGATTTCACAATCACGCAGCTCTTCGCCAAGCGAGTGATCGCATTGGCTCGCTTGGCCGAGAACGACTGTGTTGCGCGGCTGGAAATATTGCGCGGCAATCCCTTGAAGTGACTTATCGGTGAGCTTCTGATCGGCGCCCCGCGCATCTAGGATGACCAGGCTTTTGTTGAGAGACAAGCTTCGAGCCGCTGTACACAACAAGGCGGTCTCGCTTGTTCCTGGAAGGGCGAAGCGTTTGAGCCACTGCTGCAGGCCCGAGGGTCGGTCCACCGGCAGCATCACCGCCCTGCCGGATTGATTTGACACTGGTCCGTAAAGACCTCGCACCCGTTGAACCAAATCCATGACCGGAACGGACCGCAGATTTATCAACTTCTGCCACAGGCCGGCTGCCAATCGGCGCCGGCCGAGCGGTGTGAGAGAGGCTGAAATGGCGTCAACGGCTTCGTCCGCCGCAAATATATGCAGGTGAAAATCGGGGCCGTGACCGGGATGAAAGAAAGCGCGTTGGAGCTGATAATCAGGCCCCAGAGCAAAATACGCCAAGGGCGCGATGGGGCCGTCCATGTTATGCGCCAAGGCGATCAGCGCCGGGGTCTGCAGGCCTTTGGGCGTCAAGGTCAGCCGGTACCAGCCCTTGGTCTTGGGGGCGGGCAAGCGTATGACTTGATTGGCTGTCGACAACGGCATCTCAATACTCGCAAGAAAAGCGCATGCGTTGCGTTCCCGGATCGACAGATCGCTTACTGTTACAGGCGGCCGGACACATAGTCCATCTTGTGAGCGAACAAGAATACAGTTGGAATGATGATCCAATAAGTATTCGGTGTAATCATCCGTCGCAAAACATACCGCCCAAAAAGGAAATGAGATGATTGCGAAGGCGTATTTTGTGTCCTTCGACCCACTTTGGGCTCAGGCAGACCTTGGGTGGCGACCTCGTAGTCTTGGACGAGCTGCTCGGCGTCTTTGACCGTTCGCTCGGCAACGATCTCACCGCACGCCTGTTTGCCGCGCAATTCTAGATACCAGTCCTCGGCATAATCCTTGGCGCGGGCGAGGCTTTATTCTTTTGTGGATGTACGGCGGTTTCTGCCTTGAAGGTAAGTTGCGCATTGCCAGAACCGGCTGTTCTCGCGCTTACAAACGTGGACTTTTCCGCCCATTATTGTGTGTTTTGCATTCGCCATCCTGATACGCAGTTACAATGTGTGAAAATATGTAACATTTGTGGAAGTGCATCAGAGGGCGATTTTGACGTCAGACTTGGCGCTAACTTATTGATTTAGTTGGTTGCGGGGGTAGGATTCGAACCTACGACCTTCAGGTTATGAGAGCGAATTATTGGACCCAAAACACACAGAAGTCTGCGGTTTCCGTCTTCTCATGTGGCGTCTGTGTGGCATCTATTCGCTTTCCAGGTAAACTTCATTCCTTCAAATCCAGCGCACAAGCTGAATTGACTGTTTTTTTTATTTTTTTTCTCAGATTTTTTTGGATTTTCTGAGGTGCATATCGAGGGGCTAAATATTCATATTTCGTCTCTGCACCGGGATGGTACCCCCTTCGCATTTTTTGCCCTGTGCGCTTGCGTTGTGCCCTGGCAATGCGCAATGAATGGGCCTTAGATCCTTACGGTGTCCGAAAATGATGCGAGATTTGCCAGGAGCTTTAGCGGTTCAGCGCATACATCCTTTAAGCCAGCTCAAGCGAACGACTGACCGGACAGCAGCCGTCAATGATCTCACCGGCCAGCTCACATTTCATGGATAGGACGCTCATAAAGCTGCGGTTTTGAGCTTATCTTTCGCGATCCGCATTTCGAGCATTTGAGGCGGCTTGCTGACCTCCGGCACCAGAATCGAGTCCGGAAGAGGTATCCAAACAGACCATATTGTGGATATGGACTGAAGGCCAGTTGGACCGGACCAACGCCAAAATCTGATGCGACCAGAAACGGAGTGGAATGCTGGTGTCCGACCATCACCACGGCGATCCAAAACTGTAGGAGCCGTACGGGTTCGTGCATGAGCTAACATAGTATGTTTCAAGGCGCGTGAGGATCGGCATAGGAAGGTCAACGAACCACTTTGTCGGATAGACCAATTCCATGGTCGTGGTTTGATCGGTGAAATCCGCCATCCTCGAGTGATAGTACGGTGTCGACTCTCTCTCATCGAACTCGAAGCCATGGCCCGGCTCCCGAAACTCATGCACAAGCTTGCACCGATAAATGTATAGAAGCGACGAGTGCCTCATCTCATTGACGAGCGTCTTCTCCTTGGCGGTCGGAGAACTTGGAAGAATATCCGCAGGATTTGGGTCGTCGCCAAGACCCACAACAGCAGTCGGATTGTGGAGTTGACGCCAATCCTTGTAGAGACGTGATGCCTTTTGTGCGAAACTCTTAGTCAGCTCGGGTGGTGTCTGTCCACATTCAATGATATGCATGTGAAGTTGGGAAATGCTGAGGTGGGTCGCGTGCTCCCAATCGGAGTATTCCTCGATAAGTTTCACGAACTTGTTCGCGTCACCCTTAAGATCTGGATAACGCCCTTCAGCAAGTGCGCTCAACATAGAGACAATCAACAACTTACGATGCAGGCGTTCGTCAACAACCAAATCTTCTCATGCTGGTCTCGAAAGTGACCGATATACGTCGTTACGTCATTTTTCAATTGAGAGGGCATACAGCACCTGTTTCGATCGATCTCGTCAATTTCTTGGATGTCAATCCCGGGGTAAAACTGGACCGTTCCGACAGCTTACCCCGCGATTGCTGACTTGTTCGGTAGGGCGCAACAGCGAAACGTATTGCGCTGCTCAGCGCCAGGTTCGAATGTTGAAAAAGGCGGGTTACGCTGCGGTAACCGCCGTACATATTTCCGCCTCGGGTCACGCACTGCCTTGAACAACGAGCGGGATCTCGCGTTCATGGCAGCAGTCATTGCAATAGAGCCAGATGAGCTTACCGGTAACGGTGAGATCGGCGATGGTGACTGGTCTTGTCGATGTTGCCGGCTTCATTCGACCGTCGCCGTTTTGCTCAATAGATCTTTCCTATCCTTTCCGGATTGTACGATATGCATCTGATCTGCGGGATATGAATTGACCAAGCCGAACGCCTCTCGTCCGTCCATGTTTCGAAAGCCTCTTCACTATCCAGGATCACAGGCATTCTTTTGGGATGAATGGTTGCAACGAGTTCGTTCGGCACCGCCGATCCTCGAAGGAGCCGCACCCGACAATTAATTTCAAGAATGTAACCACTCGGACGTTCGCACTGATTGCGCGTGTTGCCAACAATTCTGTTGCTTATCCAAAGCAAACGGAAATCGACTCCTGGGAACGAACTTGTATATTTGCCCGCAAAGAGCGCCAATCAATCGAGCCTCGTTTTCATAATTTGAGCGCCGCGAGGAAATGTTGAGGAATTCGCAATGGCAAAATTGCTCTCCGAATTTATTGGAACCTTCATGCTCGTTTCCGCCGTATGTGGCGCGGCTCTATTTACTGCTGTTTTCCCAGGCAATGCGGCGGGCATTCTTGGTGTTTCGTTTGCCGTCGGATTAACGGTGCTGGCGATGGCTTATGCGGTCGGGCATGTCTCCGGAGGTCATTTCAATCCTGCGGTAACGTGCGGCCTTTGGGCGGCTGGAAAATTCGATACAAAAGAAATCCCGGCCTACATAGCAGCTCAAGTGATCGGTGGCGCGTGCGCGGCGCTAACCTTTTATCTCATTGCCATAGGGAAATCAGATATTGCACTGGGAAACTTTGCTTCAAACGGATACGGCTCTGCATCTCCGGGAAATTTCGCAATGGGATCTGTCTTCCTTATCGAGGTGGTAATCACGGCGCTATTCGTGATTGTCATTGTAGGCGCAACCTCGACAAAGGCACCTGCGGGCTTCGCGCCGATTGCAATTGGCCTCGCGCTTGCGGTGTTTCACATAATGGCCATTCCAGTTTCCAACGCATCGCTCAACCCTGCACGTTCAACCGCTACTGCGCTCTTTGGCGGGGGAACGGCTCTTACGCAGCTTTGGCTATTTTGGGTTGCGCCAATTTTGGGAGGAGTCATTGGCGGCTACTTATCTCAGATAATCCAAGAGGAGAAGTAATTGGCCCAAGCTTGTCCGCCAAGGCGTAAAAGGGACATGAGCCTATCCCTGCCGCTTTGAATTTTTCACCGCCGCTCAGAAAAGAAAAGACCGTCGAACAGTCGTTCGGCGGCCTAAACTTCAAAACTCAAAACCGAAACGGTTAGGCAAGCTGCAAGTCGGCGGCTTGCTTGCCGCGACCTCGCGGATCGTCTTCGATTTCAAAAGTGACTTTGTCACCTTCGTCCAATCCTGGGATGCCAGAACGCTCGAGCGCGGAGGCATGAACAAAAATGTCCTTGCCGCCGTCGTCGGGCGCAATAAATCCGAAGCCTTTTGAACGATTGAAAAATTTTACGGTGCCAATTTGGCTCATGGAGAAATCCTTTTCCCTTGTCAAAGTTAGAATGCCGGTCTCATCAAGCTATAGTCGAAAGCGCAGCAACTCAGATTTTTGGGAAAGGCAGTCAGGCCAGTGATGGCAAGGCGTCTTGTCCGCAGGTCTAAGATATGCCCCATCTCCGGGCTTACCGGCGACGCATATATGAGCCCATGTGGAACAAGTTTCAAGGAAAATAGATCGGGTCGTTAATTCGCCTAGTGTGGGAAATGCCTAAACCAACATTCCCCGGATGACTCATCAATCCGAT
>BFAS01000310.1 GCA_008974985.1 bacterium MnTg02
GACCCTGATCCGGTGCATCAACCGGCTTGTCGAACCGACATCAGGCTCCGTCAAGCTGGACGGTACGGACATTACAAACCTTGGCCGTGGCAAGCTCCGCGAGGCGCGCCGGCGTATGGGCATGATCTTTCAGGAATACAATTTGGTTGATCGGCTGACCGTCATGGAGAATGTGCTGTCAGGCCGTCTTGGTTACGTCAGCTTCTGGCGCGCCTACCGGCGCAACTATCCACCCGATGACGTCGGTGCGGCCTTTCAGCTTCTTGAGCGCGTCGGGCTTTTGGGACGGGAAAACGCGCGGGCGGACAATCTTTCCGGCGGCCAGCGCCAGCGTGTCGGCATCGCGCGGGCGTTGATGCAGGACCCGGATCTCTTGTTAGTCGATGAGCCGACTGCCTCCCTCGACCCGAAGACGTCCCGGGAGATTATGCAATTGATTTGCGAACTGGCCCACGAGCGTGGAACGCCGACATTGGTCAATATACACGACGTGAACCTCGCCAAGACAAGCGCCGACCGGATCATCGGCCTCCGGGACGGTCAGGTCATTTTCGATGGCAAGCCGGATGCCGTCACGCAGAAAGTGCTGACGGATATTTATGGCGAGGGAGACTGGACCGACACCATCGCCAAGACCGATGAGGAACCGCCGGGCGGCAAGAACGCCCATGCTCTCGATGCACAGGCCTATGCCGGATGAACCATCCCACGACGTGGAACCGGCCCAGCCTGATCGACAGCCCGATGGTTCGATACGGCCTTTGGGCGGCCGCCGGACTTTACGTCGTCTGGTCGCTCGGCACGCTGGAGGTCGATTGGCCGCGTGTGGCGAAAGGCCTGCCGCGCGCCGCCGACATGATCGCGCGGATGTTCCCCCCCGACTTCAGCCGATGGGAACTCCTGGTCCGCGGTGTCGTCGAAAGCATCGAGATGGCGATTGCCGCCACCCTCATCGGCATGATCTTGGCGATCCCATTGGGGTTGTGCGCAGCTCGTAATCTGGCGCCGACGCCTGTCTATCTGGCGGCCCGTTCCATAGTGGTTCTGACACGCACCTTCCATGAGGTCGTCATCGCCATTTTCTTCGTGAAAATCGTCGGTTTTGGACCTTTGGCGGGATTGCTCACCCTCATCGTCGCATCGGTCAGCTTTGTCTCGAAAATGATCGCCGAGGATATCGAGAATATGAGCATGGGTCAGGTTGAGGCGGTGCGTGCGACCGGCGCCAGCTTCCCCAAATTGCTGATCTATGCGATCCAGCCGCAGATCCTGCCCCGTTATCTCGGTGTGTCGATCTACCGGCTCGACGCCAATCTCCGTCATTCCACTGTGGTTGGCATTGTTGGCGCGGGCGGGATCGGAATGACCTTGTCGGCGACCTTCAAGCGCTACGACTATGATTTTTCGCTCGCAATTCTGCTGACAATTATCGCCTTGGTGTTCCTTGGCGAGATCTTCTCAACCTGGGTTCGGGGCAGGCTCAGATGATCATCGCAGAACAGACGCGAAAGCATCCAGACATCTGGCGGCGCTTCAGTCCGCGCCAAACGATCATCCGATATATCTGGTACGCGGCAATCGTCTTCATTGCGGCTTGGTCACTTCGCCACCTCGATATTACGTGGATCTACCTGCTCGACGCGCACATCCAAGCCGGCGACCTGTTCACGCGCATGTATCCACCGGACTGGAGTTATGCCGACACTATCCTTCAACCGCTCATCGAGACCATTCACATTGCAACTCTTGGAACGATTATCACCTTTGTAATCGCTCTCCCGCTTGCTTTTCTCGCAGCACAAAACATTACGCCGAACAAAATCACGTGGATCGTCGCACGTTTCATTCTGGTGGCGTCGCGGTCGATCAACACGGTGGTTTGGGCGTTGGTTTTCGTGGCCATATTCGGTCCCGGGCCGATGGCCGGGATCTGGGCGATCGCCGCGCGATCCATCGGCTTCATGGGAAAACTTATCGGTGAGGCCATCGAGGAAGTCGACCAGGGCACGATCGAAGCGATCGAGGCGACAGGAGCCGGGCGATTGAAGATCTTGCTGATTGGCGTGCTGCCGCAAGTGATGCCGGTGATTTATGGCACGACGGTCTACCGCTGGGACATCAACATCCGGGAATCCACGGTGTTGGGGTTCGTCGGCGCTGGCGGCATCGGTATCCAGCTCTACTCCTCGATCAACCAATTCCAATGGGACGAGGTCGCGGTGATCCTACTGGCCGTTTTTGGTGTTGTCGTCATTAGTGAGTTGGTGTCGGCCACCGTGCGCCAGAAAATTACTTAAGCTCTTTGATTGATACCAACCATCGGTCATTGGGAATGACCGATGGGCGTTCAAGCGCCACGCAGGCTTACGCGCCATAAGGCGCGACGCGCGGTCGCGCTTGCCAAAGGAAATTATGGGTCAATCATAATTTCCTCTCGCATAAGGCCTCCGGAGTTCCGCATAGAGGTCGATTTGATATTTTTTTAGGTCACTCGCGGCTACTTAGTGAGTATGCGCACCTGTTTGGTATCAAGTCCGAGCATCACCGTTTCACCTACGTCAAAGGTGGACCGGCCGACGTGGTGTTTGTCATCCACCAACAGCATGTTTTCGCCAACGCGGACCGAGTAGCGGAACAAGCTCCCGAGGAACTCACGGTGCTCGACTTTACCCGATATTTTCAACGCGTCCTCTTGTGGCGCGCTTTGGCTTAGGATGCGAAGGCTCTGTGGACGGAACATGGCTGTACGCTGGTCACCGGCCTCAATTTGAGCGCCATCCAGAGGAAAGATGGTGCCATCACGCGCCGCGAAGACAGTCTTTCCATCCCGGTTTTGCACTGCGCCGTCGATGAGGTTGGCGGTGCCCAAGAAATGCGCAACGAACCGATTTTCCGGCTCATCGTAAAGTTCCATCGGGGAGCCGACCTGCTGGGTTATTCCATCGTTCAACACGGCGATCCGGTCGGAAATCGTATTGGCCTCCTCCTGGTCGTGAGTAACGAAGATGGTGGTTAGCGCCAGCTTCCTTTGCAGGTCCAGGATTTCACGGCGCATCTGAACGCGCAGGTTGGCATCGAGATTAGAGAGCGGCTCGTCCAAGAGCAGAATGCGCGGTTCGACGACGATGGTCCTGGCCAATGCGACGCGCTGCTGTTGACCGCCGGAGAGCTGCGACGGCCGCCGCTCGGCGAGCTCCAGCAAACCCACCAGGTCAAGGGCCGCGTCGACCCGGTCGCGTATGTCCTTAGCGGGCACCTTGCGCTCTTCGAGGCCGAAGGCGACGTTCCTGCGCACGGTCATATGCGGCCACAAGGCATAGGATTGGAACACCATGCCGACATTGCGCCGCCAGGGCGGCAAATGGGTCACGTCGTCATTGCCGATCAGGATGCGGCCGGAGGGGCGAGGGCCAAAACCGGCGATCGCCCGAAGCAGAGTTGACTTGCCGGACCCGGACGGACCGAGAAATGTAAAGAATTCGCCAGGTTTGATTTCGAGATTGACCCCCTTCAGCACCTCGGTCTGACCGAAAGACAGGCTGAGGTTCTCGATCATAACGCCCATCGCACCATTGGCGGATTCGAATGCCATTCTCACACTCCTGTCGTGACGGCTATGCCGGGCGTTCTCTCGGCTTCCTTACGCGCGATAAAGCGATGCGACGCGTAAGTGGCAAGACCAACAATAACAACCGCGACGATGCCGAGCGCAGCGCCGGGGCCCCGGCCCGACGCCGACTGCATAAATTCGTAGATGCCGAAAGCGAGCGGCGCATCCGATTCCGCCGATACCAACATAATGGTGGCGGAAAGCTCAACGGCCGCCGTCGCAAAGCTCGTGACAAACCCGGCCACGATGCCACCCGTCATCAGCGGCACGACGATCCGGGCAACGGTGCGCCTTTTGTTGGCACCCAAATTTTCAGCCGCCTCCTCCAACATCACACTGACCTGTTGAAGCGCGGCCATGCAGGCGCGCAACGCGTAAGGCAGACGACGGATGGCCAGCGCGATGACAATAATGACCCACCAGGACGCCAGCGGTTTGTCGATCACGGGCACATTATAATCGAAGAAGGTTCGCAGATATCCAATGCCGATCACAACGCCCGGAACCGCGACCGCACCCATGGCCATGTAGTCGAGCCACTGCCGTCCGATGAGATTTGTCCGCCAGACGATATAGGCGATGGCGGTGCCGAAGACGACGTCGATCGTAGCCGCTAGGCCTGCATAGAGCAGCGTGTTGGTGATGTACTGGGACGATGTGGAGAAGACCCGGAAATAGTGATCGATGGTGTAGGCATCGGGAAGCACGGCGTAGGACCAAACGGTGCCAAAGGAGAGGATAGCGAGGCCAACGTGCGGCGACAGCACCAAAAGCAGGATGAAGATGACAACAGCGTAGCAGCCAATTTTCTCCCACCGCCCGAGGTCCCGCTTCATCAGCCCGCCGCCGCCCTTCTGTAGGGTGGCGTAGTCCTTGCCCTTGAGCGCCAGGAAGGAGGTCCACAATGCGAGCAGGGAAAACGCCACCAAAATCACTGAAATGACGTAACCCATGGGATCCGAGATCCCGATCGACGTAATCCGTAAGTAAGCCTGCGGCGCCAGCATATTGTTGATGTTCAACAGGAGCGGCGTGCCGAGGTCGTCGAACACTTTGAGAAATACGAGGGAGGCGCCAGCCACATATCCGGGCATGGCGAGGGGGAAGACGATACGGCGAAACAATCGGGTCCCGCTGGCTCCCAAATTTTGGGCAGACTCCTCCATCGCGCGGTCAATGTTGTTGAGGGCCGCCGACAGATTGATGAGGATGAAGGGGAAATAGTGGATGCTCTCAACAAGAATGACGCCGTTGAGCCCCTCCATGAATGGGATCGTGAAGCCGAACCATTCATCAATCAGCAGGTTTATGGACCCGTTCTCGCCGAACAGCAGGAGCATGGCCACAGCGCCAACGAAGGGCGGCATAATCAATGGAATGATACCAAGCGTCTGGATGAGGGCCGTACCACCGAAATTAAATCGCGTCGTGAAGTAGGCAAGCGGAAGCGCGAACGCCGACGACAACACCACCGACATGGAGGCGACGTAGAGGGAATTGATAAACGATTCCCGGAAAAGCGACGTGCGAAAGAAATCAACAAAATTGATCAGGGTCAGCGCGCCGGTATTGGGATCCTGAAAGGCGACGTAGATGACTTTGACGACGGGCACGATGAGAAAGACGAAAAGAAAGAGCCCCAAAAACAGAGCTACAACGCCCGGTCCCCAATGACCGCGTGCGATCGATTTCACGGCCATCCTCCCATCGCTATCGGATCTCTCAAAATGACAGAGCCCGGCAAAAGTTAGCGCCGGCCTTCTTGCTTATACCATCGGTCATTGGGAATGACCGATGGGCGTTCAAGCGCCACGCAGGCTTGACCGCCATAAGGCGTGGGCCACGCGGTCGCGCTTGCCAAAGGAAATTATGAGTCAATCATAATTTCCTTTGGTATTATAATAAAGGGGCCCGACAGAGGCTTGCGTCAGGCCCCATACTTAGACACGGCTCAGAGCATGGAGGCGGCTTTTTCGGCCAGCTCCTTGGCCTTGGCATAATCGGCCTTGACCTGGCTGTCCCACTGTTGCTCGACGTCGGCCTGGCGGCCGGTGACCTTGGTGGTCGCCTTTTTCCGCTTTTTCTTGAAGATCTGGTTGAAGTCTTTCTCGCCGGCTTTCGCCGCGCTGATCGGCACCTTGTTGATCAACGCCTTAGCCTCATTGATCAGCTTTTCTGCCGCTGCGTTGGACTTGCCGCCGAGTTTGGCGTCCGCCGTCTGGATGGCCTTTGTCGCGGCGCGCAAATCGGCAAGCCGGTAGGTGATCATCACGTCGAAAAGCGAGTTGACGACATTGTACCGGTTCTTCGACAGCTTCAGGTCAAACTTCACCGCTGCGCCAATGGACTTGTCCTTGAATGGATTTGGGAAGTTCGCTGGTGCTTTGGCATAGGTTGCCGGATTGACCGGCAGGCGCCGGATCTTCGGATCTAGCAGGACTTCCTGCCCGGCTGGTGACAGCAGGAACTCGATAAAGGCTGCTGCTGCCTTTGGATGCGGGGCGTTCTTGACAATTGCAATATTCGCCGGCACCAGGGTCGTCACCGGCGGGTAAAGGAATTCCACCGGGAAGCCCGAGGCCTTTGATGACAAACCAAAGAAATCGATCACTACGCCAAGACCAAACTGGCCGGAGTTGACGCCGTCGGGAACGCCGAAGCTGCGCTCGGTGACGGTTTTGAAGTTACCGGCGATCTGTTTCCACTTGGCCCAGCCCTTCTCCCATCCC
>BFAS01000311.1 GCA_008974985.1 bacterium MnTg02
TGTTATCAAAGTAGGTGTGGTCCAATGGTCTTTGCGACCAACCAGTTGACGTGGGGAGCACTCTTAGGTGATGTCATTAAGCCGAACAGGATTATAGGGCGAAAATCTAGGTGGCAAGAGCGAGGGGTCGCCGAGGGTCCTTAAGCTAAAAAAACGCGGCCGCAATGCGGCCGCGCAAAAGGCGGCCTTAATTTGCCGCCAGGGGCCTCGAGTTTTGTCGTATTCGCAATATTGAAGTAGCCGCGAGCAAAGATGCCGTTGAGCAGTTGGTAGAAAATCGCAAAGCGGAGAGAAGAAAATAGGTGCCCGACGATTGAAATCGTGTGCTTTTTGGTTTTTCTAATATCCGCTTAGTGATCTTGTTTCGGTGTCGTGGACACCTGACTTTAGCGCGTCATAATAGGCCCGGACTCGATCAGTCACTCAGGAAATCCAAACGATCAGGCTTATCAACAACGCTGCATAAGCGGCTCCCAGGACCATAACGCTGGTCTCAATCTCGTATTGTGGCTGTTCGTACATCACGGCATGAGTCCAATGTAATGGGATGGGTCCCCGGAAACTCCGGGAAACGTGGTTACGCTGGGTAACCAACGATGCCCGGAATTGAGGATGGCCAGCGTTATTTGAAACCTACCTGGAAACCAATGGTAAAGACGTTGGCATTCACGTCGTCCAGTTCATAACGGACAGCATCGCCCCGCAATGACATGTTCTCGGTTAGCGCATAGCTCAGTCCGACACCAAAGAATATGTTCGCGTCGCTGACATTATTGTTAACACCGGCGATTTCGTTCGCGCCATCCCAGAAAAATGAACCGATTGTTGCATGCAGGCGGAACTTCTCTCCCGCAGCTACGCTGCCCACAGCCGCGAAAGTAAAGCCGTCCGCATCAGCTGATATTGGCACGACGCTCCCGCCTACCAACACTTGTTCATTGAAATTACCAAGATCGAGATAGCCCGCTTCCAGCCCGAAATAGTCGTTGAACTGGCGGCCACCGTAAAACCTGTAGCTTGTGCTATCAGCGTTAAATCCAAATCCGGATATCGTTTCATCGATATTCGCCGTGCCGATAGCGCCACCAAAATACCAATGACCATCCGCTGCTGCGACAGTCGGTAATGCGCCTATAATCAGTGCCGCCAGCGCATGCAACGGCTTTATTGATCGTTTCATTTGAGGGACCTCTCCCAAAATTAGTACGTTATCGGTCATCCACTGCCGATACTCGCGGCCTAAGATAGGGGCCCTCGGCGAAAAGGGCCTGAAGATCGACGGAATGTTTGGTAAAGATTTGGTAACGAAGTGTCTAGGCAGCTGTCTTGCTCTTTATAAAACAATAACTTATGGTCGGAACTGAAAATATCGAATGTTATCTGACGAGCTGCAAATGAATCGCGGAATGGGAAAATGCGGCAGATGTCGTTTTACCAGGAGCTAAAGCGCCGCAAGGTCTTCCGTGTGGCCATCGCCTATGCCGTCATTGGTTGGATTCTGGCGGAGATCGGCGATTTGCTGTTCGAGACTTTCGAGGCGCCAGTTTGGGTCATGAAGGTCTTTACGACCGTGATTATCCTGGGATTTCCGCTGGCCCTGTTTTTCGCCTGAGCGTACGAGATGACGTCGGCGGGACTAAAGCGGGAGGCAGAAGTGGTTGATAGCAACCAATCCGGTACAACCCGGATCGGTGACCTGATTCTGGATCCACACCAGCGTTTGCTTCGGCGTGGCCACGAGAAAATTCGCCTGCCCAATCTCTCATACCAGTTGCTGCTATCGCTGGTTCGGCATGCGCCGGGAATTGTGACGACAGATCAATTGCTCAATGAAGTTTGGGGGAACGTTGTCGTCGGCGATGAAACCGTGAAGCAACGCGTCAGCCTCCTGCGCCAGGCGCTCGGGGACAGCAGCGAAAAGCCGGAATACATTGAGGTGATTCGAGGTGTGGGCTATCGCCTCATTGCGCCGGTTAGTGCTGCGATGCAGGAACAGAAACATTCGCCGCACTCGACGTCTGCGGCAATGGTCGTTCTGGGATTGCTCGTAATCGGGTCTGCCGTCATGCTATTTGACCGAGCTGGCCAAAAGGACGCTATACGCGTATCGGACACCCCGTGGTCCCTTGCGGTGCTGCCATTTGAGGATTTGAGTGCCGGTAGTGACCACGCGTACTTCAGCGACGGAATCCACGATGAGATCATCAGTCGTTTATCGAAGATCGATATTCTGGCAGTTACTTCCCGAACTTCTGTGCTCCCCTACCGAAACGCCGCGAAAAATATTCGCGAAATTGCTGTTGAACTTGGTGTAAACCTGATTATTGAAGGCAGTGTCCGGCACTCCGGCGATCGGGTGCGCATTACTGTTCAGTTGATTGATGCCGATAATGACATTCACCTATGGGCGCAAAACTATGATCGCCCTTTGAGCGTCAGCAATCTGTTTGCCATCCAAATTGATGTCGCCGAGCAGATTGCGCTTGCTCTGGAAACAGAGTTGACCATCGAAGAACTGGACGAAATGCGGCTGCTACCGACCGACAGTCTGGATGCGTACAACAGCTTTCTTCTCGGTCGCTATCATATTTGGCGGGGCAATCCGCAGGATCTCCGTCTAAGCATGGGGTTCTTTGAGCAGGCGCTCGCTTTTGATTCCAAATTTGCGCGCGCGTACATTAGTCTCGGACAGACGCTGACTTTTGTCGGAACAAGCTACGGCTGGATGGCTCCGCATGAGGCTTTTCCGCTGGCTGAACAAAATGTCGCGGAAGCGTTGCGTCTTGAGCCTGAATCTGCGGAAGCACTGATGCTTCGCGGCGATATTCTGACCTGGTATCGGTGGCAGTGGCCGGAAGCTGAAGAGGCCTATCGTCAGGCGTTAACAATCAATGAAGACTCTGTGCTTGGCTATGCGATCCTACTTTCGATCCTGAATCGAAATGATGAAGCAGTACAACTGATCGAAACACTGATCTCGCGATATCCTCGCGATCACTGGATACGGGCCAACGCGGCGTGGCGCTTTCTTGCGGCAGGTGATCCGCGCCGGGCGATAGCCGAAGCGAATGTTGCAATTGAGATAGACGATAGCTATGGCGACGCCTTCGGGTCGCGAGGTTGGGCGCATCTGGCGATTGGGGAAGTGGATTACGCGATTGAGGATTTCAAACGCCACCTGAATCTGCAAAATCGATCACCGATAGCGCTCTCCTATCTGGCTATCGCTTATATTCGGGTGGGCAATCGTGATGATGCAATGAATTTGCTGGATGAAATCAGTCAACTCGAGTCGACTTCATTCGTTCCGCCTGATGTGTTTGCCCGGGTGTATGTAGCACTCGGGGATTTCGACGAGGCGATCCTGTGGCTCAACCGTGCCTACGACGTTCGTTCCAGGGGGCTGATATTTCTGAATGCAGATGCCTCCTGGGATTCGATAAGAGACGATCCTCGTTTTCAAAGCTTGCGAGAAAAAATGCACCTGGACGTCGAGAGATTGGACGCGAATCGGTGACGTCACCGCGGTTCTAAAGCCAGTAGTAGCGGAATCTCAGGTTATTCCATTGACTCATTGTCGGTGTCTGCACAATGTGCAGATCATTTCTTTTTTAGGCCACACACGGCTCAACGCCGTTCAAAATAGCCGATCCAAGTCCGTGGCGCGTGGTAAGTGATTGAAATTACTAACTTTTAGCGTGAAAAATCGCGCAACGTCATGCCTGGATCCATGGAACCCTTGGGACCTTGAATTGTCATATTGGTTATCGTCCACGCTCCTTTTGAGCATTGAAAAAGGCAAACCCACTGAAAAGTGGGGGCGCAAAGCTACCGGTCT
>BFAS01000312.1 GCA_008974985.1 bacterium MnTg02
CTCAGCTGCCGCAAACGCTCATCCAGATCGAAAAAACCCGGCTGCCCTGCCATCACCACGCCCTCCCATGCCTCAAGCGCAGTGAATCAGATCAAAGGCGATTCGGGGAGGTTTTTAGAGGTGTCCAATTGACTGGGTTGCGTGGTTTTGCCTGCCCGGACCGATAGATCTCCCTCTGTTCAAAGCATTGCAGGCGTCTGATGCCAAAGAAAATTATGAGTCAATCATATTTTCTTTGGCAAGCGCGACTGCGCGGCCCACACCCTATGGTGCGTAAGCCTGGGTGGCGTCTGAACGCCAGCCGGTCATTCGCAATGACCGATGGCACTAATTTCGCATAGGGTAATGCGAGATCGACTTACGGCTGCGCGCAGGCTTTGAATGTATTGTGAACGTAGCCACAAGATGTGCCCGTTTCTTAAAGATCTCGGATGATATAGAACATTGATCTAGAACATCCGAACCTGCGTATTAAGGGCTTGTTGGATATGTTGCCGGTCAGCTACGACCCGTTGTTAGTCACGGCGTCCATACTGGTCGCCATTATGGCCTCATTCACAGGCTTGCGGCTTGCAAGCGGACTGAGCGTTCTTCGACCGGCGGCACGGAAGCCAGAGATCGCGAGGGCGGCGATCGCTCTCGGCGGTGGCATCTGGTCCATGCATTTCATTGGCATGCTGGCCGTCGAAGTGCCGGTGCAAATTCGTTACGACGCACTGTCGACGCTGGGATCCGCGTTGGTCGCGATGCTGATCACCGGGGTTGCTTTCGCAAATCTACATTTCGGACAGCGGACCACCCAAAGGGTTGTTCTCTCTGGCGTGCTCATGGGGCTGGGCATCGTAACCATGCATTTCCTCGGCATGTCCGCCATAGGTGGAAATTGCGTTGTAAGCTTTGTGCTTGCTGGCTATCTCATTTCGGCAGGGATCGCGATCTTGTCGTCAATCTGTGCTTTATGGCTCGCCTACAAGAAGAGGGATTTGCCCCAAATCGCGCTTGGCGCCGTGGTGCTCGGCATTGCCATTTCTGGAATGCACTATTCGGCGATGATTTATACCAACTTCGATCTTACTGCCGAAATCGTTTTCCTTGGGAAACCGGCTTTGACCGACGGCACATTGGCGTTGGCCGTGGCGGTTGCAACATTCGTGATATGTGGCGTTTTTCTCCTCACCGCAATCCCAACAGACCGCTTTCCGCCCGCTCTTGTCTCCATGCCACAAGGGCGAATTGCGGAATCAACCTTGCCGTCAGATCCTGCGCGTTTTGGGTCTCGCGACCAGGAGCTGGCAATGCCGGAACGCGCGAAACAAGCTGAACGCCTGCCTTATGAGATCAACAATAGTACGCGCTTCATTCCCATAGATAATGTGTCAGCCGTGCGTGCGGATGGGCATTACACCCTCATTCTCGACGGTGAGAAGGAGCTGTTCTGCCCGTGGTCGATTTCAAAAGTCGAGGAAGTTCTCGACGGCGGGAGCTTTCTCAGAACGCATCGAAGTTTTCTTGTGAATATGAAGCGCGTTCACGGGTTCCATCGTGCCGGCGACAAGGCGTTTTGCCTGATCGACACGGACAGAGCTGTCGAAATTCCAGTGAGCCGGAAACGTGTCTTAGAGGTTCAAAAAGCGCTCGGACTGAAGTAGGCAACTACGCATTTCGTGAAGCAGATCCGCATTTCGTGCAGTTTCGCCGGACAAACTCGTTGCCGGTGACATGCTCGCCAAATTCCTGATCTATTCTTCGCGAAAATGGCGGAGGAAACATGATACCTGGACAATTTGACTATCATCGCCCAGCCAGTGTCTCTCAGGCGATCGGCCTGCTTGCTGAGTTCGGCGAAAACGCCCGTATTGTGGCTGGTGGGCATAGCCTCATCCCGATGATGAAATTGCGGATGGCGACACCGGATCATCTTGTGGATATACAGGATATCCCGGAGCTGAAGGGTGTTCGCGAAGACGCTGGCGCGTTGGTGATTGGCGCGCTGGTCACCCAAACCGAACTGATCGCGTCGGAGCTTCTCGCCGAGAAATGTCCGATTCTTCGGGAAACAGCACTTCAGATTGCTGATCCCCAGGTCAGAAATGCCGGCACCATCGGTGGAAATGTCGCAAATGGAGACCCCGGCAACGATATGCCGGCTGTGATGCAGGCTCTGGCCGCCACTTACGACATTGCAGGCCCCAACGGGGCACGCCAGGTGGCAGCCCGCGACTTTTATGAAGCGGCCTTTTTGACCGCGCTCAAAGACGGAGAGATTCTCACCTCCATCAGGATCGCCGCGCCGGCCGCTGGTCATGGATATGCCTATCAGAAGCAGAAGCGGAAAATCGGTGACTATGCCACTGCCGCCGCCGCTGTCATCCTCGAAATGTCGGTGGGGACGTGCAGTTCGGCTTCCCTTGCTCTCACCAATGTTGGGGATACGCCCCTCTATGCGGCGGCGGCATCGCAAGCGCTCGTTGGTACCGCACTCGATGAAACGGCCATCGGCAACGCCGTTGCAGCGGCAAAGGACATCACGGACCCGGCGGCCGATAGCCGTGGGCCTAAGGATTTCCGCACCTATGTTGCCGGCGTGATGGTCAAAAGGGCCATTGAAACAGCTCGTAGCCGCGCCACGGCCTAAACCGCAACAAATATCAGAACCGTCGAAGGAAACGTCATGGGTAAAACCCACGTCAAACTGACAGTGAACGGGCGCGAGGTCGAGGGCCTCGCGGAACCGCGCACACTCCTCATCCATTTTCTTAGGGACGAGCTTGAGCTTACCGGCCCTCATATTGGCTGCGATACAAGCCATTGCGGTGCTTGCACCGTCGATCTCAATGGCAAGTCCATCAAATCCTGCACGATCTTTGCTGTGCAAGCGAGCGGCGCTGAAATTACCACCATTGAAGGCATTTCTGGCGCTGACGGCACGCTGCATGCTCTTCAAGACGCCTTCAAAGAACATCACGGATTGCAGTGCGGTTTCTGTACGCCCGGAATGATTACGCGGGCCTATCGTCTTCTGCAGGACAACCCGAATCCGAGCGAGGAAGAAATCCGCTTTGGCATCTCCGGAAATCTCTGCCGCTGTACCGGATATCAGAACATCGTCAAAGCGATTCAAACGGCCGCACGCGAACTCAGTGCGCCGAAGGAGGCAGCGGAATGAACGAACAAACACCAACGCCGAGCGAACGGGCCGAGAAACTTCAAGGTCTGGGAAGTTCCCGCAAGCGCGTGGAAGATGCGCGTTTCACTCAGGGTAAAGGCAATTATATCGATGACATGAAATTGCCGGGCATGCTGTTTGGCGATTTTGTCCGCTCGATCTATGGCCATGCCCGCATCACTTCGATCAACAAAGAAGCGGCGTTGGCTCTGCCCGGCGTCCTCGCCGTCATTACGGTCGAGGATTTAAAGCCTCTCAAACTTGATTACATGCCGACCCTTGCCGGTGATGTGCAGGCGGTTCTAGCCGGCGATAAGGTCTTGTTTCAAGGCCAGGAAGTGGCTTTTGTCGTTGCTGAAGACCGCTATATCGCTGCTGATGCCGTCGAGCTTGTGGAGGTGGAATACCAAGAGCTTCCAGCACTTGTGGACCCGTTCAAGGCGATGGAGCCAGAAGCGCCTGTGTTGCGCGAGGACATCAAGGACAAGACCGAAGGCGCCCACGGGCCGCGCAAAAACCCCAATCACATTTTTACCTGGGAAGCGGGCGACGCGGAAGCAACGGAGACGGCTCTCGATCAGGCAGAAGTCGTCGCGAAGGAGTTGATCAGCTATCAACGCTGCCATCCCTGTCCGTTAGAGACCTGCGGCTGCGTCGCGTCCATGGACAAGGTGAACGGCAAGCTCACGGTCTGGGGCACGTTCCAGGCCCCTCACGCCGTGCGCACCGTCGCCTCTTTGATTACCAATATTCCGGAGCATAAAATCCGCATTGTTTCGCCGGATATTGGCGGCGGCTTCGGCAACAAAGTCGGGGTCTATCCTGGGTATATTTGCGCGATCGTCGCCTCCATCGTGACCGGCGCACCGGTGAAGTGGATCGAGGACCGGATTGAAAACCTATCCGCCACGGCCTTTGCCCGCGATTATCATATGAAAGGTGAAATCGGTGCGACGCGGGATGGCAAGATCACGGCGCTCCGTTGTTACGCGATCGCCGATCACGGTGCGTTCGATGCCTGTGCCGACCCGACAAAATTTCCCGCCGGCTTTTTTAGTATTTTCACCGGCTCATACGATATCCCCGCGGCCTTCCTTTCGGTCGACGGCGTCTACACCAACAAAGCGCCGGGCGGCGTTGCCTACCGCTGTTCGTTCCGCGTGACAGAGGCCTCCTATTTCATCGAGCGGATGATCGATGTCTTGGCCCGCGAACTCAATATGGACCCGGCCGAATTGCGGATGAAAAATTTCATCAAGAAGGAGCAGTTCCCCTACACATCCGCGACGGGCTGGGAATATGATTCCGGCGACTATCAGACGGCGATGGACAAAGCGCTCCAGGCCGTCGACTACACCGGTCTGCGCACTGAACAAAAGGCCAATCGCGAGGCTTTTGAGCGTGGCGAGACGCGCAAACTGATGGGCGTGGGAGTCGCGTTCTTTACGGAGATCGTGGGCGCCGGGCCGGTCAAGAATTGCGATATTCTCGGTCTTGGCATGTTTGATTCCTGCGAGATCCGTATCCATCCGACGGGAAGCGCGATTGCGCGGCTTGGCACGATTAGTCAAGGCCAAGGTCACGCAACCACTTTCGCGCAGATCCTTGCCTCCGAGATCGGTATTGCCGCCGAAAATATCACCGTCGAAGAAGGTGATACGGATACCGCGCCCTATGGGCTTGGCACATACGGCTCGCGCTCGACGCCCGTGGCAGGTGCTGCGGCGGCAATGGCGGGGCGGAAGATCCGGGCCAAGGCGCAGATGATCGCCGCCTATCTCTTGGAAGTGCATGACAATGATCTCGAATGGGAAGTCGACCGGTTCGTCGTGAAGGGTGCCCCTGAGCGCTTCAAGACCATGACGGAGCTCGCGTTTGCCGCTTACAATCAGGCTATTCCCGGCATCGAGCCGGGCCTGGAGGCGGTCAGCTATTACGATCCTCCGAACATGACCTATCCGTTTGGCGCCTATATTTGTGTCGTCGATATCGACGTGGATACCGGGGTCACCGAAATCCGGCGGTTCTACGCACTGGATGATTGCGGGACGCGGATCAATCCGATGATCATCGAGGGACAGGTGCATGGCGGTCTTACAGAAGCGCTGGCCATCGCCATGGGCCAGGAGATCACCTATGATGAATTGGGGAATGTACAAGGCGCGAGTTTGTTGGACTATTTTATGCCAACGGCTGTTGAAACGCCGCATTGGGAGACCGATTCCACGGTCACGCCCTCGCCACATCACCCCATTGGCGCTAAGGGCGTCGGCGAATCTCCAAATGTCGGCGGTGTGTCGGCTATTTCAAACGCCGTCAATGACGCCTTCGCCCATCTCGGCCTGAAACATACCGCCATGCCGCACGATCATTGGCGGGTCTGGAAGACGGCGCAAAAATTGGGGTTGACGGGTTAGGGCCTGTTGGCAATTGGCACATGAGACAAATTTTCTCATCCGGTGAGTCTTTTATACCATCGGTCATTGGAAATGACCGATGGGCGTTCAAGCGCCACGCAGGCTCACGCGCCATAAGGCGCGGCGCGCGGTCGCGCTTGCCAATGGTCCGTGAGTCAAACTCACGGACCATTGGTATTTGGCGCATCACTGGATGAAGCCGGGATGCATGAATGACCCTCGAAGACCTAAAGAGTAAACTCAAAGGTGCGGGCTATGTCGCCGACGATGCCCTTTGTGTCGCCCTCGATCTATCGTTGCGGCTAGAGCGGCCATTATTGCTTGAGGGCGAAGCCGGCGTCGGCAAGACGGATATCGCAAAAGCCCTGGCCACGGCATTGGACACTAAGCTTATCCGGCTGCAATGCTATGAGGGGTTGGACGCCAATTCGGCAATTTATGAATGGAACTATCAACGCCAGCTTCTGGCCATTAAGGCGCATGAAAAATCCGACCTCGATGCCGATGCGATCGAACAGCATATTTTCTCACAAGACTATCTTCTAATGCGCCCACTGCTTGAGTCCATTAGCCAGGAGCAGCCGCCAGTGCTGCTCGTCGACGAAATTGACCGGGCCGATATGGAGTTCGAAGCCTATCTGCTGGAGATTCTTTCCGAGTTCCAGATTACCGTTCCCGAAATTGGAACCATCGAGGCAACATCCATTCCGCGCGTCATTCTCACCTCCAACAGCACGCGCGATCTATCGGACGCGCTTCGCCGGCGCTGCCTCTATACCTATGTCGATTTTCCAGATCTCGCAAAGGAACTGGCTATTCTCCAAACGCGCCAGCCTGGCATCGAGGCGGCGGTCGGGCGTCAGATTGTTGGGTTCGTACAGGAATTGCGTAAGGAGGAGCTGGAGAAAGTGCCGGGGATCGCCGAGACCCTGGATTGGGCCGCGGCGCTGATGGCACTTGATATTAAGAGCCTGGATGAGGATCTGGAGCGCACCCAAGCAACGTTGATTTGCTTGTTGAAGACAGAGGCGGATCTGAAATCCGTGACGCCGGAGGTGACCTCCCGGCTTGCCGGAAAGGCGGCCTAGGAGATGATCGCGGCGAAATCAGTCTCGGATTGGCCGATTGCCGAGCGCATGTCCGGCTTTGTCCGGCATCTGCGCTTGAACGGCTTTCCGCTTGGGCCTGTGGAGACGGGCAATGCGCTCAGAATAATTGCTGATGCCGAATCATTCGACGCAACATATGCGCAGCTCGGCCTGAAAACGGCCTTATGCGGCCAACGCGATGAATGGGAGCGCTTTGATGGGCTGTTCGAAGCCTATTGGCATGGCCGGGGCAAAGAGAAATCGCGCCCGCCCCAAATGTTGGGCAAGTCGGCGGATGGCGCTACGCACACAGGGCTCTGGGAAGAGCATCTTTCCCCTGGCGGAAAACCAAAGGATGCCGTAGCCGAGCATGCCGAGATGCCGCCCGGCGAGGGAAGCGAGGAGGCATCAAGGGCGATCGCTTCCGGGCGCCTTATCGCAACGCCACGCGACATTTTGCGAAAAACGGATCTGAGGAGGATTGTAAACCCGGATGAAGTGGCCGAAGCGGAAGCGATCGCGCTCCGGCTTGCGCGAGCTATACGCTTTAATCTCTCGCGGCGTTATCAGGCCAATTGGCATGGCCGCAAGCTGGATCTCAGGCGGACGATCCGCCGGAGCTTGTCTCGCGGTGGTGAGCCGATCGATCTTTCACGCCGGCGGCGGATTGTTCGCCCTGTGCGAATTGTCGTGTTCTTGGACGTCTCCGGCTCCATGAAAGAGTATAGCCGTTACTATCTGCAATTCGTGCGCGGCCTTGTTGGCCAATGGGTTGAAGCGGAAGCTTTCCTCTTTCATACGCGTCTTATCAAGGTCTCCGATGCCATGCGTGAGCGCGATCCGATGCAGGCGATGATGAGGCTATCGCTGATCACCGAAGGCTTTGGAGGGGGGACAAAAATCGGCGAGAGCCTGCGTGTTTTCAATGACCGCCATGCGAAAAGTGTACTGAATTCCAGGGCGGTCGCGGTCATTATGAGCGATGGCTACGACACGGGCGCGCCGGGCGTGATCGGACGTGAATTGAAACGCTTGCGCAAGAAAGCGCGACGGATTGTTTGGCTTAACCCGCTACTCGGCTGGAAAACCTATGAGCCGGTGGCGCGGGCCATGGTCGAGGCCATGCCTCATATTGACTGTTTCGCACGGGCGACGACGCTGGAAGATCTTGCGCGCCTTGAACCCCAATTGGCGAAGCTCTGAGGGCGAATTCGATGAGTATTACGTCAGCAGAGATATTAGAAAAAATTAATGAATTGCGTGAGCGCGGCGAAGAGTTCTGCGTTGCAACTGTCGTGCGCACGCAAAATGCGACATCCGCGAAGGCGGGCGCAAAGGCGGTTGTCACCTGCGACGCCGGGATCCATGGGTTTATCGGCGGTAGCTGCGTACAGGGCGCGGTTCTGAGGGTTGCAAAAGAGGTCCTACGCGACGGCACACCGAGGCTCATTCGCGTAAAGCCCAAGGAAGATGTGGTTGAGCAGGTGGACCGGGATGGGGTCGAATTGCACAAGAGTTCTTGTCCGAGTGGCGGCACGATCGAGCTATTCATCGAACCCATGCGGACCCCGCCCCGTTGTATCGTATGCGGTGCGTCGCCGGTTGCTTCCGCGCTTGTCGGGCTTGCGAGCGCGATGGGGTATGGCACAGTCGTTGCGGCTTTGGCGGAGGATCATGGCAAAGTCCCTGGCGGTGACGTTTACATCGACGGTTTCGACCTTGCTTCGGTTTCGCCGTCCGCAGCTGACGCGATCATTGTGGCGACCCAAGGCAAGCGCGATCGCGAAGCCGCCGAGGCCGCTCTCCGCACCGATTGCGCCTATGTCGCGATGGTTGGAAGCAAGCGAAAGGCGAAGGCGCTGCGGGAAGCTCTTAAAGAAAAAGGCGTACCGGAAGAGAAGCTCGCACGGCTCAAGGCGCCCGCCGGTCTCGATATTGGAGCCATCGAGCCGGAAGAGATCGCCCTATCGATCATGGGAGAAGTCGTGCAATTCCGGCGTCAGCCCATGAGGCAGTCGGTGGATACATCCCAAACGATTATTACAGGCATCGCCGATACACAGTCATGACGCGCAACGCAGGTTGCTGACAGTGTGGTCTACAGAACTCTGGCAACGACCCGGCGACGGTTCGTATCCTAAGTACGAATATCGATCCCCTTGTCCTGCGCAAACTGTCTGACCGCCACCACCAAATCGTCATACGTTCCATCGAGCGGTCCCATATTGATGTTCAACAGGGGATAGCCAACAAGAAGATTGATGCGGCCCAAAAAACCGGCAATAGGATTTCGTGGGTGATAAAATTGATTTGGGTCATCGGTGATAATGCCGAGAAACCGGTTGCCGTGTTTGCTGAAGCCGCTCAGAAATCTCAGAACCTTAAGGAGGCGATTGTCCCAGACGCCAAAACCTCTAACCGCGCTTATCGCATCCCAGGGAATGAGTTGATTGCCCATCCTCCGGTCACGGATTCCCGTTGGACCGATCTCGACGACGGGGTCCGTATCGAACCAAGCCCGAACGGTAAATATCAAAACGCAGCCGAAAAAGAGAATAAAAAATAGACCTTCAGGCGCATCGGACCCCCATGGCGACGCGGCGGCGGCGAAATATGCGCCAATCGCAACAAGGCCTGCGGCCCCGATCGCGAAAAAGACGAGAAGACCGCGGTGATAGTGAAAATGGACGCCGGCTGGATCCATTTTGGTGGGCCTAGATTGGTTCCCGTGGGAAATCTTTGTTCGGTATTTATACCAGCATGTGTTCTTTTTTTCAAAAATGGAAAAGGACGGCCTTCTTGGAAAGACGAAACGTCACGCTTGATCTTTTGCGGCAACGATAGACTGCGAACAGCGGAGATAATCGGCACGGCGACACCGGATTGGCGATCCCAATAAAAAAGACTTCCGGGCTATTCCCCGTTCAGCCGCTTATTGAGACAAGCGCACTCGCTCATTTCTTGCCTGCATATACTGTCGAGATAGGCATCCAACGCGTTCGATAAGATCTTCTGATGAGGCCAGTCGAGTTGGGCCGCGATGGTCCTCATCCGCCGCTTCTGCTCCGCGGTTAGCCGTACTGATATTTTAAAATTCGAAGTGCGGCCATCAGGTGCTTTTTCAACCGGCGCGCGTATTTCATCATAGTGAGTATTGTTCAATGAATTGCACTCAGGCCGGCACAATCCGTCGTCTGTTTGAGGGGCAGGGTGCGCGTCCGATTTAACGTCTTTTTTCGAAGCTATGAGCGGCTTGTTGGACCACAATTCGATATCGCGGCGTCCGAAACCAGACTCATTTGATGACGTATCAAGAAGCGGTAGCGCATCCGTATAAGAAATATGTGGAGCGGGAGAAGGGACCGCTGGAGTTGCCTGTCCCTTGCGGGCAAGCATGCCACCATGGACGGACGCAAATTTATATTTCTTCATCGTTACTTACCCGGTTTGTCGGTCATGGCTCAAGACTCAAGCAGAATCACGGCGGCCGAAAGCCGGACGTGGCCTGCGGCGTTCGGTTATACCTCTGGGAGGGCCAGAATCATCATTGCGCCTGTCCACGCCGTCCCAACCTCCAGTGGTTGCTGTGGCAGCTGCTGGTAAATTGCCCGACGCTGCCTCATTGTGCGGCGCACCGGTGGAGCCGACCGCATAGACAGTTTCACTTTTATGTATGGGTTCGGGAGTGGCTATCGAGCATGCAGCGGCGGGTTTAACGATGTTGTCGACGCTGCGATGCTGACCAGGAATAGTCGGGTCAGACATCGGCGTTAAAAGCCCATTTTCCAAAGTTAGCCGTGGATCTCTAATCTCAGGGTCCGAGCCACTGCGCAGTCGAAGCAAGCGATCCGCCAAATAATTCCAAAGCCCAGCGATCTCCTTTGCTGAGCGTGAATTTGGGTTGACCTCGCCAACCGTCCGGCCATCAATCATGCTCGCCGCAAAGTCGACGCGCTGGTGCAGCGTAATCGGCGCCACGGTGCCATGTTGCGATAGGGCCACCGCGGTTTCACCGGTAATGCGAGCCCGCGCTGTGGCGGCATTGATGACGAATACGAGCGGCTTTCGCTGATATTCAACAATATCGACGGTCGGACCGACGGCACGCAAATCATGTGGGCTTGGCCGCGTTGGAAGGATGACAAGATCGGCGTACATGATGACCTCCGCGATAGCGGAAGTTATGGCTGGCGGCGTATCAATAACGATTAGACGAAACCCGGCATCGCGAAGGGCGGCTATGTCTTTTTGCAGATCTGGCACGGAGATCTGAGCGAATGCTGGCGTTTCACAATCCCGCGCATTCCACCACTTAGCCAAGCTGCCCTGGGGGTCCGTATCAATAAGCGCCACCGGGCCGGCGCCAGATTGTTCCGCCTGGACTGCCAGATGACCGGATAATGTTGTCTTTCCGGACCCTCCCTTTTGAGAGGCAAGAACGACAATCTGTGCATCGTGTGACATAGCGAGCTTCCTTTCGGCGGCGCCACGGCCTTGTCCCAGCCATTTAGTGGGCATCTGGCTCGTGGCTTTACCTCCCGCACTTCTTCGACGGTTTGCGTTTGCCTGTTACGCTCCACGTTTCGCCGGTGACGTGATCGCGCTGCTGACAATAAAAACCGATTTCTTTTTATTTGAAGCTAAAAGGCGGCATCAATATTTCGAAAAAATATCATTATATTTTAGCGGATCAACTAACCTTAAGAGTTATTAAGCCTAAATATAATTTACGGAATTAGAAAAAACATAAGTATAGGCGTCTTGTTATGTCCTCTTGAAGAATATTTGTAGCTTAATAAGAGCTTCGATTTTTAGGTCTGCCGCCGAACTTTTTTTTGGAAAAATCGTTCGCGGTTGTATTGAATGCCAAATAATTTTCCGTCTTCGATTGCATGGATTTGCACCATTTGAAACGAACACTCTTGGCCGGCCGGTTCAGTTCATTTGCGCTGGATCACGTTGGTAGAAATTAGTCCGACCACGGAGTAGCCAAGGCAGCCGCTCTCAATCGGATCAGTGATGGCGCATCCTGATCCGTGGCCTTTAAACATATTCTTCCGAAAAGCAGTAGATGCCCTTCTTGGCTTGTGCCAATTTGCTTTTCGAGAACTCTAGAAATCAGTTTCCAACATCGCGACGATTGGGCAGGACATTATCATGCAGCCAGATATCGAGATTGCGCGTGCCGCCAAGTTAAAACCGATTGGTGATATTGCCGACCGGTTGGGGATGCCCGACGAAGCGGTTTTGCGGCATGGCCCGCATATCGCGAAAATCTCCCTGGATCATGTCTCCTCCTTGGAGGGGCGCAAACAGGGCAAGTTGATTCTGGTCACGGCGATTACGCCGACGCCGGCTGGCGAGGGAAAGACAACAACGACCGTCGGACTTGGGGATGCGCTCAATCGTATCGGGAAAAATGCAATTATTTGCGTTCGCGAGCCTTCTCTCGGTCCGTGCTTTGGCATGAAAGGCGGTGCGGCCGGTGGCGGATTTTCGCAAGTCGTACCGATGGAACAGATTAATCTGCATTTTACCGGCGATTTTCATGCCATTGGCGCGGCAAACAATTTGCTCGCCGCGATGATCGATAATCACATCTATTGGGGCAACAAGCTTGGTTTCGATGCACGACGTATTTCTTGGCGCCGTGTCGTCGATATGAACGACAGGGCACTCAGGGTTATCGCCAATTCGCTCGGCGGGCTGAGCAACGGGTTTCCGAGGGAAGACGGTTTCGACATTGTCGTTGCCTCGGAGGTTATGGCGATCTTCTGCCTAGCAACAAACCTCAAGGATCTCGAAGAGCGGCTGGCGAATATTATTGTTGGCTATACGAGGGAGAGAAAGCCAGTTTTTGCACGCGAACTTAATGCCCACGGTGCGATGGCTGTCCTGCTGATGGATGCGCTTGCCCCCAATCTCGTGCAGACGCTCGAAAATAATCCGGCATTTATCCATGGCGGCCCGTTCGCCAACATTGCTCATGGCTGTAATTCGGTTCTGGCCACGCGGACAGCGCTCTCGCTGGCGGATTATGTGGTCACGGAAGCCGGTTTCGGCGCGGATTTGGGTGCCGAGAAGTTTTTCAACATTAAGTGCCGGAAAGCGGATTTGAAACCTGCAGCTGTCGTCCTCGTTGCGACGGCACGGGCGCTCAAACATCATGGCGGCGTTGATCGTAAAGCTCTCAACGACGAGAATGTCGAGGCTGTTCGCAAAGGCGCCGACAATATGAAGCGGCACATCGAGAATCTTCGCCAATTTGGGGTTCCGGTTGTCGTCGGGATTAACCGCTTTCCCAGCGATAGCGATGCCGAACTTAAAGCGATCGAGGAAGCGGCGGAAAGCTATGGGAGCGACGTCGTCTTATGCACCCATTGGGCGGATGGTGGCGCGGGCGCTGAACAGCTTGCCGAGAAGGTCGTCGCGCTTGCCGATGGCGGAACGGCGGATTTCAAACCCCTCTATCCTGATGACATGCCGTTATGGGACAAGGTCAAGACGATTTCGACCTCGCTTTATGGGGCGGCCGACATCATCGCGGATAAGAGCGTGCGCACCCGATTTAAGAGATTTCAAGAAGACGGTTATGGAAATTTTCCGATCTGTATGGCGAAAACGCAATATAGTTTCTCGACGGATCCGCTTCTCAGAAACGCGCCGAGCGGCCATGTTGTGCCTATTCGCGAGATCCGTCTCTCGACCGGCGCTGGATTCCTGGTTGTCATTGCTGGCGCCATTATGACAATGCCGGGATTGCCTCGTGTTCCCGCGGCAGAAGGCATTCGTCTCGATGAGAACCTGCAGATTGTAGGACTGTCGTAAAGCTGGCTTCTCGATATGTGGCATCAATGGCCGGCTTTGCTCTGGACCGGCTGTCCGCAATGATTTTCAAGAACCGCTTGCGGGCAGCTTAAAATTGAAAATATTCTCGTCGAATTGATTGTAGTCCTCATAGCGGAGCAACTCATAAAGCTCGGCACGTGTTTGCATCGCGTCGATGATTTGGTGCTGTGCTCCCGTCTCCCGGATGGAGCGCAGACCATCGCTGGCAGCCCTCATGGCGAGGCGGAGCGCGGTGACCGGATAGATGACGATGTTGTAGCCGAGGCTTTCAAGCTGGGAAGCCGTAAGTAACGGGCTCTTACCGAATTCGGTCATATTGGCAAGCAAGGGCAGGGAAATCGACGCGCGGAATCGCTCAAATTCGCCTTCGTCTTGCAGGGCTTCGGGAAATATGACGTCGGCGCCGGCATCCCCATAAGCTTTCGCGCGTTCAATCGTTGCGTCGAGTCCCTCGAGCGCCCGGGCGTCCGTGCGCGCGACGATCGTAAAATTCGCATCACGCCTGGCGCTCAAAGCGGCCTTTAGCCGTTGGATCATCACCTCCACCGGAACAACAGATTTATGATCGAGATGGCCGCAGCGTTTCGGATTGACCTGATCCTCAATATGACACGCTGCGATCCCCATATCCTCGAGCATTCGCAGAGTGCGGGCAACATTCATCGGTTCGCCAAATCCGGTGTCGGCGTCGATAAGACAAGGTAGATCCGTCGCCCGGGCGATTTGGTGGCCGCGCCCAGCAGCTTCATTGAGGGTCGTTAGCCCGATGTCGGGGAGGCCAAGATCGGCGGCGACCCCGGCCCCTGAAATATAGACGCCGTCAAAACCGATTTTCTCGATCTCCTTGGCGATCAATGGTGAAAAAGCGCCTGGGAACTGCAACAGCTTGCCGGACGCCAGCCCGTCGCGAAGAATTTTCCGCTTTTCAGCAGCCGTGCGGTTTTCAAACATGTTGTTTAAGTCCTTTGCAAAGAAATAAGTTACCGCAACGACTTAGTCTTGTGCTGGGCGGATTTCCAAGTCCATGAATATGGAGCCAATTTATGGGTTTAAACCGGCTCGTTGTGGTAACGAATAAACCAACTCCGACACACATGGAAAAGAGATGACCGCACACTTTCTCCAGGGCATCAAGGTTCTGGATCTGACGAATGTATTGGCCGGCCCCTTTTGTTGCCATCAGCTCGTGCATCTTGGCGCCGACATCATCAAGATCGAGGTTCCGGGCCGCGGAGATCTCGCTCGCCAGCTCGGTGCCGACCCTGCTCTGAACGATAAGCTCATGGGGGTTTCATTTTTGGCGCAGAATGCCGGCAAACGCTCCATAACGCTGAATTTGAAGCATGATAAAGGCAAGGATCTATTTAAGATCCTCGTGGAGAAGGCAGATGTGGTCGTCGAAAATTTCCGGCCCGGTGTGATGGATCGTCTCAGGGTGGGGTATGCCGTTCTCAAGGAGGTTAATCCGAAGCTGGTCTATTGCGCCATATCAGGTTTTGGCCAAGACGGACCCATGCGCGATCTGCCGGCCTACGATCAGATTATTCAGGGAATGTCGGGTGTCATGAGCATAACGGGCGCTCCCGAGACCGCACCCTATCGCGTCGGCTACCCGATTTGCGACACGATAGGCGGTCTAACGGCGGCGATGGCGATCGCGGCGGCCCTCAATGGGCGAAGTGAGAAGGGCAGCACATTCATCGATGTTTCGATGTTGGAAGCAACGCTTGCAACGATGGGTTGGATTGTGTCCAATTTCTTGATTGCGAATATCGAGCCCAAACCTCTCGGCAACGAAAACTTCACCTCCGCGCCCTCCGCCGCTTTCGAAGCCCAGGATGGTTTGTTGAACATTGCCGCCAACAAGCAGGAGCAATTTGAAGCGCTCTGCGGCGTCATCGGCCGCGAGGATCTCATGAAACATCCATCTTACATTACAAGGGATCTCAGGAAGGAAAACCGCTATGCCCTCAAGGTGGAATTGGAGAAAACGCTCCGTACGCGGCCGGCTGAGGCGTGGGTTCGCGACTTGAACAGCGCAGGAATTCCATCAGGCCCAGTTTTTACCGTTCCGGATATTCTTGCGCATCCGCAAATTGCCGAACGCGGAATGATTGCTGAATTCGACAATGTCCCAGGCGTCGAACGCGATATCCGTGTGGTTCGCACAGGTTTTAAGGTGGATGGAGATGCGCCTGCAACAGTGTCGCCACCCCCATGTCTCGGAGAACATAATGATGACGTCTATGCCGAATTCGGAATTGGTGCGCACGAGTTGGCATCGCTTCGCAGCGAGGGTGTGATATGACCGATCTGACAACCAAGGACGGCGATGTCGCCGATTGGTGGACAACTGCCATCATCGACATGGAGCCCGGTATGATCCGTTTTCGCGGTCATGCCATCGAAGATCTGATTGGGAATGTCACCTTTCCGCAGATGATATGGCTGATGATCCGCGGGGAGTTGCCGTCGGACGGTCAGGCCAAGCTGTTGGAATGCGCCTTGGTTGCCGCTGTCGATCATGGACCGCAAGCGCCTTCAATTGCCGTCGCGCGCATGGCCGTGACCTGCGGGCTAAGTCTCAATGGTGCGATGGCGTCCGCGGT
>BFAS01000313.1 GCA_008974985.1 bacterium MnTg02
ATTGAGACGGGCAGAAATCCATGGTTTTAAGTTGGCGACTGTCATCATGAACTGTCGATCCCCTCTGGTGGCGGCAGCTTCGTCATCAGCAGGTTCTCTCGGGGACATTGGTGCGAATTTGCAAATTTCGAGGGCATATTCGATAGACAAAAACGCACCGGCAATCAAAATATAGGCCGGATATGTGCCGTCCAATTTGTTCAAATCAAGCGTTGAATGACGGATAGTTTTGACCCACCATAAGCGGCCACGCTCCTAGAACAACCGCCCATCACACGGTAAGGTGGAGCTAATTGTTTAGCCGGGGGAGGAAGTCATGCGGCGCACTCTTTCATTCTCGGCGGCAATCGCGATTGTGGTATGTTCGGCTGGCCCGGCGCCGGCTGATGACTTTGCTGACTGCGTCGGCAAAAGCCCAGATCCGAGCATTCGAGGATGCTCAAATCTATTAAAGCAAGAATGGCGAAGTTCAGAGTTCCTTGGCGCAGTCTACCTCAAACGGGGGGGATCCTATAGCCGCATTGGCCAATATGACCGTGCCATCGCGGACTATGATAAGGCCATCATCTTAGGCGCACGGCTTGTCCCGGCCCTCACCGATAGAGGTGCTGCCTATTTGGCGAAAGGCCAATACGACCGTGCCATCGCGGACTATGATAAGGCCATCAAGCTGAACCCACGCAACGTCCAGGGCCACACAGGCCGGGGCCTTTCCTACCAACTTAGCGGCCAACACGATAAAGCAATTGCCGACTTCTCCGAAGCGATCCCTTTTGGCCCGAGATATTCCTTCCTCTATTTCAATCGCGCAATGGCCTATGAGAAAATTGGACAGAGTGATAAGGCCATCTCTGACTATCAGCAGATGCTGAAAATCAATCCGCACAATCAGTCAAGCATGGCCGCCCTCAAACGCCTTGGCGCCGCACCTTAATGCTGGTCACCATCCAAGATCTCGCCAAGGACAGCCTCATAGTGACAAGGAAATGACAAAAATCGCTGATGTCTGCGTCTTATTGACAGACAATCATTTACCCAATCACGAGATCAACCCATACATTAAGTTGGAATACGGCCTCGCGCTGGCCGTAAAAAAGGCGTGCAATGCCGACATACTGGCAATCAACGGCTCGCGATGCAATCCCATGATGGAGATCAGAAGGAAGCAATAGCTAACACCAAACCATGGAATATGCGGTTAAAATAATCCTGATTGCTTTGGTCGTTTTCGTTGGGGTAATTTTCTTTTTAGTCGCCAAAGATATTTTTAGCGGCTGGATCATTTACGGGGTCATTCCGTTTGCCGTTGTTGGGATTTGCTACCTTGTATGGATGCGAATTCCATAATGGCCGGCCGACGCGGAACGAGATCTTTGACCGGAGAATATCATCCAACAATCCATTTTCGGAAAAATGAGCTCAAGCGTTAGATGCATCACCTGCCCCGGATTTCAGGCCCAGCGAAGCGTCTGCTCATTTTTTCTTCGGCTTCCATTCCCGCGCCATACGTTGCGCCTCGGCTATTTGGGCGGGCGTCATCCGGGTCGCACTTGCTTCCCGAAGTTTGATGGCTTTTTCGCGCCACTTCGCCGATGACGCCGGATAGCGGCTGGCCGCAAGATTGAGCCACTTGTGCGCCACCGCATCGTCCTGCGGCACGCCCTCCCCTTTGGCGTACCTTACGCCGAGCTTAAACTGCGCGCTGGCATCTCCCTGTTCGGCGGCCTTGCTATACCACTCCACCGCCAGCGCATCGTCCTGGGGCACGCCCCAGCCTTTGTCGTACATCATACCGAGCTTGTATCGGGCCTCGGCCAAGCCTTGCTCTGCGGCTCTGCGATACCACGACACGGCCTTCACATAGTCCTGCGGCACACCCTGACCCAGGAAGCACATCACGCCGAGGTCGTGCTGGGCGCTGGCGTCACCCTGTTCGGCGGCCTTACGAAACCACTCCGCCGCGATCGTATAGTCGTGCGGTACGCCCAGACCCCGGTCGTACATATGCCCGATAAGATATTGGGCGGTTGTGTCCCCCTCTTTGGCCAATGGACGCCAAAGCCACAGGGCCATCGCGTAGTCGCCGCGCTTAAACGCGCGTGAGCCATCTTCACCTGGCCCAGCGGACCCCGGAGCAACAGGCCAGAGGGACAGAACACACGCCAAAAGCATGGTTCTCATAAAGTTACGCATTACTCGGACATAATGGCTTTATTCGTAACAATCTGCCAAGACTTCTTTCGTTAGAAATCGGCTTACATAAAAAACGGATTATACCCTTTTATTTTACGAGTTGCTCTTGTTCATCGTCGGCGAAATAACCGCCGTGCCAATTGTGAGCTGCAAGAATACGGACAACCTTTCTCTATTAGACCAGGCGGTGCTTGCTGCCAAGCGCGGCCAACCACATTCACATTGTGGACGCCGTCTCCACCACTTCATTTTTGCGAACACGGAAAAAGACGGCATAGAGTGTCGGAACCACGATCAGGGTGAGGATCGTCGCAAAGCTCAAGCCGAAGATGATGACCACTGACAGGCTTCGGAAAAACGGATCCCACAACAGTGGCACGACACCCAGCACGGTCGTCAACACGCCGAGGCTCACAGGGCGCACGCGGGAGACAGCCGCATCGATGATTGCCGTCATGCGCGCCTTGCCGCTCTCAATTTCATCGTCCGTCTGATCGATCAGAACGATGGCATTTTTGATCAGCATACCGGTGAGACTGAGAACACCCAGGATGGCCGTGAACTCCATCGGGGTGCCCATGGCAATCAGACCATAAATAACCCCGATTAGCGCCAGCGGTACCGTCAGCCAGATAATGAGCGGCTGCCGGATGGCGTTGAAGAGCAACAACACGACAATGATCATTGCACCAAAACCGAATGGCGCGGTTGATGCGAGGCCCGCATTTGCTTCCGTGCTATCGCCAAATTCGCCGCGCCATTCCAGCCCATACCCATTGGGCAGGGTGATCTCCTCAATGTCCGGCCTTATTCGCTTGAACAACTCAATGCCATCACCGCCCGGCAGGGGATCGGACTGAGCCTTGATGGCAAGGGCCCGGTTGAAGCGTCTAATCCTTGCATTTTCTAGCACGACGTCAAAACGATCGACCACCTGAGTGATGGGAATGTAGCGGGCGCTTACCGGGCTGAATATCTGCACCTCCTGAATGCGGGCGATATCGTCACGATCTTGCTTGCGGGGGCGAAGAATAATCGGCCGCAATTCATCGCCCTCACGGTAGACGCCGAGGGTTGTTCCATTAAACAGCCCGGCAATCGCCTTGGAGATATCAGATTGGCTTAGACCGGCGCGGCGCCCATTCTCCTCGTTGATCCTGGGCCTGACGACTTTCACCATCTCGCGCCAATCGTCCTTGATGCTGCCCGCACCCGCATTGGCCATGATGCGTTTTGCTTTTTCGGAGAGCTGACGGAGTATGACAGGGTTAGGGCCGGTGAAGCGGGCTTCTATCAGGCTGCCGCCGCCGGGCCCGAGAATAAATTTCCAGACCTTGGTGAAGCTATCGGGAAAACCTGCCTCGATATGGGCTTGGATCTTGCCAAGCAGGGGGTCAATTTGATTGTAAGATCCGACGTCAACCAGGATCTGACCATAGGCCGGATTGTTGCTTTCAACATTATAGTCAGCATGAACCGCAAATGACCACCGCCAACAATGCTGTTGGTCCCGGTAACCCCTTCAAGGGTTCTGACCCACTTATCGATACTCGCCAGATCGCTCGTCGTCCGGGTAATGTCGGTGCCCTCGGGAAGGAAATAGTCGACCACAAATTGCGTCCGGGTCGATGCCGGAAAGAAGCCCTGCTTCACCATGCCGAATACTGAAATTGAGGAAACGAAAAGAGCGCCAACCAAAGCAAGGGTCGCCCAGCGATGATTCAAGGCCAATTGCAGGCAGCGGCGATAGACCCGCAAAATAATATTTTCCTTAATGTCCACACCTTCTTCGGGGGTTTCGGCCTTCAGGAGAAGCGTACAAAAATAGGGTGTCAGCCAGACGGCAACCAGCCAGCTGAACAGGAAGGCAATAGCGATCGTCCAGAACAGAGAGCCGGCATATTCACCCGTATTGTCCGGAGAAAATCCTATCGGCGAAAAGGCCAGGAAACCGACGATTGTTCCGCCCAGCAAGGGCCATTTGGTCTTCTCGACGACGCTGGTGGCGGCTGAGGCCGGGTTTTCACCCTTTTGCACGCGGACAAGGGTTCCTTCGACAACGACAATGGCATTGTCGACGAGCATGCCCAGGGCGATGATCAGGGCGCCGAGCGAAATCCGCTGCATGTCGAGGCCGTAGACATACATGCCGAACAGAGTTCCGGCGATGGTCACTAGCAAAATACCACCCATCAGAATTCCGCTGCGCAGCCCCATGAACACCAGCAGGGTTCCGACGACGATCGCCAGCGCCAGCACAACATTGACAACAAAATCACTGATGGAGGTCCTGACCGAATCCCCTTGGTCGGATATGGGGGTGAGCTCAATGCCGAGCGGGCGCAGCCCTTCAAGCTCGTCAATCCGCGCCTTTACAGCATCGCCCATGATGACGACATTGCCGCCGATCGTGTTGGATATGCCCATTCCGATGGCAGGCACGCCGTCGCGAAAGAGACGCTTGGTTGCGGGCTCTTTCAGCCCTCTCTTGACCGTCACGATATCCTTCAAACGAAACGACCGGCCACCTTTGGCATCGACGATAATCAAGTCTTCGATCGCCTCAAGAGAATTGACTGCCGAGGAAGGGCGAATTGTCAGGCGGATATCTCCGGCTTCAACGCTCCCAGCGGAGACGACAAGATTCTGCCCTTCAATCACTTGCGCAATCGTTGAGGAGGAAAGGCCGAGCTGGATCAGTTTCGACGGCCTGTATTCCAGATAAATGACTTGCTCGGGAACCCCGACCAGCTGGATCTTGGACACACCAGGAACAAGCACCAGTTCCTTCAGCAAATTTTTTGCAAAATTGTGGAGTTCCGGTAACGAATAACCGTCACCGGTTATGGCGTAATATTGTGCAAAGACATCACCATAATCATCATAGACAATAGGGGCCGAAGCATTGGGCGGCAGTCGGCTTTGCGTGTCCAGAATTTTTGCACGCAGTTGAGTAAATTTCTGATTGAGGTCTCTCCGTGTTTTCGCCGATTTGATGGTGAATTCAATCGTGACCTCAGACACCCCGGTTGATGAAACGGATGTTAATTCCTTCACGCCCGATAATTGCTGCAAAGCGTTTTCGATAACGTCGGTGACTTCCTCCGTGACCTCCTGCGCACTGGCGCCCGGATAGGGCGTAATGATCTGCGCAGTGCGGATTATGAACTCCGGGTCTTCAAACCGTGGCAATTTGAGGTAAGCGAAATAGCCGGCAAACAATATCAGCAGTGTCATGAGCGCGCTGACGACGCGCTTCTCGATGGCGAATTGTGCAAGGTTCATAGCCTATTCTCCAATGACGGAGATGGGCCTGACGGTCATACTCTCCTGCAGAGCAGAAACCCCGGCTGTCACCACTGTGTCCCCCACAGCAAGACCATCAAGCACTGAAACGGCGGCCCCTGTGGCCTCCCCGATGGTGACAGGGTGTTTTT
>BFAS01000314.1 GCA_008974985.1 bacterium MnTg02
CCCATAGCGGCAGCTCCGTGCGTGGCACGCCCATGGCAGCAACTTCGCCATGATGGCCTGTCTTCGAAAGACCTTCGCGGGCATATTTCTGAATCAAGCCAGTGAGCGGCTCTTCCGGCGTTCCGTGGCTGGTATCCGCATAGAGGCCGAGATATTCGTCGCGTTTGAAAGGCTGGGGGTTATCAAGCGCCCAGGCGTTTATCTCATCTGCGTCAACCCGCACCTCGCCATCCTCGACCCAGGATGAGAATTTCTTAAGCGTCTCTTCGTTTGCATATTCCGACACCCCGGAATCGAGCCGGTAATCCCAGTTATGAACGCCGCAAACAAGATTGTTGCCTTCGACAAAGCCATCGGACATGAGCGCGCCGCGATGGAGACAGCGACCGTAAAACACCGAAACCTTGTCATCAAAACGAACAACGACAAGATCGACCTCACTGACAAGCGCATATTCAGGGCTCCGATCTTTCAACTCATTATATTTTGCGACTGAAACTTTGTTCATGCCACTCCCCTTTTTTGGTATCCATTCGCGACTATTTCCCCATTGTGATGAGCGGTTTGGCCGAACTTTCGATCTTTTCGGTTTCCGGCATCAAAGATGGTCATTCAGGCGAGTGATCTGTCACCCCGGCCGGTTCACTTCACCTCGCCGCTCTCTCTCAGCCAGCGGGCCATGCCCTGGATGTTCAGATCGCGCCACGCTTTGTAGGCAATCATCCCGCTGTAGGCGCTGGTATCGAGTTTGGCGACAATCTCGTCGACCGTCTTGCCCGCCTTGAGTTCGGTTGCCACGGCGGCTCGGAGCCATTCGACGTATTCGCGGGCCTCGACAACATCCGCCATTTTGCCTAACCGGCTGTGACCGGGGGTTATGATCTTGAAGTCCAGCGCCTCGATCTTCTTGGTCTGCTCTATCAGCCCGGCGACGTCGACGCCGGAGAGGTCCTTGAAGAGGAGCCGGCCGGGCGAAACCACATCAACGATAAAGGCGACGTTCTCGGGCCGGATCACCATGGCCAGCATGTCGGTACCGTGACCGGGACCAAGCGACGTAAGCTCGAAATTATGCTTTCCGGACGTGAAGCTCATCCGCTCGGAAAAGCGGATGTCGGGCACCACCCCGTCGAGTTCGGCGGGCGCGTTCTCCTGCACGATCACCGTCGCCGTGTCCGCGAAGACTGCGCCGCCGGAGGCGTGATCGCCATGGCTGTGGCTGTAGATCATATGGGTGACGGGCTTGCCGAAGCGCTTGGCGATCTCGGCCTTGACCCAGGCGGCCACATCGGCGTTGATCGGGTCACCGAACACGATGCCGTCCTCAGTCACCACAAAGACTGAAAAGTGGAACTTGTTTTGGAAGCGGTAAACATCGCCCGCGACGTTGGTGATTGAGCGTTGCACATCCTGGGCCTGCGCAGGCAGTGCAATGGCGGCGGCGACAACAGCGGCGGTCATGGCCGCCACAAGCGTTCTGAAAATCATCTCGAATTATCTCCTTGTTTGTAACAGCGTCATTTGAATTTATGAAGGCGGGTTGCAAAAACACCGTCTCGGAGTTGATCCTGTCATAATCGGCGCAATAATTGGCCACCATGCCCTTTTCGTTCAGGTATGTGAATTGCCTTCACAAACGGCACCACCTTACTTGCCAAAATTATTTTGCGTCGGGAACGGCCGGTATGACATTGGTCGGTGTCGCGAATGACTGCGTTGGGTCATGTGTGGACGGCTCCTCCGCATCAAACTGAGACGTAGGGCTGCTGCGTCAGTTTGTGGACAAATACCGCAGCGGTCCAAAAGCGGGCGTTGTCGGTCCAGTCCCGGAAAAACAGAACACAATCGTTTTCCTCAACCGAAACAAGGAGGAAAACGATGTGTAATGCGTATGAAGTAAGAACCAAGCGCCAACCCTGGAACAAGGGCAAGCTGATCGGGCAGAAACCACCGCTTCAGCCCAAACATGTTTGGGCAATCCGAACGCGGCTACAACTGGCAGGACGTGTCAGAGACCTGGCGCTGTTCAATTTGGCGATCGATAGCAAGTTGCGCGGCTGTGATGTTGTCAGTTTGAAGGTCGATGATGTTGCGCCTCAAGGGTATGCCATCGACCGGGCGACAGTTCGACAGAAGAAAACCGGACGCCCTGTGAAGTTCGAGATTACCGAACAGACGCGACAGTCCGTAGATGACTATTTGCGCGTCAGCGGCAGAGTGCCAGGTGAATTTCTTTTCACAGGTCGGCGAGGCAAGGATCGATGCCTGACAACAAGGCAATATGCCCGTTTGGTATCCCAGTGGATCGCGAGCATCGGTCTTGATGCCTTGTTGTTTGGTACGCACTCGCTGCGGCGAACGAAGGCAACGCTAATCTACCGGCGGACAGGAAATCTACGTGCAGTTCAATTGCTGCTCGGTCACACCAAGATCGAAAGCACGGTCAGATATCTCGGCATCGAGGTTGACGATGCCCTCGAAATTGCTGAAAAAGTTGATATCTGAAATCAGGGGCAGAGCGGAATCGCTCTGCCTCGTTCAGAACCGGAGTTTTGTATCAGCAAGAGACATTCGGACGTGCTAAATGGGCTCGTTCGAATGTCCTCGCGTGATAATATCAACAACGCTGGCTATGGCTAATGGGGCGCGCGGGATGGCATCGTCCGATTCTCTTTCCGGTCTGATGAAGTGGCTCGCCAAGGACCCTTGGCGAGGCGGTTTCCTGGACGTGTTGGACCGTCACATCGGAAGGGTTCTTGACGAACAGGAGATCCCTGACTTTGACGAGCTCGGCGGCCTGATCGGTCCTGACTGGGCGATGACGTTGTGGGGGTGTGCCTTTGAGGACTTCTTGACCAAGGATGTAGATGGCGCCGGCAATATCGTCGACGATTACCTCAAACGCCGTGGCTGGAAGGAATCCGCCGGGAACAAGGCATATATGGCCGGGCTCAAGGACTCGGTGATGAGCCTCTACGAAGTGAGCGACATTCGGCCGGCTCGATCATTTCTTGCTCGTGATCTTCTTCGCGGTGGCGAACCCGTCAGTGTGAGCGAGCGCACGGCGACAAAGACGTTCAAGCCATGGGACCGGGTGGCGATGCGCATCGTGAACGTTCGCGGGACGATGATCATTGGCGGCGGGCTTTTGCCATTCGAGCTCGAAACTTCCGAGCGGTTGATAGCTGCGATCGGCAGCGTGGAAAATCAGGGATCGGCCGACATTCCGGCATTTATCGATGAGCTTGGCGTTGACAGCGATGATCCCAAATTCGACCGTTTGATCGGCACGGCCAACGACATGACCGACCTCCTCCGGGTTCTCGCACCGCAGTTCTCGAATTATTTCCTCAAGGACCTGCTCGATCGGATGGTGAACCCTGCTGTTCCGCAAATGACTAACAGCGATGGCGAGGACATGGAGTTCATGCGGCTCGTCTATCGCCTGGCGGATGATGCTACAGATGGCCAGGTGCGCGCCGCCCTCAGTCGAGCACCGGATTTGGATGCTGCGTCCGAAACATTCTGGAACTGGCTGGAACCGGAAAAAGCGACCAGGAAAAAGCGGAAAGCTGGCGCTGACAACAAACTTGGGTTCGTGACAACCATGGGCGACGGTTCGGTCGTTCTGGGAACGATAGAGCTGAAATCAAAAACGATTGAACTGTGCGTCAATTCCGAAAGCCGGGCCGACCGCGGGCGCAGAATGCTGGAACCTTTACTTGGCGGTCTTGTTAGGGCTCCCCTTGTGGAACGCCAGACACTCGAACAGGCTTTTGCGGAGCATCGCGAACATGGATCTAGCTCTGCAACACCCGATCTGCCTCCTGACGAACAGCATCGAATCCTCCATGACGCCATGCACAGGCACTATCGCGCGCAGCTGGATCAACCAATTCCAGCACTTGGCAATATTTCGCCGCGCAAGGCAACGAGATCGAAGAAGGGCCGAGACAAACTTGTTGCTTGGCTCAAGCTGCTCGAAAACAAGTCCGCAAAACACGAGCCGGACGACCCGATGGCATCCTACGATTTCACATGGATGTGGGAAGAACTCGGTGTCTCGGACCTAAGAAACTGAGTCCAATGAAGTGGCCGGAAATCGCGACTTGGTGGGAACCTGAGCGACTGCGTCGAATGTCCGACGAGCGGGGCGAAGCGGCCGCCTCCGGACGCGTGTCCGGACGACTGGTTGGTGCCACAACCGGAAAAGGACTGTAGCAGATCATCTGCTGCGTGGTTGTTACGGCGCCACAGGACTTTTGGTACTCACGCCGTTCGGTGCCGCGCGCCGGTGTGGATCGGCATCGGTGACTGACCCCACTTCAGCGCTCGATCAGCGCCGGCGGACAACCTGCCGTTCAGGCCATCCAGGCCCCGAATTTCGAAGCAGGCCGAATATGGTTTAGGTAGCTTCTGAGAGCGTGGCAGCCTTTGCGTCGGATGCCCGTCTCCCCAAACAATTCCAGCGTCGAGCTTACCCTTCCTTGGTCAAGTGCCGCAAAACGTTTGCTGTACGACTTGATCGGGCCGCGGAGGATCGGCGTGGCAGCCGTAGGCCGGTTGATCCTCGTAAGGCATCGAGAGCACGGTCACCAGACTCTCGAAGGGCGAGAAATCTCCATCGTTCACGGCTGCGGAGATCGCCTCCTCCACCAGATGGTTGCGCGGGATAAAAGCGGGGTTAGCCGCACGCATCGCCGTCCGGCGCTGGTTCGCCTCTCCACCCTCCTCAGCAATCCGATGGCGCCATCTCGCCGCCCAATCGTCGAAGGTGCTCGGATCGGTAAACAGGCTGCGCACAGCCGCGTCGCGGTCGGGGTTAGCAGCCGCGTCGCACAGCCGGCGGAAGGTTAAGGTGAAATCGGCGCCGTTGCGGGCCATGCGCTCGAGGAGGTCCTGTGCCAGGGGCAGATCGTCCGGCCACGGTTGGAACAGGCCAAGCTTGCGGCTGAGGCCGGCGGCGTAAGCCGTCTCGAACCGCGGTAGGAATGCGTCGATCGCCTCTTGTGCTTCTTTGATGGCGGCGTCCTCGTCCTCTGACAGCAGCGGCAAGAGCGTCTCCGCCAGACGGACAAGGTTCCACTGGGCGATGCGTGGCTGGTTGCCGTAAGCGTAGCGGCCCATGGTATCGATGGAGCTGTAGACCGTCTCCGGGTGATAGACGTCCATGAAGGCGCAGGGGCCGTAGTCGATCGTCTCGCCCGCTATCGACATGTTGTCGGTGTTCATGACGCCGTGAACGAAGCCGACGAGCAGCCACTTCGCAACTAGCCCTGCCTGGCGCGCGATCACC
>BFAS01000315.1 GCA_008974985.1 bacterium MnTg02
CCACGACTTGAACGCGGTCGGTTTCGCCTTATGTTTTTAGGTTGGGTCGTGTTTGTGGAAAATGCGGTCTTGTTCCGGTGGATTGTTTCTTCGAAAGGACCGGAAACCATTTGGGGGCAGACATAATTACCGGCGGGGCAGGCGTCGAATCTGTGCCGTCCAAAGAACAGAACAGGAAAACCAGATGACCGACATAATCGAAGATGGCGAGCAAGGGAACGATGGTATCGAACGGTTTCCAGTTCTTCCGCTGCGGGATATTGTGGTTTTTCCATACATGATCGTGCCACTTTTCGTTGGCCGCGAAAAATCTATCAATGCGCTCGAAGAAGTGATGCGTACGGATAAGCAGATTTTGCTGGCGGCGCAAAGGAATGCAAGCGACGACGATCCGGAAACTGATGCTATCTATTCCGTCGGCACGCTGGCATCCGTCCTGCAGCTTTTGAAACTGCCGGACGGAACGGTGAAGGTCCTTGTGGAAGGGACCACCCGCGCGAATATTAAGCACTACACCGAGAACGAAGATTATTTTGAGGCCGAGATCGAGCGTGTTGCCGAAATAGTCGGCGTCGAGGAAGAGATCGAAGCCCTTGCGCGCTCGGCCGTCTCGCAATTCGAGAGCTACGTAAAACTCAACAAGAAGATCTCACCGGAAGTGCTCGGTTCGGTCAATCAGATCGAGGATTATTCGAAGCTCGCGGATACGATCGCGTGTCATCTGGCGGTAAAAATTTCCGAAAAGCAGGAAATTCTCGAAGTCACCACGATTTCTGAACGGCTAGAGCGTGTCTTCATGCTCATGGAAAGCGAGATCTCCGTTCTTCAGGTGGAGAAGAAAATTCGCTCACGCGTAAAGCGTCAGATGGAGAAAACGCAACGCGAGTACTATCTGAACGAGCAGATGAAAGCCATTCAGAAGGAACTCGGCGACGCTGATGAGCGTGACGATATTTCCGAGTTCGAGGATAAGATCGAAAATATCAAGCTGTCGAAGGAGGCGCGTGAGAAGGCTCAAAGCGAGCTGAAGAAGCTGAAGCAAATGAGCCCGATGTCGGCGGAAGCCACGGTCGTGCGGAATTACCTCGATTGGCTGTTGGGGATCCCCTGGGGCGTCAAAGGCAAGGTTAAGAAAAATCTCGAAGAAGCCGAGCAGATTCTTGACGAGGAACATTACGGCCTCGAAAAGGTCAAAGAGCGGATCGTCGAATATTTGGCCGTGCAGAAACGCACGAACAAACTGAAGGGACCTATTCTCTGCCTTGTAGGACCGCCCGGTGTCGGCAAGACATCTCTCGGCAAATCAATGGCCCGCGCGACGGGTCGTGAATTTGTGCGGATGTCGCTTGGCGGCGTGCGCGATGAGGCCGAGATTCGTGGCCATCGCCGTACCTATATCGGCTCGATGCCTGGCAAAGTCATTCAGTCGATGCGTAAAGCCAAAAAAGTGAACCCGCTCTTCTTGTTCGATGAAGTCGATAAGATGGGCGCCGATTTCCGCGGCGATCCCGCTTCGGCCCTGTTGGAGGTTTTGGATCCGGAACAAAACCATACCTTCAACGATCATTACCTCGAAGTGGACTATGATCTGTCGAATGTGATGTTCGTGACAACGGCGAATACGCTGAATATCCCGCCGGCGCTGATGGATCGGATGGAGATCATTCGGCTTGCCGGCTACACTGAGGACGAAAAGGTCGAAATCGCCCGCCGGCATCTTATTCCAGATCAGCTGGTCGCACATGGGCTTGAAAAGCATGAGTGGACGCTCGCCGATGATGCGCTCAAGGAGATTATTCGGTTGTATACGCGTGAAGCTGGTGTGCGCAGTCTAGAGCGCGAAATCGCGAAAATAGCACGCAAATCCGTCAAGCAACTCCTGACCACCGACAAGACGAAGATTGAGATCAGCCTGGACAATCTCCAGGATTATCTCGGTGTAACGAAATACCGCTATGGCGAGGTGGAGGGTGAGGATCAAGTCGGCGTTGTCACCGGCTTGGCATGGACCGAGGTTGGCGGCGAGTTCCTGACAATCGAGGGCGTGATGATGCCGGGCAAGGGCAAAATGTCCGTGACTGGTAACTTGCGTGACGTGATGAAGGAATCGATCCAGGCGGCGCATGCCTATGTGCGCTCGAGAGCTGCCAATTACGGCATTGTGCCGTCATTGCTCGAGAAGCGTGACATTCACGTTCACGTGCCGGAGGGCGCAACACCGAAAGACGGTCCGTCGGCAGGTGTTGCCATGGTCACGGCGATTATCTCGGTCATGACCGGTATAGCCGTCCGCAAGGATCTCGCGATGACTGGCGAAATTACTTTGCGTGGCCGCGTGCTGCCGATTGGTGGGTTGAAAGAGAAACTGCTGGCGGCACTGCGCGGCGGAATCAAGACGGTTGTGATCCCCGAGGATAATGCCAAGGATCTCGCAGAAATTCCGGACAATCTGAAGAACAGTCTCGAAATCCTACCGGTTTCTCGGATGGACGAAGTGATTAGGATTGCCTTGGTTGAGGAGCTTAAACCGATTGTTTGGGATGAATCCGACGATACTTCTGAATCTTCTACGGTCAGCGAAAAGTCGGAAACCTCGACGGGCGTTACCGCGCATTAGGTCGCTGGTACAGGTTTGAATCGTTTGGTATGCAAAGGCGGTTGAGTGGCGGGAGGCCACCTAACCGCCTGTTTTTTTTGGTTTTTCTGACATCTCCTGCCTCGAATCGCGGGCGTTGTTTAAGGAAAAATGTCGATGTTCCCCACGCGTCAGCACCTGTCGGATGCCTCTTTTCCGGTCCATAATGGCGGATTCCTGCGTGTTTTTGCCACATTCCAATCCTTATAAGGTGTGGATTTCTTGACCAGGGGAGCTTGCTCTTCGAGAAAACGCAGCGCATTGTGTGGCGCATAGCAGGCAAGTTAACGTCTTCGCTCGATTTTCATTCCACGGCAATCGCTGGATTTTTTCTTCAACTGGGCTGAACGTCAACAGATTCAGCCGACCTACGAGGAAGGGAAAAATGAACAAGAAAGAACTCATCGACAGTGTTGCAGACGAGGCCGATATGACCAAGGAGGCTGCTGCAGCTGCTGTCGACGCTATGCTCGACAGTATTGTTACGACGTTAAAGTCTGGCGATAGCGTTCGGATCGCTGGATTTGGAAATTTTGAAGTCACCAAGCGTAAAGCAAGCACGGGCCGTAACCCGCGTACGGGCGAGCCCATACAAATTCCTGCGGCTATGGTGCCCAAATTTAAAGCAGGGAAGGCGCTGAAGGAAGCGGTCAACAGCTAAGCTTCGTTTGATTTTTGAATTCGTGGCGAACCTTGCATCCTGGATGCAAGGTTCGTTTGCGTTTAGGCGCCGCTCTCTTCAATCCTATCCGGCCGCTTTCCTGGGTATTGTGGGCAGCGCCGAGGCCGCCTAGGAGCTGCTGAGAGCTGACAATGAGTTATCCTGCGTCCGGCGGACAATGACGATACAAGCCCTTGTAGACGCATCCATAGGGTGAATTCAGCCAAGACCGAATGAGAGCATCGGAGTCGTTGTCTCCGTCATTGTCGATATGGGCCTTAATGAGGTGCAGGAAGAAGTGCTTAAATTGGCAGACGTCAGCTCGAAATATCTCATCGTCCAGATAGATATCATGGAGATCGTCGCTACGCTCGGAAGCGATTTCGCCGAACAATCGCGCGTAGACCGCCAGATCCCCTTTGTCATATTCCGGCTGAGCCGTGGCGTGGGCGCCAGCATCCATCTGTCTGAGCAGATCGGCGGATAAGGCATCGAGTGTTGCAGAGGCCAGGTCGCTGGCGCCATGCTCAAATGTGAACTCTTCTTCGGAACAGTCTTGCGCAATCTTCTGATCGCTGTCCGCGCCCAACCTGTTTGACTCATCAGTAGGATCCAAATCGGACGAGTCAGGCTGCACACCGCCTATTTCGAGAATGGGTTCGATACGCGGTTCCAGTGGTTCGGTTTGGCGCAGACGGTTAAGTATAGCGCGGATACCGGTCGCGCTACTCTGTGGGCTCTCCGGCGTCGGATCCACCTGCACATCGGAACCGCCAGCTGCGTCCTGTTCTTTTGTTGCAAATATGGAGTCCGCCACCTTGTCGGGAAGCGTGTCTTTCCCGATTGGTGTTGGATCGTCCTCGATCAGCGAATACATTGTGTCGAGCGACGCTAAAGCGAGGTCGAGCGGTCCGATTTGTGTATCGACCGGGGTTATGCTTTCGGTGGACCTTTTGGTTTCCAGCGCTATCGCGACCTCTGCTGAAACCGCTTCCGAACTCTCATTTGCCTCAGTCTCTTTTACCTCGGTCTCGATGGCCTCGCTCAAACAAGTCATCATGATATTGAACTCGGCCGTGTCGCCGCCTGCGCTTGACGCAGTCCGCGATGGCGTATCGCTTTGCGGAAAGGTCGGCGATACGTCGGCAGTGCTGGAAGTATCGTCCAAACTTGCTGGAGAATGGGTCATGCTTTCGGCCATTGCCTTATGACCGGCGTCATTCTTATTCTCGGGTCCATATGCGGGCCGATAATCTGAAACATAATTCGCACATGAGCGCGCGATGCTTGCTTCGAGCTGACGGCGTACGGGCGCGCCGAGAAGGCCTGCAACGGTTTGATAAAAGGATGCTCGGCTCGTTTTATCTTCCGTAATCTGGCGCACGCTTTCATCGAGCGTTTGT
>BFAS01000316.1 GCA_008974985.1 bacterium MnTg02
TACGCCGGCGCGCCTCGCGGAGCTTGCCACGGCCAAGGTTTGTAATGTCCGTGCCGTCCAGCTTGACGGAGCCTGATGTCGGTTCGACAAGCCGGTTGATGCACCGGATCAGGGTCGATTTTCCGGCGCCCGATGATCCGATAATCGCCACCACTTCGGGTTGGGTGACGGTGAGGCTCACGCCGGCCAGCGCCCTCAGGCCATTGGGATAGTCTTTTACGAGATCCGTGATCTCAAGCATGGTGCAAAAATTTCCCCCCGATCGGAGCCTTCCAAAACAGCTCAACCACCGCCGCCTGCGGGCGGCGGTGGTGGTTGATGATTGCGGCGATCGAGTGTTTGCCAAAGTTGCAGGACCCTCGTTCGTCTTATTTTTTCTTTTTCTTCTTCTTTTTCTTGACCTTGAGGCCTTTCAAGGACTGGTCCGTATATGTTACGCCGTTGGTTTTCTGGATCGTGCGGATGTCGATCCAGTGCTCCTTGAAGGTGATCGGGATAAAGCGATCCGACTTCTTGCCGAACTCCTTTTTCAGAGCCGTTCCGGTCCAATCGAATGTCAGGAACGCTTCGCGGATCTGCTTTTGCAATTCAGGCTTCAGATTGTAGACGTAGCCGTAAGAGGTGGTCGGGAAGTTCTTCGATTCCCAGATGATTCTGAGATCGTTCTTGTTCACGACACCCTTGTCATGCATGCGATCGAGCACGCTGGAGGCGATCGGTGCGGCGTCATAGTCCTTGTTGGCAACGCCCATGATCGAATTGTCGTGCTTGCCGGAATAGATGACTTTGTAATCGACATCCGGTTGCACGCCCATGGATTTAAACAGGGCCCGGGGCGCCTGGTTGCCAGAGTTCGATGACGGCGTTACATGGGCGATCTTGCGCCCTTTAAGGTCCTTGACTTCCTTGATGTCCGAGTCTTTGTGGGTAATCAGCTGGAGCTTATAGCCGAACCGGCCATCAGACTTTCCCATGATCGCGAGCGGCACATAGCCGGCAAGATTGACGCCAAAGACCGTCGGGCCGGTCGAGATGCCCGCCACGTGCAGCCTGCCGGACCGCATGGCTTCGATTTGAGCGGCATAGGACTCTGCGCCATACCACTTGACCTTTTTGCCGGTTTTCTTTGAGAGAAAATCCATAAACTCCACGAAGACATTCTCGTAGACCGCGGGATCCTCTACCGGCGTATAGGAAAATACCAGCGTATCGGGATCGAGGAGCTTGCTCGCATCGCTCGGCGTGTCTGCGACAAGGTCGCCGTTGGCGTCACAATAGCGCTTGTCAAGATCGCCGCGCGCACATTCCGCGGCTCCCGCTGGCGCAACAGCGGTGATACCTGCAAATGCGATCGCGACCGTTGCGGCCAGCACTGCGAAATGAAAGCGGATAGTGTCCATACGTCCCTCCCTGTTTTTTTGGTGGTAGTATTCCATCTTCCCAGGACCGCCCGAATTGACGGCATATTTTTTTCCAGCAGTCAGCGGTCTTTTCAGAAAGGCTACTGCAAGGATTGGGGCCACGCAAACCCATTCGTTTGTATTACGAAGTCTGGGACCCATTCATCCGTTATTCTCCGATAACATCCGAAACAGGATTCATATTTGCATGGTTGCCCATTCATTGGTAGCTGGGTTCTGCACCGCGTACTGCGAGAGCTTCAATGCTCGTTTCAGGGATGAACTGCTCAATGGGGAGGTCTTCTGCGCTTTTACAAAGAACCCATCGCCTTAATTTTTTTACCCGATCCCGGAGACTCCGAGTATCCGGCTCCCGGGGGGAGACCAACTTTGCAAATCCTGGCTCTGCTTGTGGCTCTGCGTGTGGCTGTGGGGCAGGGGATCGGGGCGAGAACCGGCACGGCTTTTCAGCCTATCACCCCGCATCTGAGGCACGGGCTAACAGCGTGTGCAGGGCTTGCAAGATCAGTCCTGCCGGGTGCTTTATTTAGGCCGTCTCCGGTTCGGGATTAAATCAGAACGGCAGCACCACATCCAAGACCTGCTGACCGTAGCGTGGCTGCTGGACATCGGTAATCTGGCCGCGTCCGCCATAGGCCACTCTGGCTTCGGCGATCTTCGAGATCGGGATCGTATTCTCAGCGCTGATATCTTCAGGCCGCACGATACCGGCGACAATGATCTCGCGAATTTCAAAGTTCACCCGGATTTCCTGCTTGCCTTCAATGACCAGATTTCCGTTCGGGAGTATCTGCGTCACGATGGCCGCCATTTTGGTATTGAGTGTCTCCTCGCGATTGACCGAACCGGACCCCTTGCTCTTGGCATTCGATTTGATATCGATGAGATCGGAAAAATCGACCGCATCGCGGGTCGCTTTAGGCAACAGTTTCTTCAAAATGGCTTCGTAGCCGGCGATGGAATTCAGCCCGAGATCCTCTGAATTTTCCCGGTTGCGCTCTGTTGTGTTATCGATCTCGGCTTTGTCTGAAATTTCGATGATGACGGTCAGTATGTCGCCGACCTTGGACGCTCTTTGATCCTTAAAGAACGCACGCGAGCCGTTGCGCCAAAGCGAGTTGGCGTTATAGCTGACCTGTTCGGGCACCGGCATTGGCAGGCTGACAGGTTTATAGCCCGGCTGTGCGACTGGATTCTGGATTGCGGACAGCACCGGAGCCTGACCGACAGTCGCCAGCCGGTCGAAATAGGCGCAGCCTGAGAGCAAAACGCACGAGGCAGCGAGTGAAATAATTATCGGAAACTTCATTTTCTTCTTAGATCCCTCAATTCGATCTCACAACACTGGTTTGCCATTGACGAACGCGCCGGTTTTGCGTGGATCGCGTCGCGCTGACACGTTTGGGCTGTGTTTGACTTGTGCGCTGCAGACGTAGCGCCGGTGTTTTTCTTCCAGCCACCGAAACCACGCCAACCGCAATCGCCGTGCCCTCGATTGTGCGCTTCGTTTGGATGTTCAGAACTTTGACGGCCTCGCCCATCGCTGCATCAGCCAGCGCCCGGCCTTCCGCCTTGAGCAGCAGACCGCCGCTCTTGAACAAGATCTCCACCATCGTATTCCGTTTAATAAGCTTTGGGGCTTCCAGATCGGTGCGGAGCACCGGCCGGTTCACGGCAAGCCGGCGCTTGGCGGCCTGACCAATCAGCTCATCACGGTTAAGTAGGGTGTTGCGTCGGATACGTGATTTTGCAATCCGCAGGACCTTAATATTATCCGCCGTAATTATTTGCTTGCGATCGATGTTCTCAGACGGGACGGCAACCTGGACCATTTCGATGGCGCGGCCGCGAACCACAATATTGGGCTGGCTTTCCGTCAAGATACTGAAGCCGATGACGGCGCGGAATGATCCGCTCGAATTGTTTTGATCGAGGCTGTGGACGACAAGAGGTGTTTTCCGGCGGGAATCCAGATGGATGGGGTTGGTTTTAGGAGCGAGCGTTACGTCTATGCTGCTTTCATCTTCGATTCCTAAATCCGTTGCGATGCGGCCGGCGATCAGTTGCCTGAAATCGTCCAGCGTTACCAAGCGGCTCGGACGTGAGACAGCCACCTTGTCGATCTCGCCCGGATTGGTCCAAATCAATCCATGCTGATGGGCCGCCGCTGCGATCCTATGACTTGTGACAATGCCATCCTGGCCCATATCGGGGGAACGGAAAACCGGGATATTGGCGACGGTGGCAGCGTTTTCAAAGAGGTCGCCGAGTGTCACAACGTCGGAGTAGACAGTGATGCTTTCCCTGAGCACGGGCGCGCCCTGTTGGGCCTGTGCCGGATGGGTTGCAAGCAGCGTGAACGCCACGAAAGCGATAGCACGTACGTTAACGGCGCCCGGCCAGTGTCGGGCAAAATTGCGGATAGTGCGTGTCGCGTAAGTCATTTAACCAATTACCTCAGTATGTTCGCTGTGGCGGACATCATTTCATCCGATGACGAGATGACCTTGGCGTTCATTTCGTAAGCGCGCTGGGCGGCGATCAGGTCTGAAAGCTCAGAGACCGCATTAACGTTGGCGCCTTCCAAAAATTTTTGCAGAACCGTTCCAAAGCCGGCATCTCCCGGACTTCCGAGTGTCGGCGAGCCGCTTGCTCCCGATTCCAGGAACAGGTTCTCGCCTTTTGGCTGGAGACCGGCTTTGTTCACAAAACGGGCGAGTTGGATTTGTCCAATATCCGTGGGTGTTGAGGAGGTGCTCGTGGTGATTTGGACGTTTCCGGTTGAGTTGACTATAATGCTTAGAGCGTCGTTCGGAATGGTAAGGCCTGGCTGAACTTGATAGCCATCGAGGGTCACCAAATCGCCGCTGGAATTGAGCTCAAAGGAGCCGTCGCGTGTGTAGGCGGTTCGCCCGTCCGGCAGGTTGATGACGAAGAAACCTTCGCCCCGGACCGCCATATCCAATTCCTTGTCCGTGTTGATCAGGCTGCCTTGGCTCATGACCCGTGAAGTGGCGCCGGTTTTAACGCCGTAGCCGATCTGCAAGCCTGTGGGCACCGTCGTGCCGGATTCTGAGGATGTTGACCCGACGGCGCGGATGTCCTGGTAGAGCAAGTCCTGAAACTCTGCCCGCATGCGCTTGAAGCCGGTGGTGCGCATATTGGCAATATTGTGGGAGATAACTTCCACATTGAGCTGCTGCGCCTGCATGCCTGTTGCGGCAATTTGCAAGGAATTCATTTTGTTGCCCTTTAAATGTCTCTGTTCGCGGTTCCGGTTAGGTGATTATTGCGTTCAGGCGTTCCGCACGCCGGCGAGCCTCTCGATCGCGTCCTGGCGAAGCTGCTGCATGCGTCGAAGCGTATGGGAGACGGACGTGTAGGCCCGCACCGTTTCAATCATTGTCGTCAGTTGCGAGATCGCCTTGACATTTGACTTCTCGATCATGCCCTGCAAGATTTGGACATCCGGCGCGTCTTCCGGCTCCTGAGCGCTTGCATAGAGGCTGGCGCCTTCTTTCTTGAGCTGGCTATTGTCGGCGAATTTGACGATCCGGAGCGCACCCTTCAGCCCCGCATCGGTTGAAATCGTTCCATCTCTTGCGATTTCGATCCCGGTTTCATTGAGACCGATGGTGATGGGGCCCCCATTCCCGAGCACCGGCAGCCCCTCATTGGTGACAATTTGTCCCTCGGGATCGAGCGTCAGCTCGCCATTGCGCGTGTAGCGCTCTCCATCAGGCGTTTGCACCACCAGCCAACCATCGCCGGAAATCGCCACATGGAGATCCTTATCCGTCTTCTCCATGCTGCCTTGGGTGAAATCGCGGACCAGCCCTGTGTCATTGACATAGGAGAGAATGCGGTCCGGCCCTTTTTGGTCGGTCATGCGGGCAACCGGCATGAGATATTCCGTAAAATGCGTGCTGTCGGCCTTAAAGCCGGCCGTGTTCACATTTGCCAAATTGTTCGCCACAACACTCATCTGGCGCTTAAGAGCCATTTGCCGGGTCAAACTGATGAGTAAAGCGTTCTCCATGGCCTATGTCCTGCTTTCGCGCTGCACCGCGTAAATGTTGCATTTCGTTTTGTGTTGCGGCTTTTCGTTGATGGGCAAGAATTGCCCCGACGAACTCGCCAATTAACGATGCAGGAGCCGTGCCAAATTAAAAACCTATATATATCAACGGAGTAGCTGTTTTCACCAATCTGCCGCCATTGCCAGAGGGCAATATTTTCCCGGCAAAAATTGCCTCTGAGGGCTGTTTCGCAACCTTTCGTTAACGCTGTTGGCCTAGACAAGAGTTGCCGATGCCTGGCGGTATCACCGCTTGAAATCGCATTATCGCGTCGCGTCGGACGAATGAGGGAATGGCAATCGCATCATGGCCGAAGACGCTGAAGAAATTACCGAAGAAGAAGACGAGGATGCCGGCGGTGAAGAGGATGCTGGCGCAAAGAAGGGCGGCGGCCGCGGAAAAATAATTCTCCTTGGCGCCCTTGGGCTAGGTGTTTTGCTGTTAGGCGGCGGCGGTTATTTCATGGCCTCCTATTTCGGCATGTTTAGTAGCGCAGCCGAAGAGGACGGCGTTGCAACGCCCGCTGCCTATTACGACTTGCCCGAGATGGTCGTCAATCTGAGTTCCATCGATAAGCGCGCCCAATATCTGAAGATCAAGATTGCTCTCGAAGCGAAGGACAAGACGGCCCTGTCTGCGCTCGACCCGGTTATGCCGCGCATTCTTGATATGTTCCAAATCTATCTCCGTGAGTTGAGAAGCTCGGATTTGGAGGGGTCGGCCGGGGTGTTCCGCCTTAAGGAAGAGCTGCTGCGGCGGGTTAATTTGGCGATATATCCCAGCAAAATTGACCGGATACTCTTCAAAGAAATCATTATCCAGTAAGAGCAAGGCGAGGAATGGCAGCGGACGACGATATTGATCAAGACGAATTAGCGGCCAGCTGGGGCGCTGAGGCGGACGAAGGCGGCGAGGATGGCGCCGAGTCAGACGATGATGTCGCGGCGCAATGGGCCGCGATGATCGACGACAACGACACCGAGACCAATAAGGCGGAAAGCGGCGTAGAGCGCGTTCTAAATCAAGACGAAATCGATAATCTTCTTGGCTTCGATCTTGGTGAGCAGTCCCTCGCGGATATGAGTGGCATTCGCGCGATCATCAATTCGGCATTGGTATCCTATGAACGCCTGCCGATGCTGGAGATCGTGTTCGACCGGCTTGTCAGGCTATTGACGGCTAGTCTCCGCACTTTCACATCCGACAATGTTGAGGTCAGTCTCGACAACATCTCCACCATACGGTTTGGGGATTATTTGAATTCGATACCCTTGCCCGCGATGATCTCTGTCTTTAGGGCGGAGGAATGGGACAATCTCGGCCTCATCACGGTGGATTCCAGCCTCATCTACGCCATTGTCGATGTTTTGCTTGGCGGCCGTGGATCACCACCCACACGAATTGAGGGACGCCCGTATACGACGATTGAGACAAATTTGGTGAAGCGTCTCATCGAGGTCATATTAGAAGACACCGAAGCGGCTTTCGAGCCCCTGTCTCCGGTCAAGTTAAACCTTGAGCGCTTAGAGACCAATCCGCGCTTTGCGGCGATTTCCCGCCCGGCCAATGCGGCCATTTTGATCAAACTCCGGATTGATATGGAAGATCGCGGCGGACGCGTCGAAGTTCTCATACCATATGCCACGCTTGAACCTATCCGCGAGTTGCTGCTGCAAGGGTTCATGGGCGAAAAGTTTGGCCGCGATAATATTTGGGAAAGTCATTTGGCCACGGAGCTTTGGTCGACCCAAATAAATATCGATGTTGTTTTGGACGATATTACACTGCCGCTCCGGAGGGTCATGAATCTGTCGGTGGGCGAGACGGTCGTGCTTAATTGCAGACCGGAAGATCCGGTTACGCTTCGCTGCGGCGGCATTTCACTGACCAAAGGAAATATCGGCCGTCATGGCGAAAATATCGCCATCCGCGTACTGCGCGGGATCGAAAAACCAAGCAAGAAAATCAATCTCAATCCGGCCGATAGTGAACCTGCGGTAAAGGAGAATTTGCAATGACCGGATCCTATCTAGCGCTCATCGTTGAAGGGCTCGTTGCGATGCTCCTCGTTGCGACGATCGTCTATTGCATCGTCGTGAGCCGCAAGCTGAACAATTTAAAGGCCGATCAAGAACGCCTTGGAGATATCGTCCAGGAATTGAACCAGGCAACCCAGCATGCTGAGACGGCCATCGGGGGGTTGCGCGCGACGGTCGACACAGCGAATCGCGATTTAGGGACGCGTCTCGACGCCGCAGACGAAATCGAAACGAAACTCGCCAACAGTATGGCCGAGGCAGGCGGTGTTTTATCCAAGCTGAGCGCCATCAGCCAGGCAGCGCGCAGCCGCCGCGATGCCCAACAAACGCAAACCCATTCAGCGCGCGCCGAACTTTGGCCAAATTTGCGGCTGAGTTCGCTGGCGGCAGCCGATCGGGCCAGTGCCGGCCAGGCGCGCGCCGCGCCGTCCCAAAAGACCGGTAAGGATGTTGCATGATGGGCTCCATACGCTTGCGTCCCCGCGTGGCCTTGGCTGCACGCGGCCGCGTGAGCCTGGAGGTATCTGCGCGTGTGC
>BFAS01000317.1 GCA_008974985.1 bacterium MnTg02
GCCCAGGTCCCTGCCTTTGCCATTACCTTTGCCCATGTTCATGTCCATGCCTTTGCCCTCACCCTTGACCATGTCCATGCCTTTGCCCTCACCTTTGCCCATGTCGATGCCTTTGCCCTCACCTTTGCCCATGTCCATGCCTTTGCCTTTGCCCTCACCTTTGCCCATGTCCATGCCTTTGCCCTCACCTTGGCTTAGCTGCTGGTTTTTCAGAAGCTCCTTCATAGCGTTTGCCAAGCAGCCCTGGAGCAGGCGGTAGCTCTTATCGAGGCTCTGCGTTTCGGCTATGCAGGCCTGCCGCTGTTTTGGCGGCAATGTCTGCCAGGTGCCCGAAATCTGTCCACGGGCGAATTGCTCGAAACGCGCACAGCTGTTGTCGCCAGACTTGCAGATCTGGCTCAACGGCCAACTCGGAAAGTCAGGGGCCTGCGCGGTGCCGGCGAGTGGCGCTGCGGCTGAAAAGGCAATGACTGCAAAAATTTTGGCCACGAGCAGTTTGGTCATGTGAATAATCTTCCCTATCGAAAACATTTTTATTTTCCCTGATTATAGCGCAATCGATGCGAATTTCTTTGCTTTGACTGGTTTGATAGCTTCCCAAGTCTATGCGGCGCGGTCTGCATGTTCGCTTTTGATCCAACTCGACATCAAAATAGACGCCAGCTAGTACCAAATTGATAATAATCTCTAACGCAAACGGAGATTGAATATGTATCGGCTCTACACATATGCGACCACAGTATTGCTCACCATTCTTTCGGCAACATCAAGCATGGCACAGCCACAGGGCTGGTGGGGCATGCCGGGATGGGACATGGGACATGGGATGATCAGAGGAGTGGGGTGGATCGCCATCTTGGGTGGGATTATCCTGATCGTCGTGTTGCTCGTTCGGCGGAAGTAGCAAGTTCGGCGTCTTTATTCCAATCCTCCCGAGTTCAAACTCACAAGCGACAATATTCAGAGTGCAAATGTCTGCTTCTCTAATCGGGCATTGTTGTCAAGCTCCGTGTTTCCGGAGTTTTTTGTCAGTACTGCGTGGGTCACGCTTCTCTACGTGGTCGGCCTTGCGGAGTGTGTAGGTCGCCACAAGCATTGGTCGGATGGGGCTGGAGAGCCTCGCTTTTGGGTAGATAGTTGATGTCCGTTTTGGGTCAAAAGCCGCTATTCAGACCCATCACAAACGACGGCCGCTCACCCCTCGATAGCGGAAGAAATAGTCCCAACTGTCCGGTCTACCCCTGGCAGCGGCCGTCATTTGGCGGGTGCCAGTTGGTCTGTTGAGTGCCAGAAACAGACATTCTCTTCATTGGTCTGGTCTTTTCCATATCGGCGCCCTGTCACGTGCATGCCCCCCGTCAAACACTCTCCGTCGCGGAACGGCATGGACGGCCGGAGGACAAGAAGGGGTGGGCAGTTTTACAACCGCTGAGCCACAGCACCGCGCGAAACGACAATTTAAGCCTCGCGCCGCCGCCGGCCAACCACTAATCTTGACGTCACATTTTTTGTCGGCAGGGGAACTCATCGGAATGTTGGGGTCAATCCGCGGAATGATGGGCCTTCTTGGCGGAACCCTCCGAGACCTCGCACCCATAATTCTAATCATCGCTTTCTTCCAGTTCGTCGTATTGCGCCAGCCCGTACACAATCTGGCGGACATCGCGGTCGGCTTTCTTTTTGTCATGCTCGGGCTCGCCGTCTTCATCCGCGGTCTTGAAATGGCCCTGTTCCCGCTGGGTGAGGCGCTGGCCAACGCATTTGCACGGAAGGGTTCGTTGTTCTGGCTGCTGAGCTTTGGCTTCGGGCTTGGCTTCGGGACCACGGTGGCCGAGCCGGCACTCATCGCGGTCAGCGAGGAGGCTGCCGGCGTCATGTCGGGGGCCGGGTTCATCGCCGAGGGGGAGGCCAGCAAAGCGCTACACGCTCAAGCCCTGCGCTATACCGTTGCGGTCTCGGTCGGGAGTTCGTTGGTCATCGGTATCTTGAGAATTCTCAAGGGCTGGCCGATCCAATGGATAATTATCTCCGGATATATACTGGTTGTGGCGCTGACCATGATCGCGCCGAAAGAAATCGTGGGCATTGCCTATGACAGCGGCGGTGTCACAACGTCGACCATCACGGTGCCCTTGGTTACGGCCCTTGGTGTCGGGCTGGCCAGCGTCATAAAGGGGCGCAATCCCATGATCGACGGGTTCGGGCTGATCGCCTTTGCTAGCCTGATGCCCATCATTTTTGTCCTGATTTTCGGCGTGGTGATCAGCGCATGACGGCAGAGATTCTCCAAAACCTAGGTGAGACGGTCCTGTCAACGCTGTTCGACGTCGCACCGATCGCGGCGATCCTTCTCGGCTTTCAGGTGATTGTGCTGCGCCAGCGTATCCCCAATCTGCGCGGAGTGCTCATTGGCTCCATTTACGTGGTGTTGGGGCTGAGCTTCTTCCTCTTCGGCCTCGAACACGCTTTGTTCCCGATAGGCAAGGTGATGGCAACCCAGCTTACCGATCCCGCCTTCATCAGCGCGGGCGCGGCGGACGACGACCTGAGTTGGGATGACTACTACTGGATCTATCTCTTTGCCTTCGCGATCGGGTTTTCGACGACGCTCGCCGAGCCCGCGCTTATCGCTGTTGCGCTCAAAGCGCGCGAAGTCTCGGGCGGAGCCGTGGGGGGCTGGGGCCTGCGCATCGCGGTCGCACTCGGCGTCGCGGCCAGCCTCGCCGTCGGCACGCTGCGGATCGTTACAGGAACGCCGCTATACGTTTACATGATCGTGGGCTATGTGATCGTCGTGGTTCAGACATTCTTTGCCCCGCGGATGATCATACCGCTTGCCTATGACTCAGGAGGTGTCACCACTTCCACGGTCACGGTGCCGCTGGTCGCGGCACTGGGGCTCGGACTCGCTTCGAGCGTCCCAGGTCGCAGCGCGCTCCTCGACGGGTTCGGCCTGATTGCTCTTGCCAGCCTGTTCCCTATGATAACCGTCATGGGGTATGCGCAGGTAAGCGAATGGCTCGCACGCCGCGGAACGCGCAAAGAGCCTGAGTTGACACCTACAGAGGGAGGACACGGGCCATGAAGTTCAAGCTGATTGTGGTGATGGCCGGGGACGAACTCACCGATCAGGCGATCGAAACGGCGCGCGCGCATGGCGCGACCGGATGCACCGTCATAACGAATGCCCGCGGCGAAGGCCTGAAGCCGACCCAGACATTTCTGGGGCTGACGGTCGCAGGCCAACGAGACATGATTCTGTTTCTCGTCGAAGAGCATCACAGCCGCGAGATTCTTGAAGCGATCAGCGCAGCCTGCCGTTTCGATGTAGACCCAGGAACAGGCGTTGCCTTTCAAATCGATATCGAAGATGCGATCGGCTTGCGCGGTCAGATCGAAACCATTGAGAAAGAGATTGGCGAGGAGGAGCTGTAATGGAAACCCAAATCGTTAGGGTCACGGACGTGACGCGGACCTCGTTACACATGGTTAGCGGTCTTGCGACTGTGCAGTACGCGATTGAGGAAATGAATAAGCATCGCGTAAGTTCTCTGGTGATCGAGCGCCGCAACGACGACGATGAATATGGGGTGATCACGGTGCAGGATATCGCCGCAAAGGTCGTTGCGATAAACCGGTCGACCGAGCGCACGAGCGTCTACGAAATAATGACCAAGCCGACCCTGACGATCAACGCGGACATGAAAGTGAAATATGCGATCCGGCTTTTGGCCCAGCTGGAGCATAGCCGAGCTCTCGTAACCGATGGGGAGGCTCTCCTCGGCCTCGTCAACCTCCGCGACCTGGTGCTAAGCTATGCCGACTTGGAAAAATCCGCGGGCTAACGCTCCTCGGCCAAAACAGGCGCGTGCCCGTTTTGGGTCGGCACTCGAGATTCAGGAGCGGTGATTTGTAGCTCACTTTTCTTAAGTTTTCGTTTGTGCGTTTAGAAATCTAGGGAGCGGACCACCTCAGGGTTTATTTCGGACCGTTTACTTCCGGAATGGGTCAAGCTCGGCCATTTCGGCCCAACGCCCGGCGAGTCCGTTGACCATTCATCAACAGACGAAAATCTGGAGAAAGCCGACGTCGGCACCATAATGGCTAATGAGCCTGCTGACGTAATCTATACCGCTCGCCATCGAACTCACTAAATAGCCTGTCAGCAAACGGGTGTACGATTCTCCGTGGTGCTTCTGCAGGCTCTAGGTTCTGCTCAGCGACATAGGTCGTGTGAGCCGCTTCATTTACTAGCACGTGATACCAGGGTTTGCCTTTCGGGGGGCGTGAGCGAGCCACTTGCTCGTACCATTCATCTGTCCCTTGAAAGGTCGGATCGACATCGAAAACGACCCCGATGTAGTCAAACAGCTTGTGGTGAATTATTTGCCCTACTTGAAATTCTGCTTCGTGCTTTGACATGGGAATCGCTTATCTCGCATCAGAGGTTATCTGAAAGCGATGCATAACCTGGCGGTGGTGGTTCCGTTGGAGGCGGTTGCGGTGGTTTCTCAGGAACAGGAATTGGAGGAACGCCAGGGACTGGTTCCGGGGGTGGCTCTGCCGGTGGCTTGGGTATTGGGGCCTGGATCATAACCCTTCATTAATACCACAAATCGTCCCGTACATCCGGTTCGATGCCCGGGGTGGAAGGGCTTAGAATGAAAGAAGCCCCGTTTCGAGCGGCAAGCGGATGGCTGCAGCGGCTGCCTAAGGTCTCCAACATAACGTTTCAAAGCGGTCCTCTGGGGCCGCTCTTCGTTCTTACAAGAGTCCGCTTGGGGTCAGACTCGGAAGGTCCAGCGCCAGCTCCGACGAGTCAGCTATCCGAGGTACAGCGGAATAAATTCCGCCAACTTTCCGGTCTACCTCTGGCAGCGGACAATTATCGGTGGGCCGCCGATCTTCCGAGTCGTGCCAAGAGGAGACATTGATGCGCTTTGCAATGGCATTCGAGTTCCTTCGCCGTTGGGTTCGGTGGCGGGTTATAATGCTGCATGACAGTCGTCGAGACTTATGAACCGACCGGCATCCTAAAACCCGTAGCGGACGGCGTGTGGATTGTCGATGGGCCGGTGATCCGGTTCGGCTACTTGGGTATGAAGTTCCCTTTCCCCACCCGCATGACCATCGTGCAACTGGCTGACGGCGGCCTGTGGGTGCATTCTCCAACGGAATTGCCGCCGTCACTTAAAAGCGAAGTGGATGCCCTTGGTCGGGTCCGCT
>BFAS01000318.1 GCA_008974985.1 bacterium MnTg02
CGCAAAGGGCAGCTTCAACATCGCGCAAACTGACCGCACAAACGTCACATTGATCCTGTGTTAATATGATGTCGGGAGAGCACACCTCTAGAGCTTTTTTGTCGACACGATAGACAGAAAGGCCATCTGCGATTATGTCCTTGATTCGTCGGTCAATATCAGCGCTCGTTCCGGACAAGATAATATTAGGTTCTGTAAGCATCGATAAGGCGGACACAGTAGGCGGGTAATCGCACTCATGGCTTCGACCGACAAGCCAGGCCTCGCAACCTAGGCCGTATACGATCTCAGTTGCGCTGGCAATGAGACTGGCGATGCGTTTCGTTTTATTGTCGTTCATTGTTTGTTGGGAACTAACGGGCAATACAAGAGTTGCATAAACTGTAAACTTTGAAACTGAGCTGCCTTAAAGGGAATCACCCAAGGCGGATTTTAGCAAGCGGAGAACTGAAAATGAAGAAGACACGAAAGAAAGGGACCTCTCGAAGGTCCATTGCATCAAAGGGGCTGAAGAAATCATCAACGCGTTCGAAGTCGCGGACTGTTGCCGCGTCCTCTCGTACGGCAGTGAAACGTTCGACGGCCAAAAAGCCGGCGGCACGCAAAACGGCTAAGAAGCCTGCAGCGAAAAAGCGGGCTGTCGCGGCATCAGCACGGAGCACTGTAAAGCGGTCATCAGCTTCTAAGTCGAAAGCTACGACGCGTAAGGCTGCGGCCAAGAAGAAGCCTGCGGCGAAGAAGCGCGCCGTGGCGGCAGCATCACGCAGCACTGTAAAGCGTGCTACGGCTAAGAAGCCGGCTGCAAAGAAGACCACAGCCCGGAAGACGGCTGCCAAGCGGACCACGACTGCGCGTAAGACGGCTGCTGCGAAGAAGCCTGCTGCAAAGAAGACCACAGCCCGGAAGACGGCTGCGAAGCGGACAACGACTGCTCGCAAGACGGCTGCAAAGAAGACCGCAGCCCGGGAACCAGCCGCAAAGAAAAAGCCTGTGGCTAAGAAAACAACAGCCCGGAAGACGGCTGCAAAACAAACGACGACTGCGAAAAGAACGTCGGCGGCCAAGAAACCTGCTGCACGCAAATCAACGGCGCGCAAGGCTCCGGCCAAGAAGAAGTAATTTGAGGCGGCTAGTCTAACAGCCGCCACTTTATTGCATTAGGTGCTGGCCCTGGTCAGTGCTCAATCGATAAAGATAAAAAGGGTGGAGTCGACATTGTGAGTCATGGGTCGTTTCACGGGTCTCCTATTTAGGTAGGAGACCCGTTTATTTTTTGGTTCGATCCAGATAACTGCTGGGCAGTTCCCGAGTTCGTCCCGGAGACGCTCTCTGCAAATCATCGGTTCTGATGTTTATGGTTTGATATCGACTGCTGGCAAAATCTTTGTGCTCCGGTATTTTCCCGATCTTTTGCCGTCTCTGTTTTAGAACATGATCCGCAAAATTGGATATTAGTTTTGCGAAAAGATTATGCTCAATCAATCATATAAAGCGAATATGCAAATCCTGCCATCGGTCATCGGGAATGATCTATGGACGTTCAGGCGCCGCGCAGGCTTACACGCCATAAAGTGCGGGCCACGCAGCCGCGCTTACCAAAGGAAATTATGGGTCTCATAATTTCCTTTGGTATCAAAGGGACACGGATATCGTTCTAGAAGCGCCGCTCAACCAATTTCTTTTTGATCCCGGCAATCGCTTTCGCTGGGTTCAGGCCTTTCGGACAGGCCTTGGCGCAATTCATGATCGTGTGGCACCGGTAAAGCCGGAACGGATCCTCCAAATTATCGAGCCGTTCGCCCGTCGCCTCGTCACGGGAATCGACGATCCATCGATAAGCCTGCAACAGGACGGCTGGGCCCAAATAGCGGTCGCTATTCCACCAATAGCTCGGACACGAGGTCGAGCAGCAGGCGCACAAAATACATTCGTAAAGCCCATCGAGCTTCTCCCGGTCATCTCGGGATTGCTTCCATTCCTTCTCAGGCTCGGCCGAATCGGTCTTAAGCCAGGGCTCGATAGAGCGATGCTGAGCGTAGAATTGCGTCAGATCCGGCACGAGGTCTTTGATCACAGGCGTATGCGGGAGCGGATAGATCTTGACGGTGCCTTTAATGTCTTCAAGCGGTTTGGTACAGGCGAGCGTATTCGTGCCGTCAACATTCATCGCGCAGGATCCGCAAATCCCCTCGCGGCACGAGCGGCGGAAAGTTAAGGTCGGATCGATTTCGTTCTTAATTTTGATGATCCCGTCGAGAACCATCGGCCCGCATTTTTCGAGATCCACATAATATGTGTCGACATGCGGGTTTTCGTCAGTGTCCGGGTTCCAGCGGTAAATGCGGAACTCCCTAAACGCTGAGCGTCGTGCGGGATCGGGCTTGTTTCGTATGCTTCCAGTTTTAATCGTGGAGTTTTTGGGAAGAGTGAGTTGGACCATGCCCCGTTCCTTAGGTCATCAGAAGTAAAATCTGTTGTTTAATACACACGCGCTTTCGGCTCGATATAGCTAATATCGTTCGTCAATGTGAAGGTGTGTACCGGCCGGTCGTCGAGGCGCACGCCTTTTGTCTCACTATCAGTCCAAGCCAGCGTATGTTTCATCCATTCTTTGTCGTTGCGGCTCGGAAAATCTTCACGGGCATGCGCTCCCCGGCTTTCTTCGCGATTGAGCGCACCGGCGACCGTCACCGCCGCTTGTTCGATCATATTGACATATTCAAGCGATTCGATGAGGTCCGAATTCCAAATCAGCGACCGGTCAACCACCTTGATATTGTCGCTGGCTTTCCAGATTTCGGTTATTTGCTCGACGCCTTCCTTCAAAACGTCCCCCGTGCGAAATACGGCGCAGTTGGTTTGCATAGCTCTTTGCATGGCCAAGCGAAGCTCTGCGGTCGGCGTATCGCCGTCGGAATAGCGTATTCTATCGAGTAGGGAAATCGCCCGGTCGGCACCATCTTCCGGGAGATCACGGCGTTCAGCGCCCGGCTCGATCGTCTCCGCGCATCTGAGCCCTGCGGCTCTGCCGAAAACGACCAGATCGATAAGCGAATTCGAGCCAAGCCTGTTGGCGCCATGGATAGAAACGCTTGCCGCCTCGCCAATGGCCATCAGTCCCGGAACGATAGCATCCGGATTGTCGCCTTTGGGGGCAATAACTTCACCATGAAAATTGGTTGGAATGCCGCCCATATTGTAATGGACCGTCGGCAAAACCGGAATTGGTTCGCGGGTGAGGTCGACGCCAGCAAATATCTTTGCCGATTCGGTAATGCCCGGCAGCCGCTCAGCCAGGATATCAGGATCCAAATGTTCCAAATGGAGATGGATATGATCCGCGCCATCGCCGATGCCCCGGCCCTCCCGGATCTCCATAGTCATGGAGCGGCTCACCACATCCCGTGACGCCAGATCCTTGGCGTGCGGCGCATAGCGCTCCATGAAACGTTCGCCCTCGGAATTGGTGAGATAGCCGCCTTCGCCTCGCGCGCCTTCAGTAATCAAAACACCTGCGCCATAAATGCCCGTAGGATGGAATTGTACGAACTCCATATCCTGCAGCGGCATGCCGGCTCGAAGAACCATGGCGTTGCCGTCGCCGGTGCAGGTGTGAGCCGATGTGCAGGAGAAATAGGTGCGGCCATATCCGCCGGTCGCAAGAATGACTTTCTGCGCCCGCAGGCGGTGCATCGTGCCGTCCTCTAGGCAGAGGGCGATGATGCCGCGGCAGGCCCCTTCATCATCCATAATAAGGTCGAGGGCGAAATATTCGATAAAGAATTCTGCCGAATAGCGTAACGACTGTCCGTAAAGCGTATGCAGCATGGCGTGCCCGGTTCGGTCGGCCGCCGCGCAGGTCCGCTGCGCCGGAGGGCCTTCGCCATATTCCGTGGTCATGCCGCCGAACGGGCGCTGATAAATCTTACCGTCCGCGGTGCGCGAGAACGGTACGCCAAAATGTTCGAGCTCATAGACCGCTTGCGGCGCGTTCCGGCACAAATATTCGATGGCATCTTGATCGCCGAGCCAGTCCGATCCCTTGACGGTGTCGAACATATGCCAGCGCCAATTGTCCGGCCCCATATTGCCGAGGGATGCGGCGACGCCGCCCTGCGCTGCAACCGTGTGACTGCGGGTCGGGAAAACCTTTGTGATACACGCCGTTTTCAAGCCGGCTTGCGCCGCGCCAAGCGTTGCTCGCAACCCGGCGCCGCCAGCACCGACGACCACCACGTCATAGGTGTGATCAATGAGCGGATAGGCCCGTCCGTTCAGGCCGGGTTTCGGCACGCTGCGAGAAGTGCCGCCGCCGCTGACGTTTGCGCGTTTTTCCGCCATTGGCTTAGGCTCCGAAGCTCAATTTAAGGATTGCGAAGATAGATGTCATGCCTATGAGAATCGCAAAAAGCGTGTTCGCTATGAGTAAAGTAATCTTCTGCCATTCAGAATGAACGTAGTCCTCGATGATCACCTGCATGCCGAGACGCATATGAATGACGCCGGAGAGAATGAACAGCATCATCAATATCGCAATGAATGGCGAGCCGAGAAAGGATTTGACCGTTTGATGGTCCTGGCCGACATGGGTGACGATTGAATAGACCAGGACCGGCGTCAGCACGATATTGGCAATAGCCGTCAGTCTTTGCATCCAGAAATGATCGGTGCCTTCCTTCGCCGAACCGAGACCGCGAACCTGGGCAAGCGGTGTGCGCATCGTCATTTCTAAAACGCCCCCATGGCCATATATCCAAGCACCCATATTATGACTGTGAGACTCATGGACCCAATGAGCGTCGCCCAAGCCATAATTTCGACGGTTGGTAGATCGAACCCGCGTCCCGTATCCCAAACCAGATGCCGTATACCGCCCAGCATATGGTGAAACAGAGCCCAGCTAAAACCGAACAAGACCAGCCGCCCGATAAACGAACCAAAGAGCTCGTTCACGAAATTGAAATAGTCAGGCCCCGTCGCCGCCGCGATCAGCCACCAGGCAAGCAAAATTGTGCCCAAATAGAGCGTCGCACCGGTGACGCGATGAAAAATCGACATCATCATCGTCAGCATGGGCTTATAAATCTGCAAATGCGGCGAAAGAGGCCGCTCGGCCGGAGTTTTGGCGTCCGCCATACGCGCCTCCCGCGAGAATCGATGAGTTAGTCGATCTTTTATCGCGTTGCAGTAAAAGCAGCAATGGGCAGAGCAATCATTTTCGGACAGGCTGAACGAATTCGGCCGGACCTGGAATGTCCAGGTCCGGCCGTTCTCATAAGCGACATAGCTTTTATTTGATAACGCCGCAGGCAATTCGGGCCCCCGCCGCGCCCGCCGGATCGGTTTTATAATCGTCCGGCCTCTGATGAATCACGATGGCGGATCCATCACTGTCCCTCAGAGACCCCTCTTCCTCAGGAAACAAATTGACCATCGGATTCCAAATCTCGACGGTTGACGTGCCATTCTCCGCGACATGAATATTGGGCATGTCTCCTGAATGAAGGCCTTCCTCCGCCATCAGCCCATGTTTGGTCTTTTCCGGATTGAAATGACCGCCAGCCGATCTGAACGGCGGCTCGCATTTGCCGACGGCGTGAATATGAATAGCGTGGGTTCCTGCCGGCAGGCCCTTAAATTTGGCGGTTAGGAGAACACCGGCGGGGATCTCCAGCAATTCGACCGTGCCTACTTCTTTGCCATCCACCAACTTGATAACAGCTTTCGCCTTTTCGGCGGCGTGCAGTGCGGCGCTCCCCATCAAGGCGCCAGTGACAAGTGAACAAGCGACGATTGCTAATCGGATCAAATGTTTACGCATCTTAATTATCCATGATTAATCGAACAAACTGTAGGCGATAGCCACTCGCATTCGCCAATCTATCAGCATAATTGGCCGCCGGAGAGGCAAAAGCGCCCGTTCACGTGCGTCGCCTATTTTGGCATGACCACCCAATAATCCAGGTCGAGAACAACGCCATCGTCATAGTCGTCACCGGTTTTTCCGGGATAGTCGGTGCATGGCCGGTCTTTGGTGGCGATCGTGCGGAGACGGAGTGCACCAACATCATCGCGTTCCGGAATTTCCGTCCGTTCGAGAATTTCGGACCAGGCGTAGACCGTGTCGCCGGCAAAACACGGCGCCACATGACGCCCGCCATTTATCGCAGCAATATGAAATCCGTTGGCAAAACCGTTGAACGATATGGCGCGGGCCATTGAGATCACGTGGCCGCCATAGACAAGCCGCCGTCCGAACCGGTCGGCCTTTTGCGCATGTTGATTGAAATGGACTTTCGCCGTGTTTTGGTAGAGCCGGGTTGCCAACTGATGCTCGGCGTCTTCGATGGTCATGCCGTCAATATGATCGATCCTTTCGCCAACATCATAGCTCGCCCAAAGATCGTCGGACCCGGCAAGGCCGCGATCATAGGTCGGCGTGTCGAAAGCCGGAACGGCGGATGCCAAAGTGTCCGGCGGAACACACGCCGCAAGAACCGGAATAACAGGGTCCGGAGCGGGCTGGGCGGCGTCGCGCTTGCGCACCATCACCCACCGGGCAAAGGAGAGTACGGTCTCGTGGCGCTGATTATAGCCCTCTGAGCGCACATAGAGGACACCTGCATCGCGTTTCGACGTTTCTCTGACGCCAATGACCTCGGAGCGGGCGGTGAGCGTATCGCCTGGATAAACCGGAGCTAGAAAGCGGCATTCCGCATAGCCAAGATTGGCGACGGCGTTTAATGAAATATCCGGCACTGTTTTGCCGAACACAATGTGGAAGGCAAGGAGATCGTCGACAGGCGCAGTTGCATATCCGAGTGATCTGGCGAATTCATCGGATGATTGGACCGCGAAGCGGTTGCCATAAAGGGCGGTGTAGAGGGAGACGTCGCCCGAGGTCACGGTCCGCGGTGTAGCGTGACGCAAATGCTGTCCAACGGAGAAATCCTCAAAGAAATTGCCCGTTCGCGCCTTGCTCATAGTTCAACCCCACCTAATTTCTCAACAGCTAAAGGCCTGGCCCTTTTTCCGACGGGCCGAGATCCTGACCGATCCCGATGATGTGTCCATCGGGATCGCGAACGTCGAATTCCCGGCATCCATAGGGCATGTTTTCTGGGCCTCGCAGGATAGCGCCACCCCTGTTGCGGAATTCTTCAGCGAACGCGTCCACATCGCTCACGTAAACATAGGCTGCCCAATATTGATTGACCGGGATTTCTCCAGGTTCTCTAAGCTGGTCCGCAAGAATAGTCACGCTGTCGCGGCCGACGATGCAAAAGCAGGGCGGCTCTCCCCAGAAGCGGCCGGGCATAAACCCCAGCTTTTCGCGATAGAACGCCTCGCTTTTCACCACGTCGCGAACGGTCAAGACGGCGGATGAGCGGATGAATTTCGTCATTTACTCAATAGTCCGCTAATTTTATCCCTGGCCTATAGTCTTCCCCATCAACCTCTTTCACAATGGCCTGACCGCATACGACCTTCTTTTTCTCAGGGTCATAGGTGAGGACCGGGCTGCCATGAAGGGACCAGCCATTGGCGATAGCATCGCTTATCCGATGACAGAAGGAGGCGTCATCGGGTCCCGTTAAAAGACGGTAGAGCTTCATCAGACCTTTCCCATCTCGTCGATTGCCTCTGCAATCGCAACCGTGCGCCGCGCCATTTCGGCATGCAGCCGTTCGACCATGCGTCCCTCGACCGATATCACGCCCTTTGACCGGTTCTCGGGCAATTCGAATGCCGCGATTATTTTACGCGACCAATCCAACTCTTCTTTTGCGGGTTCGAAAATCGCGTTGCATGGCGCAATCTGGCTTGGATGGATCAATGTCTTGCCATCCATGCCCAATGCCCGGCCTTGCCGGCATTCCGCCTCAAACCCCTCTTCGTCGCAGAAATCATTATAAACCCCATCAATAATCGCCAAGCCATATGCCCTAGCGGCGGCAACGCAAGCCGAAAGCCAGGGGA
>BFAS01000319.1 GCA_008974985.1 bacterium MnTg02
AACTGAAGCAACATTGTTGTCGCGAAGATGCCCAGGAATCCGGCCATCCAATATTTTACATACATGCCGAAGCCGGTCTGAGTGGTTTCGAAAAGCAATAGCGGCCCGTTAATGATCGCCGATTTTCCGCTCATGCCTAAGATAATGATCACGGCGCAAAGTGAAACGCCGAGAAAAATAGAACCGAGAGCGTTCACAATACCTTTCGAGCGATCGGTGAAAGTCGAGTACAACACATCGACCCGAACATGCCCCTCTTCCAGCAGAGTGTAGGCGCTGGCGAACAGGAACAGAGCCGCATACCAGAAGCGGACAAGATCGGACATGAAAGCCTGCTCGTAGGAAAATATGAAGCGCGTCAACACAATCAGCAATTCCGCGGCGACAACCAGCAGGGCAAGCCACGGGAAGCCCAGTCCGCGATGGACCATGGCGATAAAAATGCCAAGCGCCAGCATCGGAAAATGCACATAGAGGCCACGAAAACTGGAGCGTCCGAGATCCGTGGCCATCTCTTGCCCGAAGAGCGCAGGCAGAAAACCCTCAACGCGGAGGAAAGACACGACCATATCGGCAAGCCCAATCAGCAATACGGCCCAGAAAGTGGCGCGTATGATAAAGGCGGTGATGGCGTAAATAATCTTGCTGTCCGGACGCAGCGGCCTGGATTTAGAGGCCAGCACGTAACCGGCCGCCGCGGCAAAACCGGCAACATACAAAGCCACCTGCCCCCAAGCAAAAGCCGCCCCGCCATTGGCTATGGCGGAGACCCCCGGCCAACCGCGCCAATAAGTCAGATAATTGTTGAACAGGAAAATAAACGTCGCGGCGACGGCCCACCACGCTAAGCAACGGGACAGAATGACAGAGAACCCCTGACCGCTCGAAGATGACGGCCCGTGCATGACATCTGCGTGGCTCTCTTCAGCCATGCCCTATCCCCCCAAAAGTGACGGGGCCAAAAGCCCCGTCCCAATCTTTCGCAAGATTTCGACAGCGAATGTCAACCGATATCCAGAACTCGGTTGCGCTGTAACGTGTAAGCCGTATCGGCAAGGCCAGTCCAATGGCCTACGTCGGCTCGCGCCTTGGCAAAGCTGTCGTGGATCTTTGCTGACAGCGGGCTGTGCTGGCGAACCTCGTCGAAGACCTCCTTGGCGGCTTCGCCGAAGCTGTCGTAGATCTCGTCGTTGAATTTACGCAGCTTGACGCCATGCTCTTTGATGAGCTTGGTGAGGAAAGAGCCGTTGTTGGCGTTCGTCTCGGCCATCTGGCGAGAATTCTCTTCGTTGCATGCCGCCTCGATAATCGCCTGATCGAGTTTCGACAGCTTGTCCCACCAGGCCTTGTTCATACCCAATGTGAGCTGAGAGGCCGGCTCGTGCATACCTGGATAATAATAATATTTGGCGGCCTCATAGAACTTCATGAAATAATCATTGTAGGGGCCGACCCATTCGGTGGCGTCGATGGCGCCAGAGACCAGGTTTTCATAAATCTGGCTGCCCGGCAGTGAAACCGGTGATGCGCCAAGCTTCGCCAGGACATCGCCGCCAAGGCCCGGAATACGCATCTTCAGACCCTTGAAATCGTCGGCAGACTCGATTTCCTTGTTGAACCAGCCGCCCATCTGCACGCCCGTATTGCCGCAGGGGAATCCTTTGATACCAAACCCTCCCGCGAGCTCATCATGGAGCTCCTGGCCGCCGAGATATTTCATCCAGGCTTCCATTTCGGAGAAAACGAGGCCGAATGGCACGGCCGTAAAATAGGCCCAGCCCGGATGCTTGCCCTTCCAATAATAATCGGCAGCGATATAGGCTTGCGAATTACCGGAGGCGACTTCGTCAAACGAGTCGAATGCGCCCACTTTTTCGCCGGAGGCGAAGTAGGTCACTTTGATCCTGCCTTCAGTCAGTTCAGGAATACGCTTGGCAAGACGTTGCGCGCTAATGCCGAGTCCTGGAAAATCTCGTGGCCAGGTGGAAACAATTGCCATTTCCGTTTTGCTTTGCGCGATCGCCGGCGCGGCAAGCGCTGTGGTCACGACTGCGCCGGCAGCCACGCCGGTACCCTTAATGAATGAACGGCGATCCATATTCTTCCTCCCATATTAGCGAGACTATATGCAGCTTTTAACCCGTTGAGCCGCGATTATCTCAGCTTTGTTTGGTAATTCATGCATGCCATCAAGCCATTGTTATGGCTGAATTGGAGCGTAGGGCAAATCACGCGCCGATGGCAAGATAACTGGTCAGGCAAGCTTTTCAAGCCGATGCCTATATTAGCGGCGAATGCTGCTCCTCGTCCGGGCGCAAGGGATTGTTTCTGATGTTGTTGACCGCCACTTCCCCACTTGCACTAGAAATAAGCCATATGCTAGACATTTGGCCTCTAAGTTCCGAGTAAATTGGTGGTCGTACTGTTGATGATTCTTGTTTCCAAATGAGCAAAAATTTCCACGAATCTTTCGCCCAAGCTGCCGTCGATCCGCCTTCTGAGCGTTCGACGGGATTCGTGTTCACCGCTGTCGCCGTAATTGTCGCAATCATTTTCAGAAGCGATACGATCATCCTTATCATTGCCGCATCTCTCGCCACGATACTGCTCGCCGCTAGTCTTCTGAAGCCGGCCATTCTGAAACCTCTGAATATCATTTGGTTCAAATTTGGTTTGCTCCTGCACCGGATTGTAAACCCTATCGTGATGCTGGCGATGTTCGCCGTGGCGATTGTTCCTGCCGGATTGCTGATGCGCATTTGGCGCGATCCATTGCGCTCTGAGCCGGAAAAAGAGGGCTCGACCTACTGGATCCGGCGAGATCGCAGTGAGTTGCAGACCGGCTCGATGAAGAATCAATTTTAGGTCTTTTCGATTTTGATAGGATCAAAATCTGACCCTAATTATTTGTTTTACCGTGCAACTTAATCGGAAAACCGGTTTCCACTTTTCCGGAAGCACTCTAATGAAACGGCTTGGTGAGAAACGCGAGGACGGTGTTGCGTTCCTCCACGTGAAAGGGAATTGAGATGCTGGCGCTGGCCAAAGAACTGTTTGCCTATATGGGCGCACGTAAAAAGTGGTGGCTCGCGCCGGTTCTGATTATTCTGATTCTATTCGGAGGCCTTCTCATCTTGGCTCAAGGCTCAGCGGTGGCGCCTTTCATTTATACTGTATTTTAAGCACGGTCGGCAAAAGGGGATCGGCTTCATGCGCCTGCTGGGTATCTCAGCATTTTACCACGATAGTGCGGCGGCTCTTATCGAAGACGGCGCTATCATTGCTGCCGCTCAAGAAGAACGCTTCACGCGCAAGAAGCACGATCCCGGCTTTCCGGAACATGCCATTGCCTATTGCCTCGATGCAGCTGGCGGGACATTGGATGATGTCGACCACGTCGTCTTTTTTGAGAAACCGCTGATTAAATTCGAGCGCCTGTTGGAGACATATTTGGCGAACGCGCCGCGCGGGTTTCAATCGTTCAGGATGGCTATACCGGTTTGGATTAAGGAGAAGTTATTCCAAAAGTCGAATTTGGAAAAAGCCCTCAAATCCTTCGCGCCAAGCGGCAAACTGGCCGACAAGTTGCTGTTCGCTGAGCACCATCAAAGCCATGCGGCCTCCGCCTTCTTTCCCTCTCCGTTTGAGGAAGCGGTCGTGTTGACCATGGATGGCGTCGGTGAGTGGGCGACGACGTCCGTCTCTATCGGGCGCGGCAACAGCTTAACGATCGAACAAGAAATCCAGTGGCCGCACAGTATCGGACTGCTCTATTCGGCCTTCACCTATTACACCGGATTTAAAGTCAACTCCGGCGAGTACAAGGTCATGGGGTTAGCGCCTTATGGCGAGCCCAAATATGCGGATCTCATTTTCGACAATCTGCTTGATGTGAAAGAGGACGGGTCCTTTTGGCTCGACCAGAGCTACTTTAACTACGCCACCGGGCTAACCATGACGTCGGACAAATTCCACGAACTCTTTGGCGGACCGCCGCAAGACGCCGAAAGCCGCGTTACCCAGCGTGAGATGGACCTCGCGGCTTCGGTTCAACTGGTAACCGAAGAGATCATGCTCAAGATAACGCGCAATCTTTCCAAGACTTATGGGATCCCAAATCTATGCCTCGCCGGAGGCGTGGCCCTGAACTGCGTCGGCAACGGTAAAATCCTAAGGGACGGGCATTTCGAACGTCTATGGATACAGCCAGCGGCTGGCGATGCCGGCGGATCGCTCGGCGCCGCATTGGCCGCCTATCATCTACATTTTGACCGGCCCCGCCAAATCAATGGCACGCTCGATGCGATGCGCGGGTCTTATCTCGGCCCGGAATTCAGCCAAACAGACATCGAAACCCGTCTAACGTCCGCCGGGGCACACTTCGAGGTGTTGGACGATGAAAAGCTCTACGGCGCTACAGTCGACTCGCTTGTTAGTGGCGATGGCGTGGGCTGGTTCCAGGGCCGCATGGAATTTGGGCCGCGAGCCCTCGGCGCCCGATCAATACTAGGCGATCCTCGAAATCCCGAGATGCAAAAAATGCTTAATCTCAAGATTAAGTATCGCGAGAGTTTCCGCCCATTTGCACCATCTGTGTTGCGTGAAGACGCCGCAGCCTATTTCGACCTCGATGAAGATAGCCCCTATATGCTGCTCGTTGCCGACGTCAAACAGAACCGCCGGCGGACGATGAGCGGCGCTGAAGAAAAACTCTTCGGTATCGACAAGCTCAATATCGCGCGCTCCGATATCCCGGCCGTCACCCATGTCGACTATTCAGCCCGCGTGCAGACCGTCCACGCCGAAACAAACGCCCGCTATCATGCTTTGCTGACTGCCTTTAAGGAGCGCACCGGCTGTCCCGTTCTGGTCAACACCTCGTTCAATGTGCGCGGGGAGCCGATTGTTTGCACGCCGGAAGACGCCTTCAGATGCTTCATGGGCACGCAGATGGAAACGCTGGCCGTCGGCAATTGTTTCCTGAGAAAACAGGATCAGGATAAATCTCTATCTCTAGATTATACGCACGAATTCGAGCTCGACTGACTTATCTCAAAAGATTCTATAGTCTTTTAACGCGGCTAATTTGGCGCGCGGGGTAAGTCAGACTGTGAATGAGTACACTGCCTCGAAAGCGCATAGGAGGAGCTTCGCTTTGGATGATGTTCTCGTAAAAGCGGCCGAATGGTCGAAAGCGGGAAAAGGCGTCGCCTTGGCGACCGTCGTGAAGACTTGGGGGTCATCTCCGCGGCCGGTTGGCAGTCAGCTTGTCGTCAATGATCAGACGGATTTTTTCGGCTCGGTTTCTGGCGGCTGCATCGAAGGCGCCGTGATCACCGAGGCGCTAGAAGTGATGGAGAGCGGCGCACCGCGCCTGTTGAATTTTAGCGTCGGCGACGAGCGCGCCTGGGAGGTTGGATTGACCTGCGGCGGCTCTGTCTCGGTTTTGGTATCGGCGCAAAGCAATGCAAAACTGATTGACAGTCTTAACAGCGACAGGTTGGAGCGCCGGCCCGTTGCATTGGTGACGAATATCGAGACCGGCCAGCAGGGCCTCATCTATAACAGTGGCGAAGAGAGCGCGACGGACGGCTCTGCGGAACCTTCCCCGGTTAGTGATATTGTTGCCGGCACGGCTCAACATGCTCTCAAGACTGGGCAAAGCCAAATCGTGGAAACGCCGGAGGGCAAATATTTTCTTCACGTCTTTTTGCCGGAGCCGCGCCTCTTCATCATTGGTGCCGTTCATGTGACCCAGGCACTCGCTCAAATGGCTAAGCTCTCAGGGTTTGGCGTTTCAATTGTTGATCCGAGAAGCGCGTTTGCGACGGAGGACAGGTTCCCGGAATTCGAGCCGATCGCGGAATGGCCGGATGATTTCTTTGCCCACACAGCGCCGGATGCCGCTAGTGCCATTGTCACTCTTACCCACGATCCGAAAATCGATGACCGTGCACTGAAAATAGCACTCGAGTCGGAAGCCTTCTATATCGGCGCCCTCGGCAGCAACAAAACCCATGGCAAGCGCGTAGAACGCCTTAAGGCACTTGGCGTGAGCGACGAGGCGATCGGCCGGATACACGCCCCCGTCGGACTGGACCTCGGCGGGCGGCGGCCAGCGGAGATCGCCGTCGCCATTCTCTCCGAGATCATAAAGGCGCGCTACCAGCGGGATGGGGATAAATGAAATTCGGCGACTTTCCCTTGGACCATGCGGAAGGAACATTGCTTGCCCATACACTCCGCCTCGATGGGCGGACATTGAAAAAGGGTCACCGTCTGTCTGCCGAAGATCTGGCCCTGATTGCAAAGTCCGGCCGTGACCATGTCACAGCCGCACGTCTAGAGAGTAATGATATCCATGAGGATGAAGCTGCCGCGAAAATCGCTGAAAGAGCCGCTGGCTTCGGTCTAATCCCGTCGCCTGCCCGCACCGGCCGATGCAACCTTACCGCCGGTCAAGCCGGTCTGGTGCTCATAGACGCCGATCAAATCAACGCCATGAATAAAGTCGACGAGGCCGCGACGATCGCAACCCTATCCCCCTTCTCAGCCGTCGCGGCCGGTGAGATTGTCGCCACGATCAAGATTATCCCCTTTGCCGTGGCGAGTGAAAAAATGGATAAACTCCTCGCGCGGAACAATGACCAAGCGCCTCTTTCCATAAAACCCTTTGGTAACAAGAAAATCGGTTTGGTGCTCACCCGGATTGCCGGTGGCCGGGAAAGCATTGTCGACAAAGCGGCAAAAGCGCTCGAACACCGGTTGGACCATCTCGGACTTGCCCTCGCCAGCGAGATACGTTGCGCTCATGTGGCACGCGAAATCGCGCACTCCATTCACGACCTGGCTGAACGTGGCTCTGATGTTATCGTCGTTGCCGGCGCGGCCGCGACGGTCGACCGCAAGGATGCGGTTCCAGCAGGCATCGAGATAAGTGGTGGCACGGTCACGCATTTCGGTATGCCGGTCGAACCGGGCAATCTGCTCGTGCTCGGTGATCGCAAAGGGGTGGCCATAGTTGGAATGCCGGGCTGCGCACGATCCATCAAAACCAATGGTTTTGATTGGGTTTTGAATCGCGTGCTTGCCGGGATCGACATATCGCGGGCGGATATTATGGCGATGGGAGTCGGCGGCCTGATCGGCGAAAAGCCAAGCCGGTCCAAGCGCCTCAAACATGCCGTTCTCGACCAGCCTGCGGCAGACCTTGCCAAGTCACTGCCGCATATCGCGGCAATCATTCTCGCCGCCGGACAATCCAGGCGTATGGGCGCAGAAAA
>BFAS01000320.1 GCA_008974985.1 bacterium MnTg02
CAAGGGTCTTCGCGCAATCATCCCATTTGTTTTTGAGACGCTGAGACTTCATCGCTTGGAGGCTGCGTGTCTTCCGAAAAATACGGCGTCCATACAGCTTCTTGAGAAAGCCGGATTTGACAACGAAGGCCTGGCGCGACGCTACTTACGCATCAATGGCGTCCGGCAAGACCACATTATGTATGCGATTTTAGAGGATGAAACCTATTCCTAGCCTCTGATTCGAGCACGCATGCGGGCCGAAGACGGAATAGCGATTGGTTGGAATATGCTGACAGGGAGAGCACATTCTATGGAACGGCGCATGCGGGGCGGTCGGAGCGGAAGGTTCCTGACAAAATATCTGCGAGCGCCATCGCCAATGTGCGCTCGCCTCTTGGCCGTCATGGCCATTGCCTTCGCTAATATTTTGTTAGGTGCGGGGCCAGTTTTGGCTCTTGAGCCAATCGTAATTGGTACGGATCAGGAAAAGATCGAGATATCGCTGCAAGGCGAATTCTATGAAGGGCGTGGCGATCAGCTCCAGGTTGAGACGGCAGAGGGCGAGGATGGTATCGCGGGTCGCATGGCTGTGCGTGCCGCGACGCCTGGGACCAATCCAAATTGGATGGTATTTGCACTTAACAACCGAAGCGACAAGCGCATAGAACGCTGGCTTACCGCGGACCGCTATAGCATTGTCGGCTCCGGTGTCTTTTGGCCCAATCTCGATTCTCAGCATATTGTCCGTGTGACACCGTCTTTAGGGTTCCGACCCGAGCGGATCAAAAATGACAATGCCGATATTTTCCGGATCGAATTAGAGGCCGGTGCAACGGTCACGTTTATCGCCGAACTCAAATCGGACCGCATCCCTCGTCTGTTTCTTTGGCAAGCGCGGGCCTTCGAAAAGCGTCACCGGGATCTCACCCTGTTCAATGGCATCCTGCTGGGGATCACCGGGCTTTTGGCCGTATTTCTCACGGCGATTTTTGTCGCTAATCATAAGGCCATATTCCCATCCATGGCATTGATTGCGTGGAGCGTTGTTGCCTATCTCTGTGTCGATTTTGGTTTTTGGCATAAAATTTTCCAACTTAATCCGGAAGATAACGCCGTTTATCGCGCCGGCTCCGAGGCCATGATCGCTTTCAGCTTGGTTGTGTTCCTGTTCACGTTTCTGCGTTTATCGTTGTGGCATGGCTGGATTCGGGCACTATTTGGCGGCTGGTTCTTGGCGCAACTGGCGCTTGTCGGTCTAGCCCTCCTCGATGCCAAGCTTGCCTCGGGATTGGCGCGTGGATCATTCGCCGTCATTGGCGTCATCGGAACCCTTCTCATTGTTTATCTGGCGCTCAGGGGTCAAGATCGGGCGCTTGCTCTTGTTCCAAGCTGGCTTTTGCTCCTGGTTTGGATATTTGGCGCGACCATGAGTGTTTTTGGTCAGCTCTCAGGAGATATCGTTGTCGCGGGTCTGATTTCCGGACTGGTGCTGATTGTCGTTTTGCAGGGTTTTACGGTAACGCAGTTTGCCTTCGGCTCATTTGAACCTCTTTATGGGGCTCCGCCAAGCCAGCTTCAGCTCCGCTCGCTGGCGATTGAAGGCGCGTCCGCGGCCGTCTGGGAATGGAATGCGCGGCGCGATGAAATTAGCGTCAGTAACGAGATTGAAGTCACGCTTGGTCTGGCGCAGGGAACACTGAGCTGCCGCGTCGACGAGTGGCTCAAATTTTTGCATCCTGCCGACCAGGAGCGGCTCCGCATGCTCCTGTGGACGGTCCAGGAGCGGAATGGCGGCGATCTGAATTTGGACTTCCGTATGCGGCGTTCGGATAGCTCCATTCTGTGGTTTGAATTGCGTGCGCATTCTGCTCCCACAAGCCAATACCGGTCGCTCAAATGTGTTGGTCTGATACGAGATGTCACCGATGCGCGCCGCGCCCAGAAACGGTTGTTGCGTGACGCCGTTCATGACAGCCTGACGAGCTTGCCAAATCGTGAGCTGTTCCTCGACAGGTTGGAAAATGCAATTACACGGGCAAACGAAGACGGCGCAAACCGACCGACAGTACTTTTCATCGACATAGACCGGTTTAAGAATGTCAACACGAGCTTTGGATTGGTTGTCGGCGACAGTATGCTTTTGACGATAGCGCGCCGGCTCGCACGACATCTAAGTCCGTTGGATACATTGGCGCGGCTCGGCGGCGACCAATTCGCCATCATGCTCGTTAATGAGACGGAGCCAAGGCAGATTGCGATGATCGCGGAGCGCGTTCGACGCTCGCTGCGCAGCCCAATGAAAATCGCTGGTAAAGAAATCATCCTCACAGGCAGTATTGGCATTGCCGTTTATGACGGCAAGCAAGCGAGCCACCAAGATGTGCTGCGCGAGGCTGAAATTGCCATGTATCGCGCGAAAAGATCCGGAAACGATCGAGTTGAGATTTTTAAGCCCTCGATGCGCAATGAAAGTGATGATCGCGTTGCTCTGGAAAACGACCTGAAGCGGGCAATCGACCGCCGTCAAATCAGAGTTCTTTACCAGCCTATCATACGCCTCGAAGACGAGCAGTTGGCGGGTTTCGAGGCGCTGCTGAGATGGGAGCATCCACGGCTCGGAACTCTTAATCCGATCGATTTTATTCCCATTGCCGAGGAAACCGGATTTATTTCTGAGCTTGGTAGCTTTGTACTCGACCGTGCTGCCCGCCAGGCTGCTCGATGGCAGAAAATATTGCCAAATGCTGAGGAGCCACTGTTCGTCAGCATCAATATATCCAGCCGCCAGCTATTTAAGCATGATTTAATTCAAGATATTCGACATATCCTGAAACGAGATGCAGTCCCGAAAGGGTGCGTGAAACTTGAAGTGACCGAGTCTCTCGTGATGGAGAATCCAGAACAGGCGGCGGAGATTTTGGAATGGTTGAAGAGCGCTGGCGCGGGATTGTCGCTAGACGATTTCGGCACAGGGTATTCGTCGTTTAGTTATCTCCACAGGTTTCCATTTGATACGATCAAGATCGATAAATCTCTGGTTCAGCATGCGGGTATGAACGGATCAGGCCCGGTCATTGTTCGCTCGATGGTGGCACTTGCCCACGAGCTTGGCATGGATGTTGTCGCCGAAGGTGTCGAAACGGCCGAAGACGCTAAATTTTTGCGCTCACTCAACTGCGAATATGCGCAAGGATTTTATTATGGCGAGCCAATGACCGAGAAGAATGTGTTTACGTTGCTGAATGCGCTTGCCAAGTCAAAAAAACGTAATGGCAAGCGGAAGCCCTCCGAAAAGCTCTGGCGGAAGTACAGACCTTCGCGGCGTGAATTGGACACGCAGCAGTCGCCCGATGGAATGGATCCGGCAAATCCTGGCCGGAATGGTAGGCGCCCGCCGCTGACCGATTTGGAAAAAGGGAAGCATAAAGAACCCGTCGACTAGAGCATTTTCAGGAAAAGTGTATGCGGTTTTCCGCCCGGAAAATGCGTAGAAATAAAGAGAGCAAATTTGGTGACCTGGAGTTCAGCGAATATGTGCTAGCGTGCCGTTGGAGAATTCAGAGCCAATTCTTCTAAAAGGGCTCTCGTTGGGTTCAATCGCCAAAAGGTTGGCCGGTGGTGCAATATCGAACTGTTATTGGATTTACGGCTTAGGCGTGACCCGCATCATTTACGAGATGCGACGGATCGATACCCATTTTTGCGAGCGCTTGGTGATATTTTTTCTCAAGTTTGCCATCGAATATCAGATCTGGATCCGAAGGACAGTTTAGCCAGCCGTTAGATTGGATCTCGCTCTCGAGCTGTCCGGGAGCCCAACCCGCATAACCAAGGGCGAGCAGCGACCGGTCAGGTCCGGATCCGGTTGCGATGGCGCGAAGAATATCGATCGTAGCTGTCAAAAACACGCCGTCATCGATGGGCAACGTACTATCGGCGACGTAGTAATCAGAACTGTGCAACACGAAGCCGCGACCGGTTTCGACTGGGCCACCTACGTGGACCGCCATGTCATCGAAGTTTGACGGCGTTTCAATCTGGTTTTCATCCGGATGAATTTCCAGCTGTTCGAGAAGCTCAACAAAGTTGATATTCGGCGCACGTTGATTGATCACGATGCCCATAGCGCCATCGGCGGAATGTGCGCACACATAAATAACCGATCGATCGAACCTCGGATCGCCCATTGTCGGCATGGCGATAAGAAATTGGCCGTCCAAATAGGCACTTTCATCGCTAGTGCGGTTACTATGATGTCCAGCCATCAAAAATTGTATCCACAGTTGATAGGTCCTGTGAAGAGCGAGATTCAACCTTTTGTCGAATCAGAGCTAAAGAATATCACACAAGCTTGATGACCCTTGACATAGAACGGCATCATATTAGATCGAACTCGTGCACCTTCGTTTGCTATGGTACAATCAAATTTCCGGCGAGCAAATTATTATGAAATTCGTGCCCAATTTTCGTTTGCCCAGGTTGCCCTCTTGGGGCATTTCCCTAGTGTTTTTTAGTTTATTTACAGGGCATTCCGTGACTTTGGCGTCGGCGGAATCAGCCTCGCCTTGGGTTAAGGGGTTTCATACGACTGCCCGCCTCATTTCCGGTGCGAAGTCTCCAGAGGCATATAAGGATCGGCTCGTCGCAGGCGTTCACGTTACGCTTGAAAAAGGCTGGAAGACTTATTGGCGCATTCCGGGAGATGCCGGAGTGCCACCGCATTTCGATTGGTCGGGCTCGTCGAACGTGAAGGATTTAAAAGTTCTTTGGCCTGCGCCGAAGCGCCTCCAAGATGAATACGGGACGTCAATCGGCTATTACGATGAGGTTGTTTTCCCCGTTGTCATAGTGCCAGCGAAACGTGGTGAGCCTGTCGATCTAAATCTCAAGCTTGGCTACGCGGTCTGCAAGGATATTTGTATTCCGGCCGAGGCGACGATGCGCTTCCAAGTTGTGGGAACACATTCATCCAATCCGAACACAGGAGCGCTCCTAGCCGGTTATTTGGACCAAGTCCCGGCACAAGTGAGTAAGACGGACGCAGGGGCTGTTCCAAAGCTTCGTGACGTGAAAATTCAGTTGGAAGGTGAAAAACCCGAACTCTTAATCGACGCTGTTTTCGCGGAGAAGGCGGCAGGCCGGGATCTATTTATCGAAGCGCCCAATGACTATTATTTACCTGTTGCAGAAAAAATCTCCGAAGAGCCGGGTGGGATAGTCCGCTACAGGGTCGATCTGACCCAGGCCGATGATCCGAAAACACTTCGCGGCAAGTTAATCCGTTTCACGCTTGTTTCGAGTGCTGGCCACTCCGAGATCGAGTGGCAGCTTAATTAGCAGCGGGTGGCGGCATTGTTTTTGGCGCTTCTGCTTTCACAACCAATAGCAGATTATTTTTTCGGCGCTTCGATTGGCCTTGGCCGGAGTGGGCGGAAGGGCTATGTTCTGGCCGATTTTAGTCCCGTCCGAATGGAGATAATATGAGCATTTCAGTTGGCGACCGCTTGCCAGAGGCGACGTTCAAAATTTTGACCAGCGAAGGGCCGTCCGACATAACGGTATCGGATGTGTTTAGCGGTAAAAAAGTCGCTTTTTTTGGCGTTCCAGGCGCTTATACACCGACGTGTCATGGCCAACATGTGCCGGGATTCATCAACAAATATGATAGTTTTCGCTCCAATGGCGTTAACGAGATTGTTTGTGTTGCGGTGAATGACCCGTTTGTTCTTGACCAATGGGCAAAAGATACAGGCGCCGCTGGAAAGATAATGTTTCTAGCCGATGGACCTGCCGACTTTATCAAAGCGATTGGGCTCGATTTTGATGCCTCGGCCTTCGGGCTTGGCGTTCGATCCAAACGCTTTGCCATGATCGTCGAGGATGGCGTGGTCAAGACGCTGAATGTCGAAGACGTTCCGAGCCAGTGTGAAATTGCCAGTGCGGACAGCCTGTTTGACGGCATGTAAAACATAATTGCCTGGGATTACCCATAGATCCCGCTGCATCGGGAGGATATGCCTGAACGAAAATATGTCCGGGTGTTTCGGCGCTATAAAGTGGCGAGGGCAAGCATAAGCACGCCGAACCCTAGATCCGCGGAGATTTATATATCAGATGTCTACTTCGCTGTTGGTATCGGCCAAGCCTTCGCGCGCCAGGGCATCGGCCAGCTCGTTCTCGGGATGGCCGGCGTGGCCTTTTATCCAATGCCATGAAATATTGTGACGTTCTTGCGCGGCATCCAAACTTTGCCAGAGATCAATATTTTTAACCGGCTTTTTCTGAGCGGTTTTCCAGCCATTTCGTTTCCAGGATGCGATCCAACTGGTAATGCCTTCGCGAAGATAGTTGGAATCGGTGTGCAGCTCGATATGGCAAGGGCGTTTCAATTCCTCAAGTGAACGAATGGCGGCCATTAACTCCATTCGATTATTTGTTGTCTCCTTCGCGCCGCCTTTGATTTCCTTCCGGTGATCTCCAAAAATGAGCACAGCCCCCCAGCCGCCAGGGCCAGGATTTCCTGAGCAGGCTCCGTCGGTATAGATGGTGACCTCGCACGCGATATTCTCCATTAATCCGCTCCTAGAGCATGATCCCGAAAAGTGGAAACCGGTTTTCGGAAAAGATCATGTTTAAACAAAGGGCTAGAGCATGATCCCGAAAAGTGGAAACCGGTTTTCGGAAAAGATCGTGTTTAAACAAAGGGCTAGAGCATGGTTCTGATTCAATCAGAACCATGCTCTAGCCCATATTCCCGGGCGCTGCTAACCTGGCGATGAAACCGTAGTTTGCGAAAATATTCCAACGGGTCCTTGGGGCGGACCAAAGCTTCAGCTGCTGTATTAAGCCAATCGTGCACACGGGTAAGAAGGAACCGCAACGCTGCGCCGCGGCAAAGCATCGGCAGCGCTTCGATCTCCTCGTCTTCTATTGTCCTTACGCGTCCGTAACCTTTTAGCAATGCGCGCGCCTTTGTAACATTGAAGGAGTTATCCGGCTCGAAACACCAGGCATTGAGACAGATCGCCAGGTCGTAAGCGAACATGTCAGTGCAGGCAAAATAGAAATCAATGAGTCCGGAAAGCTTGTCGCCCAGAAAAAACACATTGTCGGGGAAAAGGTCAGCATGAATGATTCCGCGAGGCAGAGACTCCGGCCACACGCTTTCGAGGACATTGAGCTCTTCCTGAATATGTTCAGAAAGGCCGGGCACGATTTTATTGGCCTCGTCTCCGAACTGCAGATAGAGCGGCCGCCAGCTGGATACCGATAAGGCATTTTCTCGCGTCCGGCTGAAATTGGCTCCGCGCAAATGAAGTTCTGCTAGAACTTTGCCAACGGCGGAGCAATGCAGGGCTTGCGGCCGGCGGATCCAGAGACCTTCAAGAAAGGTCACGAACGCGGCGGGACGGCCGGCAAGTTCACTGAAAATCTGACCCTCGCGATCGCGAAGGGGGGTCGGACAGTTAAGACCCGAATCAGCCAGATGCTCCAACAGACCCAGGAAGAACGGAAGATCTTCGCGGCGGACGCGTTTTTCGTAAAGCGTCAATATGAACGGACCCTTATCCGTATGGACAAGATAGTTCGTATTCTCAACGCCTTCAGCGATCCCCTTGAAGGAAAGAAGGCTTCCAAGCTCATAGCGCTCCACAAAGTCGGAAAGCTGTTCATCGGAAACTTCGGTATAGACGGCCATTCACTGGGCTACTCTGGTTGTGGCTCTATTCGGCTGCCACATCCTGGAGTTCTCGCGGCACCTTGAATGCGATATTCTCCTTCGCAGTGGCGACGACATCGACGGACGTCTCGTAGCGGTCTGAGAAAGCTTCAATGATATCTTGCACAAGACTCTCAGGGGCGGACGCGCCTGCGGTCAGTCCGAGCGTTGTCACATCCTTGAGTTCGTGCCAAGGGATATCTTTTGCATCTTGCACAAGAAAAGCCTTCGTGCAGCCGGCGCGTCGGGCGACTTCGACGAGTCTGTTTGAATTCGAGCTATTTGGCGACCCAACGACGAGAAATCCATTGCAGTCGGAAGCAATTTTCCGCACCGCTGATTGCCGATTCGTTGTTGCATAACAAATATCGCTCTTGTGCGGCCCAATTATCGCCGGAAATCTACGCTTTAAGATATCGACGATTTCTCGCGTATCATCCACTGAAAGGGTGGTCTGCGTGACATAAGCGATTTTATCGGGGGATTTGGGTTTGAAATTTCCGGCATCCTCTGCGGTTTCTATGAGCTTCACCGCACCGTCCGGAAGTTGACCTATCGTGCCGATCACCTCCGGATGATCCGCATGACCGATCAGAAGGATTTCTAGGCCGGCTTCATGATTGCGTTGCGCTTCGATATGGACTTTGGAGACAAGCGGACAGGTTGCGTCCAAGAAAAAGAGATTTCTACGCTTGGCTTGCTCGGGAATCGATTTTGGCACGCCGTGAGCCGAAAATATGACTGGAGCATGCGAATCAGGAATTTCGTCCAATTCATTGACAAAAATCGTGCCCTTAGCCTCCAAATCTTCGACGACATGGCGATTATGAACAATTTCGTGGCGAACATAGACAGGCGCGCCGTATTTCTTGAGCGCAAATTCGACGATTTGGATTGCGCGATCGACACCAGCGCAAAAACCGCGCGGTTCACAAAGAAGAATTTTGAGCGAAGGCTTTGACATGATGACGTATGAACTTGTTTCTCAGGCTTTTTCCGAGCGGTTCACAGGATAAGGCGGATGGGTAATCAAGTCGATGTTATGTCATATAAAAGCTAATTAGGAAAATAGGGTCTTGCCGCGGTGCGGTGAGGTCGATAATTTGTGTGTAACGGACCGGTTCGACAAAAATGTAAAAGGGTCCGGTTATTGGAGAAAGAGCCAGTTGACAGTGCGATCGCGAGCACGGTCAAATTGGTTCACCGGGGGTGTCGTGAGACGCAATTCTTTTGTACTGCGAAGTGCTGTGCACATCGCCACGCTGATAATGGCTTCAGTCGTTCTGCAGGGCTGCGCAATATCGCAGCTAACAAAGGGATTCGGTTCGAGTCTATTCGGGTCTTCTTCGGAAAAATCGTCATCGACATGGTCGCCAACGGTCAGCGAGGACCGGCTGCTTGCAGCGGCGAAATCCGACACGGGCGGGTCAACTGATTTTCTATCCTCGGCTGCAGGTTGTCCAAAATTCGTTGTTTGGCCGCGAGACCGCAATTTGACCGTCTATGAACCTGGCCGGACGGGCGATGGGCTGGGCATTCGTTATCGAGGAGAGATAACGAAAACAGCCCGCGAATGCGAGATAGCGCCAGGACGCATTACGGTGAAATATGGATTTGCCGGACGTGTTCTGTTGGGGCCGCGTGGACCGGCGGGGAAGATCGAATTGCCATTATTGGTTCATGTTACGGCGAAAGACCGGGTGCCGTTGACGTCGCAGCCGGTCAAGGTAGAAGTGACCTTATCTCAAGATGAGCCGATCGGCTATTTCTCGCTTGTTCGCCGCGTGACATTCGACATCCAACCTGGCACGCGCCCGCACGACTACCGGCTGTATGTTGCTTTTGACCGCAAATCTTCAAACTAAAGCCCATCAACATATTAGAGGTATTCGCTAGCGATGCGTTAGAACGCCTTCCTATAGGGAATTTTCCCACTGTTGAATTGACAGGGTTGTGTGAGTGCGTATTGTTGGCTTGAGAAAGTCAAAGCATCGTCGGATGCTTTGACGATCTTGGAATGATCAAAAATGACCAATTAAGTCTTGCGGGAGAGATCGGACTTTACCGGCGCCGAAGGAGCAACCGCCCCGGAAACTCTCAGGCAAAAGGACCGCAAGAGGATGGCACTCTGGAAAGTAGTTGGTGGTTTGCGCCGCCGGCTCACCGAAGGGGATAAATTCTAAGCCTAGCTGGCTTGGAGTGAAATCTCTCAGGTCCCGTGACAGAGGGGGCATAACCGGACGCCAGCCGGCGTGTGGCTATGACCTGATGGGACCTGAACATTATGAGTGCATCTTTAGAGAACGATCTAGAGACCAATCATCACAAGAACGCAACGGATACACTAAAGCGAACGCCGCTTTACGATCTCCACGTGGAGTTAGGGGCGAGGTTCGTACCATTTACAGGCTATGAAATGCCCGTCCAATATCCGGCGGGCATTATCGCCGAACATCAGCATACACGCGAGAAAGCTGGCCTCTTCGACGTTTCCCATATGGGCCAGGCCGTCTTGAAAGGGCCTGATCACGAGGCTGTATCGAGGGCACTCGAAGCGCTCGTTCCGGGTGCGATCGCCAGTCTCGGTCTTGGCCGTATGCGCTACACATTGCTGCTGAATGACCAAGGCGGAATCATTGATGATCTGATGGTCACCCGGTCACTTTCCGAAGACGATGACGGCACCCTTTTTCTCGTCGTGAACGCTGCCCGGAAAACAGAAGACTATGCGTATATCTCGGAAAATTTACCCGCGGGCATTTCTATTGTTCCGGATGAGGATAGGGCTCTCATAGCACTGCAAGGACCTGCGTCGGTGGAGGTGTTGAGTGCAAAATGTCCGAAAGCCGCTTCGCTTGGTTTCATGCGAGCCACCAGCGCCGAATTCGATGGGATTGATTGTCATGTGAGTCGTTCCGGCTATACGGGCGAGGACGGTTTTGAAATCTCCGTACCGGCAAAAAATGTGGCGACCATCGCACGGGCGCTCCTCGATCATCCGGATGTGGCGCCGATCGGATTGGGCGCACGGGATTCTCTTCGCCTTGAGGCAGGTCTTAGCCTTTACGGCCATGATATTGATGAAACGACCTCCCCGGTTGAAGCCGATCTTGCGTGGACGATCGGTAAGGCGCGCCGCCAAGCAGGTGGATTTGCCGGCGCGGACCGTATTCTCCGGGAGCTAGCGGAAGGGACCGGCAGGCTGAAGGTGGGCATAAAACCAGAGGGCCGTGCACCAGCGCGTGAGGGGACGGTTGTTCAAAATTGCGAAGGCCGGGAGATCGGCCGGATCACAAGCGGAGGCTATGGGCCGACTTTCGGAGGCCCGGTTGCGATGGGTTATGTGGAGGCCGGCTTTGCGGCGGGGGGAACTGAGCTCCGCCTCATTGTGCGCGGTAAGCCGCACAGTACAAAAGTTGCATCCCTTCCGTTCGTTCCGCACCGTTTTTACAGGGCCAAGAAGGTTTGACGCATTATCGAGGGACTAAGAACGAAAGGCTGAATTGGTGAACGTCATGAGCACAGTTCGTTACACAAAAGATCACGAATATATCCGTATCGAGGGCGATGTCGGCACGGTTGGAATTAGCGATTATGCGCAAAAGCAGTTGGGCGACATTGTTTTTGTCGAATTACCGGCTGCGGGCAAGGTGCTTAAACAAGGCGACGAAGCGGCAGTCGTGGAATCAGTCAAGGCGGCAAGCGAGATTAATGCTCCGGTGAATGGGGAGGTGGTCGAGTCCAATTCAGCGCTTGAAGATAATCCCGCCCTGGTGAACGAGGATCCAGAAGGAGGTGCATGGTTCCTGAAGCTTAAGGTCGCCGATAGCGGGCAACTTGACGCGCTAATGGATGCCGAGGCTTACGCAAAATTTGTCGAGGGTCTCGACTGATGCGTTATCTTCCCCACACGGAGCACGACCGCCGCATCATGCTGGACAAAATTGGTGTTCAGTCGGTTGATGATCTGTTCGCCACTATTCCAGAGACCGTCAGAATGAATGATTTGGCGGATTTACCCCGTCATCAGGGGGAGCTTGAGGTTGAGCGGCAGCTTTCTTCGCTTGCAGGGCAAAATGTTGCGGCTGGCTCGGTTCCCTTTTTTATAGGATGCGGCGCCTACCGGCATCACGTTCCCTCAACCGTCGACCATCTCATTCAGCGTTCCGAATTTCTCACGTCCTACACCCCTTATCAGCCGGAAATCAGTCAAGGCACGCTCCAATGTTTGTTTGAATTTCAGACGCAAGTGGCGCTCTTGACAGGTATGGATGTTGCGAACGCCTCGATGTATGACGGCTCCACTGCCTGCACCGAAGCTATTCTCATGGCGCATCGGATTACCAAGCGCGACAAGGCTGTAATCTCCGGAGGATTGCATCCGCACTATCGCGCCGTGGCTGAGACACTCTCTCATTTCGCCGAGAGCAAGCTTGTCACCTTGCCGCCTGATCCCGATGGTCAGGAGGATCTCACAGCATCGATCGACAACGAGACCTCCTGCGTGGTCGTGCAATTTCCGAACGTTTATGGCGCAATCAATGATATCTCGGACCTTGCAGAGGCGGCGCACGCCAATGGCGCTTTGCTTATCGCCGTCGTCACGGAAATTATCTCACTGGGTGCGCTCCGCTCTCCCGGCGAATTGGGCGCCGATATTGTTGTTTGTGAGGGCCAGAGCCTAGGCAATGGTCTGAATTTCGGAGGGCCTTATGTTGGTCTCATGTCGACCCGGCAAAAATATGTGCGGCAGATACCTGGGCGGCTTTGTGGTGAGACGGTGGATGTCGATGGGCGGCGCGGTTATGTGTTGACGATGTCGGCCCGGGAGCAACATATCCGGCGCGAAAAGGCGACAAGCAACATCTGCACCAATTCCGGACTGTGCAGTTTGGCTTTCACGATTCACTTGTCGCTGCTTGGACAGGCGGGACTGACACGGCTTGCAAAACTCAATCATTATCGGGCGGTTACGCTTGCCGACCGGCTTAGTGAGATTGACGGCGTCGAACTTGTAACTCCCAGTTTTTTCAATGAATTTACGCTTCGCCTTCCAGCTCGGGCTGAGCAGGTCGTCGCGCGTTTGGTTGTCAAGAATGTCCTTGGCGGCGTACCCGTTTCGAGGCTTGAACCCAATTTCGAGGAAGGTGAAAACTTGCTGATTGTGGCTGCGACAGAGGTGAATAGCGAGGACGATTGCTCTGCCTTTGCCGATGCTCTTGCGGAGGTCCTGCAATGACGGATGCGGCAATAGAGTCAAGAGGCGCAACGTTCACCGGCAATCGTGGGCTCGAATTGGAAGAGCCTCTTTTGTTCGAGGTCGGACATCCGGACAAAAGCGGCGTCGACTTGGCGGAACCAGCTTCTTTCCAGTCTCGCCTCGGTGGCATGGAGCGCCAGTCGCCTATCGGGCTTGCCGGTTTGAGCGAGCCGGAAGCGATGCGCCATTATGTTCGTCTCAGCCAGAAAAATTATTCCATTGATTCCGGCCTTTATCCGCTCGGATCGTGCACGATGAAACATAATCCGCGCCTCAACGAAAAGATGGCGCGGCTTCCGGGTTTTGCCGATATACATCCGCTACAACCTGAATCGACCGTGCAGGGTGCGTTGGCCTTGATGGATTTGCTGAGCAAATGGCTGATCGAGCTGACAGGCACCGCCGCGATTGCCTTATCGCCGAAAGCGGGCGCCCATGGCGAGCTTTGTGGCATGATCGCGATCAAGACGGCTCACGCGGCTCATGGACGTGACCGTTCCGTCGTTCTCGTCCCGGAATCGGCGCACGGCACAAACCCCGCCACCGCAGCACTGCTCGGTTACGATGTCAGAACAATTCCCGCCCGCGACGATGGACGTGTCAGCGTATCGGCGGTTCGCAACGTACTCGCAGACGATGTCGTGGGTCTCATGTTGACCAACCCCAATACATGCGGTCTCTTCGAAGGCGAAATCGTCGAAATTGCTGAGGCTATTCATGAGGCCGGGGCATATTTCTACTGTGACGGCGCGAACTTCAATGCCATCGTCGGCAAGGCGCGGCCGGGAGATCTCGGCATCGATGCGATGCATCTCAATCTCCATAAGACTTTTTCGACACCTCATGGCGGCGGCGGACCGGGTTCAGGTCCTGTCGTGTTCTCGAAAGCGCTCGCGCCCTACGCGCCTTTGCCACGCATTGTTCGCGATGGAGATACATATCGCTTGTTGGAGACAGCAGCTTCCACCGGCAAAGAGGGGGCGGGCGAAGCGTTTGGACGATTGACCGCATTTCATGGACAGATGGGCATGTTTGTGCGGGCCATGAGCTATATGTTGAGCCACGGCAGTGACGGGTTGAGACAAGCTTCCGAAGACGCCGTCCTCAATGCGAATTATGTTCGCGCTTCGCTCAAGGATCTCATGAGCCAGCCCTATGGCGATCAGATCTGTATGCATGAAGTCCTGTTCGACGATCAATTTCTGAATGATACTGGCGTTACCACCCTTGATTTTGCCAAGGCGCTGATTGATGAGGGGTATCATCCAATGACGATTTATTTCCCGCTTGTGGCGCACGGGGCGATGCTTGTTGAACCTACGGAATCCGAATCTCGGGCGAGCTTGGATCTATTTATTTCGACAATGAGAGAGTTGTGCCGTGAGGCGCTCGACGGGAATCAGAAGAAATTCCAGGACGCACCGGTTTACACGCCGCGCCGCAGGCTCGACGAGACACAGGCTGCCAGAAATCCGGTGTTAAGATGGCGTGACAAGACACAAGCGCAAGCCGCGGAATAACAGGAGCCGCGGCCTTCCGAAAACGGCGCCGGCGCGGACTATTGATCCCCTAAGGGGCTGGGCGCTAATTGAGCTTCGATTTGACGTCTTGAATGCTTTGATCGATTAAGCGCTCGGCATCCTGTTCTGAAAGCTTATCGCCGATGAGTTTTTCAGCAGCAGAGATGGCCATGTCGACTGCCGCCGCACGGACTTCACCGATGGCTTGCACTTCGGCGAGAGCGATTTTCTCTTCGGCGAGTTTGCCACGCTTTTCAAGAGAGTCCTGCAAGGCCTGGCGCATCTCGGCTGCCAAGATTTCGGCCTCTTTGCGCGCCTGAGTCACGATCTCATCGGCGCTTTTCTCGGCTTCTTTTTGTTTGCGCTGGTAATCGGCGAGGAGGGCTCTCGCCTCTTCGCGTAGCTTACGGGCTTCGTCGAGTTCAGTGCGGATCGCATCCGCCCGGTCATCGAGCGCCTTCGCGACCATTCCAGGGACTTTGAGATAGACCAAGAGCCCAATAAAGCCGAAAAAAGAAATTGCAACCCAAAAGGTTGGATCAGACATATGCTTTGCCCCTACGCCATTTATTTTTGCTTTTGCGCGCTGTTGATCGCCGCGGATATTTCATCTTGTGATGGTTGGGCGCCAATGAGTGTGTCTACGATCGCTCCGATTGTTTCCTGAGCGATCGCGTTGACATGTTCCAACGCCGCGGAAGTCGCGTCTGCAATGCGCGCTTCGGCAGCGGAAACTTTCTCAGCAATTTTCCGGTCGACGTCTTGGCGTTCTCGCTCGATCTCGGCATTGAGCTTGTCACGCGCCTCCTGCGCAATAGCATGTGCTTTTTGGCGGGCCTCGGCCAGGGCTTGCTCATAGCTCGCAATCGCTTTGTCCGTATCGGATTTAAGCTGTGCCGCCTCGTCAAGATCGCGGCTGATGCGGTCCCGCCTTTCCTCAATCACGTTTGCGATCTTCGGCAAAGCCGTGCGTGCCATGAGGATGTAAAGCGTGACAAAAGTGATGGCGAGCCAGATGAGCTGCGGTGCGAAATCGTGAACGTCAAGCTGCGGCATGGATCATCGCTCAATAAGTAACCGGCTGCGTCGTCCTCCGGAGATTTAAAGCGTCCGAAGGATCGCAGCAGGTGGTTAAACGCCGAATAGCAGAATGAAACTGATCAACAGACCAAACAGACCCGTTGCCTCGGCGAGGGCGAAACCAATAAAGAGGTTCGTCCGCTGGCTATCAGCCGCCGAAGGATTGCGTAGGGCGCCCTGAAGGTAGCTTCCAAAAATATTACCAATGCCGACACCGGCGCCCGCCATGGCTACGGCAGCGATGCCCGCGCCAATGAGTTTTGCGGCTTCTGGTTCCATATTTAAATCTCCTTGAAAAGCGTTAAGCAGGTGAATTTGGATTGGTTAGTGCTGTGGATGAAGTGCGTCGTTGATATACATGCAGGATAGAATTGCAAAAATGAATGCTTGCAAGAATGCGACTAGAATCTCAAGACCTGTAAAGCCAACCATCACGACAAGGGGCACTATACCGGCCCAGCCGAGCGCCGCCACGAACGCGCCGAAGACTTTCAGCATGGTATGGCCGGCCATCATGTTGGCGAATAGGCGAACCGACAGACTGATCGGCCGGGTAAAGTACGAAATGATTTCGATCGGCACGAGAATAGGAAGCATCGCCATTGGCGTGCCGGGCGGTGCGAAAAGCTTCAAATAACCCAAGCCATTTTTGTAAAAACCGTAAATCGTTGCGCCGAGCCAGACGGTAAGCGCAAGGGCGAACGTTACAATAATGTGGCTGGTAACCGTGAAAGAATAAGGGACCATGCCAAGCAGATTACTTATGAGCACGAACATGAACAGCGTGAAGATGAAGGGGAAGAATTTGCGGCCCTCTTCGCCCATCGTATCGCGCACCATGTTGGAAATAAATTCAAACAGGATTTCGCCGACGGACTGCAAGCGGCCCGGTACGATTTTCTTGGATCCGGCAAGCAACAGGAGCGAGACTAAGAACACGCCTAACACCATCCACAAGCTTGAATTGGTGAAAGATGCATCGAGGCCACCAAATTTGATTGGTAGCAGCCGCTCGATTTCGAATTGATGCATCGGATCGAGCGCCAATCCACCTTCGCTGCCTTGACCCTCTTGGTTAGCCGCCACAGAGCCTACCTCTCAATAGTTCACGCGCCGATCGGCGCATCATTGATCCGATCTCGTCGTTCAACCGAACTCGGGCCACTGCTATTCTGGTCCAGAACGGTTTTCGGTTCCACCCGGTTTGGAGAGCCGGATGACATTCATGACGCCTGCTGCGGATCCGAGACAGAAGAAAATCAGAAGAAAAACCGGTTTGGTCTCGAGCCAGCTATCCAATCCCCAGCCGATCCCAACACCCAGGGCAACAGCCACGATCAGTTCGGTCGCTATGTGAAATGCGGCGCCCATCGCGGATTGCTGGTTCGGTTTAGGTCCCTGTTTCTCCTGGATTGAGTCTTGAGCGCGTTGAAGACGCTTGTCGAATTCCCTCAGTCGATTGGACGATTTCGGGCTGCGATCATTGCCCATAGTCTCGGTCCTTTAACTGGCCCCATCTTAATCCTGCAGGATCTCTGTAAAGCCGGGGCACAATAGAGCGCCGCCAGACGAGTGTCAAGGCAGCTGGAGCGGCGCTAACCCATTGAAATATATGTGGTTTGCGGGGTAAAATGTCGCGGAAAGTGTCCGTTTCGTTCGCGGCACAGCGTTCTTGGGATGCGCGGACAATTTTGCGAAGGGCGCCGCCCGAATAGAGTGCTGCCGCCCATCCGCGCATCAACTTGCTTCGCGGAAGCTTTCAGCCGTTGCCAGGTCGACAGAAACGAGCTGGCTAATACCGCGTTCAGACATTGTTACACCAAAGAGTCTGTTTACCCGCGCCATGGTCATCGGATGATGGGTGATGACGAGAAAACGCGTATTGGTGGTCTTGGCCATGTCTTCCAACAAGGTGCAAAAACGATCGACGTTGGAATCATCGAGCGGTGCGTCGACCTCATCCAATACGCAAATGGGCGAAGGATTTGTCAGGAATACCGCAAAGATGAGCGACATAGCGGTCAGCGCTTTTTCGCCGCCTGACAAAAGTGTCAGAACCTGCGGTTTTTTGCCGGGTGGGCGCGCGAGGATTTCCAAACCGGCTTCGAGCGGATCATCGGATTCCACAAGCTGAAGTTCCGCCTCGCCGCCTCCAAAAAGAACCGTGAACAAGCGGCGGAAGTGATCGTTCACGATCTCGAAGGCCTCAAGCAGCCGTTTCCGGCCTTCCCGGTTCAGGTTGGAAATGCCTTGCCGAAGACGTGCGATAGCCTCTTCCAGATCGGTTTTTTCACGATCCATTTCATCGTACTGGTTGCTGAGCTCGGTGGCTTCTTCGTCAGCGCGCAGATTGACGCCGCCCAAACGCTCCCGGTCGGATTTGAGTTTTTGCAGGCGGGTTTCGATCTCACCGTTGTCAGGAAGATCCGCGCTATTGTCCAGGCCACCCATTTTGAGACAATCCTCAGGGGCACAACCGAGCCCATCCCGGATTTGCCGGGCCTGATCCGCGCGGCGGTCACGCGCCGCTTCAAGGCGTGCTTCAATCCGGGCCCGGTTCTCGCGGGCTGCGGCCAAATTTACTTGAACGTCCCTGTGGCTCTGCTGACAATCTCGAAGCCGGTTTTCTGCTTCCGCCAGCGCGTCGGCTGCTTGCTTTCTTGTGCTCTCCGCCCGGCTGATTTCGGATAACAGCTTACTCCTGCGTTCCGCAACTTGACCCGGAAGATCCTTGAGAGTGTCTAGTTCCGTCCCGGTCTTGCTTATGCGGTCCGCTAACAAGGCGGTCTGGCTCTCGGCGCCATTGGTGCGCTTCGACCAGCGGGATGTTTCTTCCGCTATCGTATTAAGCCGATCCCGCCCGAGACTGGCTTCCCGTTCGAGCCCATCAAGGGTCGATTGCGCGGCCATATAGGCCGTGCGATTTTCGGTCAGCGTAGATTCCGTTGCCGCGAGTTTGTGTTCGAGTGTGGCGGCATCTTCGAGTGCTGTGAGTGCGGTATCCGTCGCCGACCGCCGGTCTGTAAGGTCTTTAAGCGACTCATCAAGCCGGGTGCAAGAGTCTTGCAATGCGGACAAATTGGCTTTGCGCTCTTGCTGCCTGCGTTCGGCATCAGCAAAGCTTTTGCGCGACCCTTCTATTTGGCTCTGCAATTCGCGCCAGGCGAGCCGCAGGTGCTTGACGTCCGCGTCGAACTGACGTGCCCGCGCGTCTGCCTCCGTTTGATTTTGTTCCGCTGTTGCAGCGGCTGCCAGTGCATCCTGCATTTCCAGCTGCAAACTTTCGAGGCGGTTACGTTCGGCAAGGCGCTTTGCGGCGGCCGTAGCGGCATTGGCGGCGGCGGTATAGCCGTCCCATCGCCATAAATCGCCGTCGCGGGAAACCAGGCGCTGTCCAGGCTTAAGAGCCTGTTGAGCCCGCCGCCCGTCATGATGATCGACAATGCCAATTTGCGCCAGCCGGCGCGCCAGTTCGGGCGGGGCCTCAACAAATTGCGTGAGAGGCTGGATATTCTCGGCAAGTGCATCGTCACCGGCGCCGGCCAACTTCGTCCAATGTACCGGAGCTTGCTCATTCACGGGCGCATCCAGATCGTCACCTAGAGCGGCTGCAAGCGCCATTTCATAACCGGGGGTGACGCGAATTTCATCGACAATGGGTGGCCACTCATCAGCCTCCGATGGCATCAGCAATTTGGTCAGGGTTTGGACTTCGGTTTGCAGATTTTGTGCTTTCAGCCGCGCCGAATTTGAGAGTTTGCGCAGCTCCTCATAGGACTCTTTCGCCTCATCATGGTTTTGCTCGGTCTCAACAATTTGGGCTTCGAGTTCGGTAAGCTTTAGAGCACCAGATTCAATGCCCGCGCTCAGTTGGTCGAATTCCGCAAGCTCAGCACTCGAACCTTCGAGTGCGTCAAGCTGCCGCTGAAGTTCTGACCTTTGCGCATCCCAAACACTATTCTGCTCCGCGAGTTCCGCGCGCGTTGTCTCAAGCTGTTGCCGCCGCGCTTTGAGCTCAGCCGCTTCCGCCGTGGCTTCGCCATGGGCGGCTTCCGCCTCCGACAGCGTGCTCTTGGAAGCTTCAAGTGTGATCCGTGCCGCTTCCGATGTCTCCGCCGAGCCTTCCATGGATGCGCTGAGAGTCGATTGCTCCTCTCCAAGGCGCGTAAGAAGATCCTTGGCCTCGGAAATCAGCCTTTGCTCGCGCTGCAGGTCGGCTTCGAATTGCTGGAGCTGGCTCGACAATTCTTTCTGACGCTCCACCATGCGCGCCTCTTCCCGGTCCAGAGCATCGCGTTCCACAGAAAAGCGATTGAGGGCGGCGGCACATTTAACCTCTTCGTTGCGAAGTGGCTGCAGGGTTTCGGCAGCATCCGTCTGCTCACGCAACGCCGCGCTCTCTTTTTGCGTAAGGGTGCCAACCTCTTTGAGCACGTCTTGAAGCGCGGTCTCCTCGGCAGTGACTGCCTTACCCGCCGCGGTCCAATTCAGGTGGAATTGAATGGCTTCGGACTGCTGAATGAGTGTGGAAAGCTCCTTGTAACGCGCGGCTTGGCGGGTTTGCCGCTTCAAACTTGAAAGCCGGGAGTGAATTTGCCCCATAATGTCCTGGAGGCGTTCTAGATTATTCTCCGCGGCCCGCAGCCGCAGTTCGGCCTCATGGCGGCGGCTGTGAAGACCGGTAATGCCAGCGGCGTCTTCAAGAATCCGGCGCCGCGCTTGCGGTTTGGAGTTGACGATCTCGCCGATCTGGCCTTGCTGAACGAGGGCGGGAGAGCGCGCACCCGTTGAGGCGTCGGCGAAAAGGAGTTGGACGTCCCGCGCCCGGACATCCTTACCATTGATCTTGTAGGCCGAGCCGATGTCGCGTTCGATGCGCCGGGTGACTTCCAATGTATCGCTATCGTTAAAATCGGCGGGTGCTGTTCGTTTGGAGTTATCGAGAAATATAGTGACTTCGGCTGAATTGCGCGCTGGGCGGCTTTGCGTCCCCGCAAAAATTACGTCCTCCATGGTCGATCCGCGCATGGTTTTGTAGGACGTCTCGCCCATCACCCATCTGAGGGCTTCGAGCAGATTAGATTTGCCGCAGCCATTCGGTCCAACAACACCGGTCAGACCGCGTTCGATCGCGAGATCGACCGGCTCGACGAACGACTTAAATCCAATCAGTCTAAGGCGCGATATTTGCATGATATATCACCTGAAGAGATATCGTCTGCTCGGGATCGGACATGGGGAAGACGTGATTAAGACAAAACGAGGCCGGATTTCACATTCCCTCGATCTGCCTTATGACAGGTATGGCTGGACCATCTTCTGGATTTCGCCAATCGTAAGCACCGACCGGGCTTTTTTCCCATTTATGAAAAATGTCGGTGTTCCGATCACGCCGAGTTGCCGCCCCCGCTGTTTGACCCATTTCAATCCTGCAACAATGTTTTGATTCTCGAAGCATGTGTCAAATGTCTTGCGGGTTATCCCCAGCGGAGCAACAATTTTATAAATCGCGTCTTTTCGGACTTCCAGAGAAACCCAGAGATGCTGTTTGGTGAGGTAGAGGTCGTAAATTTCAAAATATTTGCGGTCATCATTTTGGCCGATACAGCGCATGACAACAGTCGCTGCTCCCGACGCATGGCCAATGGGAAATTCCCGCAAAATATAGCGTATCTTGCCGGTATCGATATAGCGGCGCTTCAGCTCGGGAAAGGTTTTCGTATGAAACGCACGGCAATATGGGCAGGTGAGAGAGGCATACTTGATCATGGTGACCGGGGCGTTTGGCTGGCCTAGTGACTTTTCGCCAAGCGGTCCCGCCTTCATCAAGTCCTCAAGTTTCGGGGTGCCGTCTGCATTGAGAACGATATCCGGCTGCTTTTCAGACGCATTTCCCGTTTGAAAGCCGGAATTCGCAAAGCTAAATCCGCCGGGTTGCGTGCCGGAACACCCTGCCAGACCGGTTAAGGCCGAAGCGGATAGTCCCGCCAAAACGCTACGCCGGTCGATAGCCACGATTCGCTAAACCCCTTTGCAATTCTGCCCAATGACTTGCCGAGCAATCAATGAAGTGAACTTCGGTTCTGAGCCATTCTGCTTTCGCTCACCGGAACGGCCGACGCCTCACACTTACATTCACCAACCCAGGTTCGTTTGGGAAATATTACTCTACATTTTGTTGGTTATGCGACAAACCGGATCGGCAATAAGCAGATTTTCGAATCCGCACAATTGGCTCAAAAACTCTTCCTCGCGACGGTAAGCGTTTACAGAAGGGGCTCGATCACTTTTTCGAAAGCCGAAAATTTTTGCGAACCTTTGAGCTTCTCTCCGTTGACAAAGAAAGTGGGTGTTGAATTCACTTCAAATTTCTCGTTGCCTCTGTCTTTCACCCATCTCAAGCCATCGATAAGTTTTTGGTCTGCCAGGCATTTGTCGAAGCTTTCCTCAGTGAATCCAGCATGCTTTGCCATTTTCAAAAGTTCAGTGCGCCGATTGCCTTCGCCGAAGGCCCAATTTTTCTGTTGCGCATAAAGTTCTTCGACCAAGGGGAAGTATTTTTTCGGTCCAGCGCAGCGGGCGAGCATGAATGCTGCCAAAGCGAGGTTATCTAGCGGAAATTCGCGAATGATATAGCGGACCTTGCCGGTCTCGATATATTTTTTCTTTAACGCAGGCAGTGTTTGCTTGTGAAAAGTCGCGCAGTGGGGACAGGTCATCGAAGAATATTCAATTATCGTCACAGGTGCGTCGACGGCGCCGAGAATATTTTCCTCCAAAGGACCTTTGGCCATCAGCCCATCGCCGCTTGATTCGACGGCAGACGGCTCAGACTTTTCTCCTGGCGTCGATGTAATGTAAGCGACGGCTGCCAAGCCAACGGCCAGGACGGCAATACCGGCGATTAGGAAGTTGCGTTTGTCAAACATTCCGCCGGCACTTTTATCGTCGCTTGTATCGTCACTCTTATTGTCGCTCGTCACATTTTGCTCCCGACATCGTCCACGGCTAATTTCCAATCAAAAATAGGCTCTAAACGCCCGTCTCGCCATTATCATGGGCATTCGGTTCGAATAAGGCAATGCCGCGGACGCCAACCTCAAGAGGAATTTACAAAGCCATCCAGCTGCAACGGCCGCGGCATCCGAGCTCATTGCGAAAAAAGAAAACAGTCATGATTATCCGATGTTATCTGATCGGTCTAAGTCCTAGTGGTATGACGCCGACACTTCCGTACCCTCAGTCTCGGCCCCTGCCACTAGGCATCTTCTTCTTATGGCTCAACTTTTTCAAACAGGAGCCCACCGGGCACCGGTCTCAAATGTTTGGGTCGAACCACTAGCTGGGTGATTTTATATGAGAGGACAGGCGTTCTAAAGCATGGCGCAGCTTTGGATTGTCGATGCCAGGCAGGTTCGCAGGCGATCGAGGTCGTGTCTTTTCGTGCTTTGCCGCCCGCTCCTGATCGTGCGCTGGCAGTGGAGCTTGAAGAATGCGCAATTCAGATACGGCTTTGTAGCCGAAATAGACATTGATCCGCTCTATGATCTGTCCGGCCATAAATTGGACTTCGATCGCGCGCGGGCCGTCGACGCGGAGAACCAATGTGGCCCCCCGTCTTTGGGTGCTCTGTGATCCTGAATCGAATTCGTCGCCAGCCGCATGATCAGGTGCGCGCGGCCATCTAAGCCGTTCCGGGACTGTGAAACGGGCAAGCTCTGGACCGGCTATCGCTTCCCAATCGGTCACAATGGCGGCGGCAGGAAAGCCAAATCGTTGAAAGGCCGGAAGCGTCAAGCGCGGCACGAATGATCCGATGGATTTCGCCGCCAAACCCGCGCGCGCCCTTCGACCGCTCAAGGGGCCCCCTGGGGACCGGTACTGATGTATTTCACTTTGCTTACGATTTTGTTTCATTGGAGTCGCCATATGAGCCAAGGACCGGTTACCATCGTATGACTGATTCGCATGAAACAAGGCAGCAGCGAATTGCGATATCACCAGCGAAACGTGGCGATAGCGCCACAGAACCAGCCGACCGTCTCCGACGTTTTGCTGGATTGGTATGACGAAGAACGGCGTGATTTGCCTTGGCGCTACGCCCCGGGGCAAAGGCCGGATCCCTATCGGGTTTGGCTCAGTGAGATCATGCTACAGCAGACCACGGTTAAGGCGGTCATTCCTTTTTTCAACAAGTTCATATCTTTGTGGCCGGCGGTGGAGGAGCTTGCGGCGGCGGAGCGCGAAGACGTGCTCAAAGCTTGGGCCGGGCTCGGCTATTATTCCCGCGCGCGCAATCTACATCAATGCGCTCAACTCATTGTCGAGCGCCATAAGGCCTGTTTTCCTGAAACGGAGAAAGAGCTGCTTGAGCTTCCCGGGATCGGGCCTTATACGGCGGCCGCGATCGTTGCGATCGCCTTCTATCATCCGGCGACCGTGGTTGACGGAAATGTCGAGCGCGTCGTTACCCGGCTCTACGCCGTAGAGACGCCGCTTCCCGATGGCAAACCTCACCTTAAGGAGCTGGCGGCCGATCTTACGCCCCGCCATCGGCCGGGAGATTATGCGCAGGCGATCATGGATCTCGGGGCAACCATTTGCTCACCGAGAAAGCCGTCTTGCATGCTCTGCCCGTTGATTGGCCATTGCGTTGCGCAAGCGCAGGGAATCGCAGCGCGACTGCCGATGCGCAAGCCGAAGGCGGCGCGGCCAGTGCGCCGGGGCGTCGCCTTTCTTGCGTTGCGAGAAGACGGATATGTCTTGCTGCGCGAGCGCCCTCAAGAGGGTTTGCTGGGTGGAATGATGGAGGTGCCGTCGTCGCCATGGACCGACGATGTGCCGCCGGAGGATGAACATGCGGGCCTTGTGCCGGTGCGCGCCGATTGGTGCCGCGTACGGGGATTGGTTACGCATACGTTCACGCATTTCCGCTTGGAACTGGAGATTTTTCGAGCCGTGATCCCAAGGGAAACACCACTCAATCTTTGGGCCCAGCCGGCGCGGTGCCGCTGGGTGCGCCGAGGCGAATTAAAGGGGCAGGCTCTGCCGAGTGTTATGCGTAAAGTTGTCGCGCACGGTCTGCACGAGACGCCAAGTTAGGACATTATGCCATCGGCCATCGGGAATGACCGATGGGGGTTCAGACGCCATTTAGGCTTACGCACCATAGGGTGCAGGCCACGCAGTCGCGCTTGCCATAGGAAATTAAGAGTCAATCATAATTTCCTCTGGTATTATATCCGGGATATCGGGCGTCTATTCGGCTGCTGCTTGCAACCCCAGTTGCACGCGGGCTTCCTGGCGCAGCACATCAATGGGGACCAGCTTGCCATCGGCCTCGAAGTGCCAGAAGGTCCAGCCGTTGCAGGCATCGGCTCCTTGAACGTGAGCGCCCATCTTGTGGATTGATCCTTGCGCATTCGAACAGGCGAGCGTTCCATCTGCGCGAACTTCCGCCGAATGCTTCCGTCGTGGATCGCAGAGGCGGCTCCCCGGCTCTAAAATGCCGAGCTCGACGATCGTGCCAAACGGCACGCGCGGCGCAGCGCGCTTGCTGCGAGTGACTTTTAGAGTATCCGGTGCGTGGGGCTGCACCTTGTTGATCCGTTCGCGTGCGATGTCCGCATAACGTTGCTCGCGCTCGATTCCAATCCATTTCCGGCCGAGGCGTTTCGCCACGGCGCCCGTCGTTCCGGTTCCAAAGAAGGGATCGAGAACCACATCGCCTGGATTAGACGCTGCGAGGATAATACGGTGCAGCAGCGCTTCCGGCTTTTGTGTCGGATGAGCTTTCTTTCCCGTTTCATCCTTGAGGCGTTCGGGGCCAGCACAAATGGGCATAAGCCAGTCGGAGCGCATTTGCAGATCGTCGTTTAGGGCTTTCATCGCTTCATAATTGAAAGTGTAGCGGGTTTCCGAATCGCGGGCCGCCCATATCATGGTTTCATGGGCATTGGTGAAGCGGCGTCCGCGAAAATTGGGCATCGGATTGGTTTTCCGCCAAACGACATCGTTTAAAATCCAATAGCCAATATCCTGAAGCTTGGCGCCAACGCGAAAAATATTGTGGTAGGAACCGATCACCCAAAGCGTGCCCGACGGCTTTAGGACGCGGCGGCAAGCCGTGAGCCATTCCTCAGTGAAACGGTCGTAGGTCTGGAAGCTTGCAAATTTGTCCCATTCATCGTCGACGCCGTCGACGCGGCTGTTATTGGGACGAAGAAGTTCGCCTTCGAGCTGTAGATTATAGGGGGGATCCGCGAATATCAGGTCGACGGATTGTTCCGGGAGCTTATTCAGCTCACGCGTGCACTCACCGACCAAAATGCGATCTACGGATGGGGACAGATGGGACTTACCCATGGGACGCAACTCTCACTTCAACAACACAACATTACGATACGCATAAAACACAACAATTCAGCCCCAAAAGAGGCCGATGCCTAGCGAGCTTGTATGCTGATGTCTAGATGGTTAATTTTTCGTTAATTTTTATAGCTTTAGCCGGAAGATCCGGCGTTTAGGCTGGCCAGCGCATGCTGGACCGGGCGGAATGACCTGCGGTGATGGATCGTTACTCCGAGCCGCGCAAGGGCCGTGCGATGCTCCGGCGTGCCGTAGCCCTTGTTCCTTTCCCACCCATAACCGGGATATTCGGCTGCCAGCCGGACCATAATGCGATCCCGCGTGACTTTCGCGATAATCGAGGCGGCGGCGATCGAAAACGAGCGGCCGTCGCCTTTTACGATCGCGTGTGCGGGGCAGGGCAGGTCGGGACATTTGTTGCCATCAATAAGCACGCCCGCAGGTGACAGCGGGAGGCCAAGGACGGCTTCGCGCATGGCGAGAAGAGTGGCTTGCAGGATATTGCGCCGATCGATCTCACCGACATTGACAATGCCCACTGCAATCTTCGCCGTTGCTTGGATGATATCGAAAAGCCTATCGCGTTCATTGGGCGTAAGCTTCTTGGAGTCGTTCAGCCCACCGGGGATATTATTTGGATCGAGAATTGCGGCCGCCGCCACGACAGGACCTGCCCAAGGCCCGCGTCCGGCTTCGTCGACGCCAGCGATCGGCGTCCCGGATGCGCGCGCCAGGCTTTGCTCTAAATCGAAGCACGGAAAATATCGAGAATCGCTCTTTGGCATGAGTGGACCTTGCCCTGTCAGCCGGCGATCTGTCAAAAAAGAGGGATTTGCATGCCCGCGGCAACAGGTGGCGTGAAGAGATCGGTTCTGAGATCCAGACGTTTCCTATTCAAGCAACATCGTTTTAGGGCAATCGCGAACCGCTTAGAGATCTGTGCGGCGTAGGGCCCATTGCCCGTCATCCGCTCGCCCCACTTGGCGTTGTAATCCTTGCCACCGCGCATGGTCCGCAAAATCGTGAATACACGCTTGGCGCGGTCAGGAAACTCAGCACGAAGCCACTCCTCGAAGAGGTCGCGAACTTCAAGCGGTAACCGCAGAAGAATGTAGCCGGCTTCCGTTACGCCGACGCCGGCGGCCGC
>BFAS01000321.1 GCA_008974985.1 bacterium MnTg02
GAAAGTGACAAATGCGGAGGATTTACTCCTGGCGGAGCAATTGCTGCAAACGGCAGAACATCCCGTTGCTGGTTATGTCCGGGTCGGGTCGGGTTTCGATGTCCATGCCTTTGGCGATGGTGACCATGTGATTCTGTGCGGGGTTCGGCTCAAGCACGACCGCTCACTCAAAGGTCATTCCGATGCGGATGTCGGCTTGCATGCCCTCACCGACGCTTTACTAGGTGCTGTTGGCGATGGTGATATCGGTTCGCATTTCCCCCCGGCGGATGCACGATGGTCAGGCATGGCCTCGGATGTGTTTCTGCGCGACGCGGTGCAGCGCGTCGAGGCCAAACGCGGGCAAATCCAAAATGTTGATATCACGCTCATTTGCGAAGCACCAAAAATTGGGCCGCATCGCGATGAGATGCGCCAACGGATTGCTGAGATCCTTGAAATCAATATCAGCCAAGTGAGCGTCAAGGCGACAACAACCGAGCGCCTCGGCTTTGCCGGACGCCGCGAGGGGATCGCCGCCATGGCATCGGCGACCGTGTGGACGGCTTATGAAGAGGCCATTGCTCAAGATGTCTAAGAAGCGTGCGGGAAGATGAGCTAAATGTTTGACAGCGATGTCCACGAACGGGCGGCCCACCTTCTCGATCGCTGCCGGCAATTGGGGCTCAAGCTCACGACTGCTGAATCTTGTACCGGTGGTCTGCTGTCTGCCGCGTTGACAGACATTGCCGGGAGTTCCGATGTTTTCGATCGGGGCTTCGTCACCTACTCCAATGACGCGAAGATGGACATGCTGGGGGTCAGCGAAACTATTCTGACGTCGTATGGCGCCGTCAGCGAGGAAACGGCCCGGGCCATGGCGGCAGGTGCGCTCAGCGAGTCCGGCGCGGATCTTGCCGTGGCGGTCACCGGAATAGCTGGACCTGGAGGGGGCTCGGACGATAGACCCATCGGGCTCGTCCATATTGCGGCCGCACACCGGAGCGGCGATATCGTCCATCAAAAAAATCTCTTCGGAGATATTGGTCGATCGGCCATCCGCCACGCGAGCCTGATCAAGGCGCTCGATCTTGTGGAATCACTTCTTTAGCGCCACCGCCATTCGTCCCATAAATTTCATCGGCGCGTTGTTCGAAGGCGGCCGTGTATTTGCGCACCGCCTTGTCGAAAACAGAGCCCATGAGAAGACGGAGCGCCCGGGACCTAAAGCTATAGGAAATATAGAATTCGACCTCTGTTCCGCCATCACCTGCGGGGTGAAACCGCCAACGATTTATAAACTCCGTGAATGGGCCGTCGATATGTTCCGCGATAATTTCGAAATCATCAGGATTTAACCGGACCTGGCTCGTGAAGGTCTCATGAAAGAATTTGTAGGCGACAGTCATGTTGGCGATGATCATGTCGAGGGACCCAATTTGCTCCCTGGAAATGATTTTAAGGCTCTGGCAGAGCGGGACGAAGTGGGGATATGATTCAACGTCCGCGACCAGAGCGAACATTTTCTCCGCTGAATGGGGAACATGGCGAACTGTTTGATAGGACGGCATCGCTAGATCTTAGCAGTTTTTGATAGGGTTCAAGACTGCGTGGAGAGCGTCGCGTCGCGGGCGGCCCTCAGTCGCGCAAAATCGTCGCCGGCATGATATGACGACCGTGTGAGCGGACTTGAAGAGACAAGCAGGAAACCCTTTGCGGTGGCCACCCGCGCATAAGAATCGAACTCCTCAGGCGTTACGAAACGATTGACGGCTGCATGCTTACGCGTCGGCTGAAGATATTGACCGATGGTGAGAAAATCGACATTGGCGATACGCAAATCATCCATCAATTGCAGAACTTCATTACGGCTTTCGCCAAACCCCACCATGATCCCCGATTTTGTAAACATCGACGCGTCAAGTTCCTTCACCTGTTGCAACAGGCGGAGCGAATGGAAATAACGCGCGCCGGGCCGGATGGTGAGATAAAGCGCGGGGACTGTCTCCAGATTGTGGTTGTAGACGTCCGGCCGCGCCGCGACGACAACCTCAAGCGCGCCGTTCTTGCGCAAAAAATCGGGCGTCAGAACCTCAATCGTTGTCTTCGGTGACGTCGTCCGGATTGCGCGGATGACATCAGCAAAATGTTTCGCACCGCCGTCTGCAAGATCATCGCGGTCGACGGACGTCACGACCACATGTTCGAGACCGAGCTTGGCAACGGCGTTGGCGACGTTTTCGGGCTCGCTCGGATCAAGAGGGTCTGGAAGCCCGGTGCGAACATTGCAAAATGCGCAAGCGCGCGTGCATGTCTCGCCCATGATCATCATGGTGGCGTGCTTTTTGGACCAGCATTCGCCAATATTTGGACAGCCCGCTTCTTCGCACACCGTAGTGAGATTATGCTCGCGCATAATTTTAAGCGTTTCCTGATACACCGGCGAACCAGGCGCTTTCACCCGAATCCAATTGGGTTTCCGCAATATTGGTGTGTCGGGCTTGTGGGCCTTCTCAGGATGACGGGAGGATTTGTCTTTTCCGTCGCTTCTAACTGTGTCGATCAGTGTGGGCATTATCCGTTACACATAGGCGCGTTTGTTTGAAGGCGCAAACATTCCAACATTTGTCGGGCACATTGACGGCTCGAATTTAAAGATGGATCACCCGGTCATAGGCGTCGAGCACGGACTCATGCATCATTTCCGAAAGCGTTGGATGCGGGAAGACGGTGTGGATGAGGTCTGTTTCGGTGGCTTCAAGCGTCTTGGCAATGCCAAACCCTTGAATAAGCTCAGTGACGTCGGCGCCAATCATATGCGCTCCGAGAAGTTCGCCTGTCGCCTCGTCAAACACGGTTTTGATAAGTCCCTCGGTCTCACCCAGCGCGATGGCTTTGCCATTTGCGAGAAAGGGAAAGCGGCCAACGCGGACTTCGTGCCCAAGTTCATTCGCTTGCTGCTCGGTGAGGCCCACCGAGGCCACTTGCGGCCAGCAATAGGTGCAGCCTGGAATATTCGTCGTATCGAGCGGATGAAGGCCGTCCACGCCGGCTATTTTTTCAACACAAAGAATACCCTCATGACTGGCTTTGTGCGCCAGCCAAGGCTGTCCGGAGACATCTCCGATGGCATAAATGCCATCAATATTCGTCCGGCACCAATCATCGGTTACGACATGTCCCCGGTCGACCGTAACGCCAATTTCCTCAAGACCGAGCATTTCCACGTTTCCCGTAATTCCGACCGCGAGTATAACCCGATCGGCCGTCAGCTTTTGCCGTCTGCCATCCGTATGCATGAGCGTCACCGCGACGGAAACTTTACCGGCATCCAAATTTCCCACGGTTGTATTTGTATGGATGGTCATTCCCTGTTTTTCAAACGCCTTGCGAGCCAGCGCCGAGATTTCGGCATCTTCTACAGGCAGGATGCGGTCCATGATTTCGACCACTGTGATTTCGACGCCAAGGGTGCGGTAAAAGCTTGCGAATTCGATGCCGATGGCGCCGGATCCGATCACGATTATTGATTTTGGCAAATGGTCTGGAACCATCGCCTTCTTGTATGTCCAGATGAGATCGCCATTCGTCTCAAATCCGGGAAGTGTGCGGGCCCGGGCACCTGTTGCGATAATAATGTGGTCGGCGGTGACAGTTGGCAGGGAATTGCGGTCCTTATCCACGACGTTGATGACGCCAGTGGATTCGAGCTTCGCAGTGCCATTGATGACGGTGATATTGTTCTTCTTCATCAAATAACCGACACCGCCCGAAAGCTTCTTGGCGATTTTGCGCGATCGCTTAACGATTTTGTCGATGTCGAAGGAGATTTCTTTCGCAGAAAAACCATAGGCATCGAGATTTTGCAGCAGATGATAAATTTCCGAAGAGCGCAGCAAAGCCTTGGTCGGAATGCAGCCCCAATTTAAACAAATCCCGCCAAGGTGCTCACGCTCGATTACGGCTGTCTTCAAGCCGAGTTGAGCCGCACGGATTGCAGCGACATAACCGCCGGGTCCACCGCCGATGACGGCAATGTCGAATTGGTCTTTCGGCATACCGAGATTCACCCCTTGAAATGACGAGAGCTCTTTTAGAGTGCTTCCGGATAAAGTGGAAACCGGTTTTCCGATGAGAAGCACGTAAAATCAAAGAACTAGGGTCCGTTTTGGATTCAATCAAAAACGAAAAGACCCTAGAGAAATGCCGCTGACGCAGCCGACGCAAATTGGCTACTGAGTTTTCGCGTGGCAATTCTGAGACAGATAGTCCCCGAGGACTTGCTCATACCTGGCGATTTCATCACGCTGTTTTTGAGAGAATTTTGAACTTCCGGATCGCAACGCCTCAGCACGATATGGCACGCCCCGCCGCTCATGAGTTCGAAGTTCGGTTCGTAGTGTGGCGCAAACGCCGCCAACTTTAGAGACACCTGTCGCCCCCGTGGCGTGACTTCCCGGCGGCAGTGGCGTGCAGCCGCCGACGATAACGAAAGGCAGAACGCCAAGGACAACATATTTTATTTTTGAAGTGGTCTGCAGCACCGGTCTTTTCCTCGAATTACTCTGACTAGCTGGCTTATACCAGCATCGTCACCGGATCTTCGATAAATTGTTTGAAAGCGCCGAGTAGCGCAGCGCCCAGCGCGCCGTCAACCACACGATGGTCGCAGGAGAGTGTTACCGACATCATAGTCACGGCCTGAATCGCCCCTTCCTTGACAACCGGCCGCCGCTCTCCCTGTCCGATCGCAAGAATGGTTGCGTGCGGCGGGTTAATCACCGCCTCGAATTTTTTCACCCCGTACATACCGAGGTTGGAAATCGATGTCGTGCCCCCTTGATATTCATGGGGCGCAAGGCGGCGTTTGCGCGCGCGCCCGGCAAGATCCCGCATTTCGTTGGAAATTTCCGACAGGCTCTTGAGTTCGGCATGGCGTATAATTGGCGTGAAAAGACCACCTTCGACCGAGACAGCGACGCCGATATCAGACCTTTTGTGTCTTAATATGCCTTGGTCCGTCCAGGTCGCATTGGCTTCCGGGACCTGCTGCAACGCCATGGCCAAGGCCTTAATGGCAAAGTCGTTGACCGAGAGCCTGTAGCCGTTGGGACCCTCTTCCGGCGCGGTTTCATTCATCCGTTCTCGTGCGTGAAGAAGGGCCTCAAGCTCGCAATCCATCGATAGATAGAAATGCGGGATTGTGGATTTTGCCTCGACGAGCCGCTTGGCAATGGTTTTGCGCATATTGTCGAGGGGAACAATTTCGTAGCTGCCAGGATCATAGAGCGACAGGATCTGCTCATCGCTCATGCCGGAAGGCGCTGTCGATAGGGGCCGCACAACTTGTGTCGGCACCATGGCCCGCACGGGTTCACTGGGTTGTGGGGCGCTGGGTTCTCGAGCACCTAGCTCGGAGGCGGCGGCCGTTCGATCCAGCTCTTCCGCATGCTCTTCAGTGGGTAGCACTTCGCCGGCGCGAGGAAGTTCTACTTGTGGAGGTTCGCCACGCGGAGGTTCAGCGCGTGAAGGGGCCTCCTCAGGCCGAAATGTTTCTACAGGATGCGCCGCTTCGCCAGGTTCTTCCTCCGTCTGCAGACCAGCGCCGAGAATATTCTCAATATCTTGCTTGACGATGCGCCCGTTGGGTCCAGAGCCTTCAATCTTTGTAAGATCAAGATTATTGTCCTTTGCCAATCGGCGGGCCAATGGACTGGCAACGATTCGAGGCGCCTCACCGTTGGTGCTGTCATTTTGGACCGATTGTACTGCCGCCGATAGAGCCTCTTCCGGCACAAGCGTGGACTGAGCCGTGGCCGCTTCCGGCATTGTCGCGGCGGGTGCTGCTTCTGCACGCGCCGCGGTGAAGGACTCAAGGATTGCTTGGTCTTCACCCTCTTCAAGCAAGATTGCGATCGGTGCGTTGACCGCGACATGCTCTGTTCCCTCGCCTATCAAGAGTCTACCGACGCGCCCTTCGTCGATCGCTTCGACTTCCATCGTTGCCTTATCGGTTTCGATCTCGGCAATGACATCACCGGCGGTGACCTGATCGCCCTCCTTGACCAGCCATTTGGCGAGCGTCCCGTCTTCCATTGTCGGCGAGAGCGCGGGCATTAATATCTGAATAGGCATATCTCGGACCTCAGTTTGCCGCAGGTTCGGCCGTTTGCGGGCCGAAAATCAGCTCAGTCGGCATCCAGCGCTGCTTCCGCCGGGCAATACGCTCATCAACTGTCTCGCCATCGTAGCTGACCGGTTGGGGTTCGCGCGTTCGAAGAGCGTCAATGCCAAGACCGTTGACGTTGATTGTCGATCTGGCCGCATTTCCATCTTGTATAAGTGCTGCGATATAAGTACCGCAAGTCGCACAAATCAGAAAATCCGCTGTTTTTCTCGCGAATTTGTACCGCGTTATCGCATTTGAATCCGGGGCTGTGATCGTTGCCCGGGCTTGCGGATCGGCGACGGTCCTGGCCCCATGCCGGCGGCAAAAGCTGCACTGGCAGGCCCTTGGCTGCATAATTTTCACTGCGCTACTGGTTGTTATTTCCACCGCAATTGCCCCGCAGTGACAGCTTCCACAATAGTGTCCCGGATCCGTCATTTGTCCGTATAACAGACAGACTTTACCGCTGCGACCACTTGCTCTGCCGTCGGTAAGGCGAGAGCTTCTAGATTAGCCGCATATGGCATCGGAACATCGACACCCGCCACCAAAACCGGCGGCGCGTCCAAATAATCGAAGGCATCGCGCGCTGCGATCGCACAAATCTCCGATCCGACGGAGCAAACAGGCCATGATTCTTCGACGACGACAATGGCATTTGTCTTTTGAAGCGACTTAATGATCGTTTGCGTGTCCAGCGGTCTCAGTGTCCTAAGATCGATGACCTCCGCCTCTAGACCTTGTGCGGCCAAAATATCCGCGGCTTCCAGAGCATAATTCATCGCCCGCGAAAATGAGACGATGGTGACATCGCGTCCCTCGCGCGCGACGCGCGCCTTGCCGATCGGTACAAGCCATTCATCCTGTTTCGGCACATCGAAACTCTGGCCATAAAGGATTTCGTGCTCAAGGAAGACAACAGGATTTGGATCGCGTATGGCGGATTTGAGCAAGCCTTTGGCGTCGGCCGCCGAATAGGGTGCGACAACTTTTAGGCCGGGGATGTGCGCATACCAGGCTGAAAAGCATTGGCTGTGCTGGGCGGCAACGCGCGCGGCGGGGCCATTGGGACCGCGAAAAACGATTGGGCATCGCATCTGCCCGCCCGACATATAAAGCGTCTTGGCTGCGGAATTGATAATCTGGTCGATCGCCTGCATACCGAAATTCCAGGTCATGAATTCGACAATTGGCTTGAGGCCAGCAAGCGCTGCGCCCACACCAACGCCGCAAAAACCATGTTCCGTAATGGGTGTGTCGATCACCCGGTGGTCGCCAAACTCGTCAAGAAGGCCCTGGGTGATCTTGTATGCGCCTTGATATTCGCCAACCTCTTCGCCCATGATAAAGACTAGCCGGTCCCGGCGCATCTCTTCCGCCATGGCGTCCCGCAAAGCTTCGCGGACGGTTAAGCTTTCTATTTCCGCGTCAATGGGGAGCTCTGGGTCGCGCATATCGGCCGCTCCCGATGCCACTGGACCTTCAGTTGGAGCGTCAGTTGGAGCGTCAATTCTCGCGGACTCGATCTTGCGAATTTGGGATTGAATTGAGGATAGTGTGTCTGCCGCGCTCGGAGCCTTTGATCCGGACTGCATGGCGCCACCGTCCTCCTCCTCACCATCGCTAAGCAAAACGGCAATTGGCGTATTGACCTTAACGCCTTCCGTTCCCTCGCGAATAAGGATTTTGCCAAGCCGTCCTTGGTCGACGGCTTCGATTTCCATCGTCGCCTTATCCGTTTCGATTTCAGCGATAACATCGCCGGGCGCAATCTCGTCGCCTTCGCTGACGAGCCACTTGGCGAGCTTACCTTCCTCCATCGTTGGCGAAAGCGCGGGCATGAGAACTTCGGTGGGCATGGCTATTCTCTCGGATCTGGGCGTCTCAATAAATACGCTAAAGGGCCGGCCTCGGTGGCAAGCCTCGAACTAGACGTCAACCAACACATTTGTATAAAGTTCCGAGGCGTCGGGTTCCGCGTCATTTTGAGCAAAATCCGCTGCTTCGTTTACGATTTGTCGAATCTCGGAATCGATTGCTTTGAGATCCTCCTCTTGCGCCAGGCCATTTTTGATCAACCGGATGCGCACTTGCTCGATAGGATCATGCTCCTGACGCATCTTCTTGACCTCTTCCCTTGAGCGGTATTTCGCCGGATCCGACATGGAGTGTCCGCGGTAGCGATAGGTCAGCATCTCAAGAATGTAGGGGCCGTTGCCTTCACGCACCCATTTGGCCGCCTTGTTTCCCGCCGCCTTGACCGCGCGTACATCCATGCCGTCGACGGCCTCGCCTGGGATATCGAAGCTTCGGCCTCTCAGATAAAGATCCGTGGTTGAAGAGGCCCGTTCGATGCTTGTGCCCATACCATATCTGTTGTTCTCGATCACGTAGACGACGGGCAGATTCCAGAGCTTGGCCATATTGAAGCTCTCATAGACCTGACCCTGATTGGCGGCGCCATCGCCGAAATAGGTCAAACATATTTGATCGCTGTCGCGGTACTTATTGGCGAATGCGAGCCCCGTTCCAATCGGAGCGGATGCGCCGACGATGCCGTGTCCCCCATAGAAATGCTGGTCGATGGAGAACATATGCATGGACCCGCCTTTGCCCCTGGAATGGCCGCCTTTGCGGCCCATCAGCTCGGCCATGACGCCTTTGGGATCCATGCCGCAGGCAAGCATATGGCCATGATCCCGGTAAGTGGTGACGGTTTGATCATCTTCGCGGCAGGCCATCCGCATGCCAACAACCACGGCTTCCTGCCCGATATAAAGGTGACAGAAGCCGCCAATAAATCCCATTCCATAGAGTTGGCCGGCTTTTTCCTCAAACCGGCGGATAAGCATCATTTCTCGGAAAGCGAACAATTCTTGCTTAGGCGTAAAGACAAGCCCTAGGGCTGATTTGCCGTTGGCTTTGGAGGATGGCGACTCGCGTTTCCTTATGCTTCGGCGCACAGCGCCGCGAGATTTTTTCACTTTGGTATCGGGCATCAGGCCTCCCTCATTACCGCATTACGCTAATTTTTACACGAGAGATAGGGACTTGGCCAGATCGCCGGCGGTCATTGAACAGCAAATATTCTTTAGCCCAACTGGCCTAAATAAGCGCAGGACCTGGACTTCAGATGCCGTCCGCCTGAGATTACAGCGGCTTAGAGGGACGCATAATCGTAATATCGTCAGGATGCGCGAGATTGAGGAGCAGTCGCGCTTGCTCGTCGAGCATATCCGGGTCAATTTTGCTTGGATGCATCAATGCGACATTGCGCTCAAGCAGACCGCGTTTCGCCCTTAGGCCGGCAAGTTCTGTCTCAAGTCGCTCAATCCGGTAATTAAGCTCCGCACGCGCTTTCAATCCATGCTTTCCCTGAACGGCGTGATAGCCGAAATAGCAAATAAGCCCCAGGGAGACGAGGAAAGGAACAACGCCAGAGGGATGCCAGGAACGCAACGAAAACCGCATACACAACACTCGACACTTTTAACACCACATTACGGATCAATTGATAGCCACCTAAGGTTAATGGGCGGTATCTATAAGATTTAAAAAGTGTATACGTCATGTAAATTCAATACTATTTATATATAATAAGATTATACGCTCTATTGCGTAATAAATAATGGTTAATAATCTTTATTGTTTCTGAATTATGTCTTACATTCAAAGAAAGATATATCAATGACCGCATTTCTTCTTCGGATATATTTATGATTGGACCGAATTTATAAGGATGGATGCCCCGGCATATTCGGCCGTATCCCCCAGCTCTTCCTCAATACGGATGAGCTGATTGTATTTGGCGAGCCGGTCCGAGCGGGAAAGCGAGCCGGTTTTGATCAGTCCGGCATTGGTGGCAACGGCCAGATCGGCGATCGTGGCGTCTTCGGTCTCTCCTGAGCGGTGCGAGATCACAACGCGATACGAAGCACGGTGCGCCATGTCCACCGCGTCCAGCGTTTCGGATAAAGTCCCGATTTGATTGACTTTTACGAGAATGGCATTGGCGACACCTTTTGCGATGCCATCGCTAAGCCGCTCCGTATTCGTCACGAATAGATCGTCGCCGACCAGGTGGCAGCGCCCGCCTATGGCGTCCGTCAGCGCCTTCCAGCCATCCCAATCATCTTCGGCCATGCCATCTTCAATGGAAATGATCGGATAGCGGGCGATGAGATCCGAATAAAAGGCCACCATATCGCCGGCATCGCGGCTCTTGCCCTCGCCGGTCATCTCATAGCGCCCGTCTTTGAAGAACTCAGTGGAGGCGGAATCGAGTGCCAAATAGATATCTTCTCCGGGCTTATAACCGGCATTTTCGATGGCCTTCATGATAAAGCCCAGCGCCTCGTCCGTGGATGAGAGGTTGGGGGCAAAACCGCCCTCGTCGCCGACATTGGTGTTGTGTCCGGCATCCTGAAGAGCCTTGCGAAGCGTATGGAAAATCTCCGACCCCATACGGATCGCTTCGGCACAGGTTGGCGCCGAAACCGGCATAATCATGAACTCTTGAATATCAATCGGGTTATCCGCATGCGCGCCGCCATTGACGATGTTCATCATTGGCAATGGTAGAACGCGCGCCGATGTGCCGCCGATGTACCGGTAAACGGGAAGGTCGGCTGCTTGTGCCGCCGCTTTGGCAACCGCAAGAGAGACGCCAAGAATGGCATTAGCGCCGAGCCGGCTTTTATTTGCCGTGCCATCCAGATCATTGAGAACGGCATCGATGCGCCGCTGATCTTCGGCATCCATCCCTTGCAGGCAATCGAAGATTTCGCCATTGACTCGATCGACGGCTTGGGTGACGCCCTTGCCGAGATAGCGGTTGCCGCCGTCCCGGAGTTCATGGGCTTCATGGGCACCGGTAGAGGCTCCCGACGGCACGCCAGCGCGGCCCATGGAGCCATCCTCGAGGAGGATATCGACCTCGACAGTCGGATTGCCGCGGCTATCCAAGATTTCCCGGCCAATAATGTCCACGATGGCGGTCATACGAAACGTCCTTTTTCAGCGTGTTGTCGCATTTGGATAGAGTTGCGGCGCGATCCGGCCCATGTCATTCTCAAGCCGGTGTCCGGTTCGTTCTTATCTCAACCGACGGCCCCATGAAAGTGCGCGCTTTGGCGCATTGCACAATTTTTCCCCTTTATGCAGTGTCGGGCGGATTGGAGCAATCTTTGTGCATCCGCCTGTTAGAGTGCTTCCGGATAAAGTGGAAACCGGTTTTCCGAAAAGAAGCACGTAAAATCAAAGAACTAGGGTCCGTTTTTGAGTGACTCAAAAACGGAAAGACCCTAGCCCCTATTCGAATTTGTTGGTGATGACCGTCAGACCACTCGATGATAATGCCGCGCTTGTCCTTTTTTCCGGCGGACAGGATTCCACCGTCTGTTTGGCCTGGGCGCTGACACGCTATGGGCGTGTCGAGACGGTTGGCTTTGACTATGGCCAGCGGCACAAGGTCGAACTGGAGTGCCGGCAAAATGTCCTTGATGTGATTGGTAAGGACTTCCCTGAATGGGCGGCAAAGCTTGGCGAGGATCACGTCTTGCAATTGCCGGCGCTGGGGCAGCTTTCGAACACAGCTCTAACGCGCGATGTCGAAATTGAAATGACCGGGTCCGGTTTGCCAAATACGTTTGTTCCCGGGCGTAATCTTCTGTTCTTCACCTATGCGGCGGCGCTGGGCTATCGGCGCGGTCTTGGGCGTCTTGTTGGCGGCATGTGTGAGACGGACTATTCCGGCTATCCGGATTGCCGCGACGCGACGCTGCAAACGCTCGCCAAGGCTATCCAACTTGGGACGGAAGCGGATTTCAAAATCGAGACTCCCTTGATGCAGCGTGACAAGACGGAAACTTGGTCGCTTGCCGCCAAACTTGGTGGCCCGTCCCTTGTCGACATGATTATCGAGCACACCCATAGCTGCTATAAGGGGGATCGGAGCCAACGGTATGAGTGGGGTTATGGCTGCGGCTCTTGCCCGGCTTGCGAGCTCCGGGCGCGAGGGTTTCACGCCTGGCGTGAGAACGAGTCCGCGCAGTTAGCTGATGAGACATCCTAAAGCGCTCTGGACAATTTCAAACGATGTACTTTGTTAAAGAAATCTATCGCACATTGCAGGGCGAAGGCGCGAATACGGGACGTGCCGCCGTCTTTTGCCGCTTCGCGGGCTGCAATCTCTGGTCTGGCGTCGAGGCCGACCGTGAAAAGGCCGTGTGCCAATTCTGCGATACGGATTTTGTCGGTACCGATGGGCCGGGTGGTGGCCGGTTTGAGAGCGCCGAAGCGCTTGCAGAGGCCTGCACGAAGGTTTGGGGTGCAAATGACAACCCATTCATTGTGCTCACCGGCGGTGAGCCAATGCTGCAAGTTGACCTGTCCCTGATCGATGCGCTTCACAACCAGGACTTTGAGATCGCGATCGAATCCAACGGCACGTTGCCAGTGCCCCGGACCATCGATTGGATTTGCGTTAGCCCGAAGGCGGGCGCTCAGCTGGTGCAGACATCGGGCGATGAATTGAAGCTCGTCTATCCGCAAGCGGGCGCTGAGCCGGACCGTTTCCGGGATTTGGACTTTCGCCATTTCTTCCTGCAGCCGATGGATTGCGCCGAGCGCGATCGCAATACAAAATCAGTAATTGCTTATTGCCAGACGCACCCGCAATGGCGGCTGAGTTTGCAGACCCATAAACTGATCGGTATTCCGTAAGCTATTCGACAGCTCCGCGAGCCCTAGCCTCAGCAACAAAAATAACCTAAGACGCGCCTATGCAAATCTATAAGGAATTCCATTTGGAGGCGGCTCATAAGCTGCCCGGGGCGCCGCCGGGTCATCCCAATTCGCGCGTTCACGGCCACTCATTCCGTGTGCGCGTAACCGTTGAAGGCGAGCCGGACCCGGAAACCGGTCTCATTGTCCATTTCGATGATATGTCGGAGGTCTTGCAAGGTCTGCGCGACGAACTCGACCACAATTATCTCAACGAGATTGACGGCTTGGAGAATCCGACCTTGGAGAACATATCGACTTGGATCTGGAACCGGTTGTCTCAGAATTTTCCAGGCCTCGCCGAGGTCGAGATCGCTCGGGATTCCTGTAAAGAGGGATGCGTTTATCGAGGACCGAAGCGTTAAATGTTGATCCTGGTAATCGTCGGAAAATTATCGATCGGACTAATATCGCATGGCGGATGAACCCGGTGAGCCGACCCAACTTGGGCGAGAGACCCCCCTTCCCGCTTCGCCCAGTGAAGCGCGCCTTGAGCGCGTCGCCAATCCGCATGCCGATACCCACTATGTGGCGCGCTTTACCTGTCCGGAATTCACAGCCCTTTGTCCCATCACAGGTCAACCGGATTTCGCTCACTTGATAATTGATTACGCACCAGCGGACTGGCTTCTGGAATCGAAGTCTCTAAAATTGTTCCTGGCGTCCTATCGCAATCATGGCGCATTCCACGAGGATTGCACGGTAGCGATCGGCAAACGCATCGCGGATCTGCTCGTACCCCATTGGCTCCGCATTGGCGGCTATTGGTATCCGCGCGGTGGTATTCCGATCGATGTGTTTTGGCAGACGGGAACGCTACCCGAGGGTGTCTGGCTGCCGGATCAGGACGTGCCCCCCTATCGCGGCAGAGGGTAATTGCATTCATGTCTCAGCTTATTATTACCAACGGCGATAGCGCCGCGGACCTCCTGCGCGAAGCCGGTATTGATGGGACGGTACTGCCTTGGCGGGACGTACTTCATGAAGGCCCTGTGCCGGACACACCGACGGAAGCTGAACTCCGCGAAATTCGAGCGCACCATTTGGCCGATGGCGTCGTCCATAGCCGTGCGAGCGTTCTGAGCGATATGGCCGCGCGGGATGCCCATCTCGACGCGCATCAGGACTATGAGCGGATCGAACTCTGGTTCGAGCACGATCTTTACGATCAGCTTCAACTTCTGCAAATCCTGTCGATGCTCGATGCCCGCGAAAGAGTGGACGGTGTCGTCTTGGTGCAAGCCCCGACCTATCTTGGCACGCAGCAGGCGAACTCAATCCTTCGGTTCAAGGAATTGGAGCTGCCGGTATCCGAGACGATGATGAGCCGGGCGGCGGGGATTTGGACCGCTTACCGCCAAACCACGCTTAAGGATTTCGAGGAGGCCGCGAAAGGCCCGATTGAAGGCTATTTGTTCCTGCGCCAAGCCTTGAAGCGCGCCCTTGAGGAATTGCCCCGCCACGATAACGGCGTCTCGCGCACGGAACGGCAGATCCTTTATTCCATCAATCGCGGCGTTGCCAAGCCGGGCCCCCTCTTCGCCCGCGTTCTCAATATGGAGGACGCTGCCTTTTTGGGGGATTGGAGTTTTTTCTCGATCCTGTCCGGTCTCGCTCAATGCGACGAACCGCTCCTGACCGGCCTTCCGGAAAGGTTCGTGCCCGGATTGCTGCAGGACGACACGCGGCGCAAAGCATTCATCACCTCCGATCTCTATTTGACGGAGTTGGGGCAAGCCGTGCTTGCCGGTGAGGCGGATCACGCGGAGCACAACCGGATCGATCGCTGGCTTGGCGGAACCCATGTCACAAACGATCATCTGTGGCGCTGGGATGATGGCGCGGAGGCGCTCATTGCGCCGCCTGGGTGAGTCTCAGTTTGAAATTTCTGAGGTTTTTTGTATCGGCGCAGTTATAGGGGATTGCCCTAACCACTTCTGCAATAGATTTATACGCAGTCGCATACGGCCTGAAAATCCGACGGTGGAAATGCGCCACTAGCGGAAGTGAGCGCATGCATCAATCTGCCTAATGACGACTTCCTACTGAATGTATAGCGTCTATGATAATGGGGATGAGTGGCTGGATCTTACACGCTTGCCAGGGAGTCCGGAGCAATGGTCATGGATGCGCGGGAACAGATTACGATAGCGAGAATTCTGATGGTAAACCATGCTGGCGAATATGGAGCGATACGCATCTATCGGGCACAACTCTGGTTTGCAAGCCGCTGGTATCCTGATGTTGTTGCTTTCCTCGAAGAAACGCTCGGTCACGAAATCAATCATTGCTTGATGTTCCGTGGCGCCATGCGGGAGCGGAATGCACGGCCATGTCGTATCATGGCATTGTGGGGCAATGGCGGACTGGTTCTCGGTTGTCTAACGGCCCTGTTGGGACGACAAAGTATTTGGATTTGTACAGCCGCGGTTGAGGCTGCCGTCCATAGACACCTGGAAGATCAATTGTTTTATGTCCGCCACAGGGACCCAGCGCTTCATTCACTGATACTTTCGATTCAAGACGAAGAATTGTTGCACCTGAACCATGCAGAACAGCGAATTGAGGCAGAAACGAAATGGTCACGGCGGCTCCGCTCATTCATTTCAAAAGCCACAGACGTTGCGATCTGGTTATCGACGTGGGGAGATTCCACCAAGATGGCTAAGGAACTTGCT